>JAPPPF010000211.1:23169-29075 GCA_028817665.1 Magnetovibrio sp. | reverse complement strand
CCATGGCCATCTGCCAGGGATTGACCTCGTGCCATTGGCCGCGCATGGTGATGAAGGTGGCGCACGGGAACCGGCAGGTCCGCATCAGGCCGACCATGTTGATGCAGTTGCCGACCCCCGACGACTGCATCAGCAGCACGCCGCGCTGGCCGCCGAGCCAGGCACCTCCGAGCATGGCGATGCCCTCCTCCTCCGTGGTCAGCGGCACGGCGCGGATGTCGTTGTCCTCGATGCAGGCGTTGATCAGGCTGGCGTGCCCGGCGTCGGGCACGTATGCGACCTGCTTGATCTCCGCGTCCTTCATCGCGGCGTAGATGTCTTTCCACCAATCCATGGTTAGGGCGAACTCCCGAACGTCGAAGAAGCGGCGAGTAAATCACGCCCGCCGTTAACGAGGAAATCAATAATTGCGATGCGGTCATTCATCGAACGATTGATCCGCGGCGGCACTCAACCTTCCCTATACACATGCTCCGGTGCCAGCGAGGCGTCGAGCTCGAACCCGGATTTCCAACGCTTCCACAGCGTCCAGGCGCCGAAGCCAACGACGATGGAGGCGATGATCGGGCGCGGGATGCCGCCCATCATGAACAACGGGATCGAGGCCGCGAAGCACGACAGCGGCATGTAGAACAGCGTCCACTTCTTGCGGCCCCGGTGCTCCTGGAACAGCGGGAATGCGGCCGAGAACACGGCGATGATCAGGAAGAACATGGACCACGGCCGGGTGAAGAACGGCGTCAGGTCCGGCGTGATGGCCAGGGCCCTGGCCAGGTTCAACTCGGCGATGTTGCCGAGCACCACGCCGAGGATCATCGGCGCCAGCGGGAACCCGAACTGGCGCATCAAGAAACCGAGGATGCCGAACCACAACAGGCTCCAGAGATCGAAGGTGACGTTGTTCAACGCGAACACGCCGATGCCGCAGAAGCCGAGGATCACGCAAGCCAGCATGTACATGCGGATCCGCGTCACCAGGACGAAGACGCGGAGCATGAAGGACTGCAGGATGATCATCATGAAGGTGGCGATGAAGAACGCGGTGAAAATGGAGTAGACCAGCACCGGCTCGTCGGTGATGAAGGTCGGGCTCGGCACCACGTCATGGATCAACAGCGCGCCCAGCATCACCGCCGCGGTGACGTCGCCGGGGATGCCGAGGCCGATCAGGGTGATCAGGGCGCCGCCCTCGACGGCGTTGTTGGAGCTTTCCGGCGCGATCACGCCTTCCGGCGTGCCGGTGCCGAATTTCTCCGGCGTCTTCGAGGCCTTCTTCGCCTGGTCGTAGGCGAGGATGTTGGCGACCGAGCCGCCGGCGCCGGGCAGGATGCCGGTGAACACGCCGATGGTCGCCGAGCGCAGCACCACGATCCAACGCTTGGCGATCTCCTTGAGCGCGCCGATATGATCGATGCGGGCCTTCACCGCGCTCTGCTCGGAAAGCGAGATGCGCGCCTTGTCCGGGTCGCGGACGTCGCTCAGCAGTTGCGAGAAGGCGAACAGGCCGATCAAGACGGCGATGAAGTCGAAGCCCGAGAGCAGCACGTCGGTGCCGAAATCGAAGCGCGCCATGCCCACCGCTTCGTCCTCACCGACGGTGCGCACCAGGAGCCCGAGCGCGCCGGCGATCAGGCCCTTGACCAGGTGCCTGCCGGCTAGGCTGGCGGTGATGGTCAGCGCGAACATGACCAGCATGAAGAAGTCCCAGGGCTGAAACTCGAGCCCCACCCGGGCCAGTTGCGGCGCCAGGGTCATCAGGCAGATGGCCGAGAAGATGCCGCCGAAGAACGACGACCACACCCCCAGCCCGAGCGCCAGTCCGGGCCGGCCGCCGCGCGCCATGGGGAAGCCGTCGAAGGTCGTGGCGACCGACGATGGGGTGCCGGGAATACCGGTCAGGATGCCCGCCATGAGGCCGCCGGAAAGGCCACCGACCATGACGCTGACCATCGTCGCGACCCCTTGCTCGGGCGGCATGGAGAAGGTGAACGGCAGCGTCAGCACCACCGCCATGGCGATGGTGAAGCCGGGGATGGCGCCGGCGATCAGGCCGGCGGCGACGCCGATGGCCATCAAGGCCATGGTCTTCCAGATCCACAAGCCCTGCAGGGCCAGCGAGAAGTGATTGAAGGCGTCAGACAGATATTCGACGATCATCGTGGCGCCCTCAGTTCATGTACGGATTGTAGATCACGCCCTCCGGCAGCATGACCTCGAGACCGAAGGTGAACAGGCTCCACATGGCGCCGACGGCGCAGACGGAAATCACCGCGTGGATCAAGAGCTGCTTCGGCTGCCAGCCGCCGAGCAGGGTCATCAACAGGAAGACGAAGGAAATCCCACCGATCAGCATGCCCAAAATGGGCAGCGTCAGCAGGAACAGGAAGAACATGACGAAACACAGGATGGGATTGCGCCAATACTTCAGGAATCCCACGAAGCCCGGCTCGCGGCTCGGATCGGCGACCTCTTCGTCGGGGCCGGCCTTGATGGATTGAATGAGGAAAATGAAGCAAAGAAGGGTCAGCGCGGACAGGATTACGCGCGGCCAGGTAGACGGCATCAAAACGCCGTAGTCGGGCTGGCGGATATCGAAGGTCGCCCAGATGAAGACGCCGCAGAATAGCAGCAGCAGGATCGCAACGTAGGTGTCGCGGTTCAAACGCGTCATGATGGATTAATTCCCCTTATCCCCAGCGAAAGCAAGGGCGGGCCCGGAACGCGCAGGCGTTCCGGGCCCGATCCGTTCGTATGGTGCGAGGGTCTTAGTTGCTCTTACCCCAGCCCATTTCGTCGGCGATGGTCTTGAACTCCTTGAAGGAGGTGTCGATCCACTTCTGGTAGCCGGCCGGTCCGACCCATTGAATGCCGGTGCCCTTCGCCACCATCTGCTTCATCAATCCCGGATCGGCGGCGGCTTTCTTCAGCACGCCGGCCCAATAGTCGATGGCCGCCTTCGGCGTGCCCTTCGGCGCGACGACGCCGCGCTTGATCGAGAACGACATGTCGACGCCCAATTCCTTCAGCGTCGGCAGGTTCGGCAACGCCGGGTCGCGCTTGTCGGCGGCGATGGCGTAGGCCTTGAGCTCGCCCGATTCGATGTACTTGCGCCCGGACGCGACGTTCAGGCCCCCCAGCGTGATGGCGCCGGACAGCAGCGCCGTCATCCGCTGCCGGGTGCCGTCGAAGGGCACGAACTTGAACTTCATGCCGGTCTTGCGCTGAAGCTGTAGCCAGGTGAATTGGCTGGTGGAGCCGAAAGTGGCACCCGTCGGCACGGTGCCCGGCGCCGCCAGCACGGCCTTCTGGAAGTCGGCGTAGTTGTCCCACGGCGCCTTCGCCGAGGCGCCGATGATGTCCGGCGTGTCGGTCAACAGCGCGACCGGATCGAAGGCATCGAAGTGGAACTTGATGCGGCCGTTAAGATGGCTGGTGAAGGCGCTCTGGTGAATGGCGAACAGCGTGCAGCCGTCGGGCTTCGCCTTGGCCGCTTCCTTGGCGCCCTTGTTGCCGCCCTGGCCGGGAATGGTCACCACCTTCAGCTTCGGTTTCACGTCCATCTGGGCGATGGTCTTCTCGAAGATGGAAAACAGCACGTGGGTGCCGCCACCGGCCTTCCACGGCACGATCAGCTTCGCCGTCGAGCACGCGAATTTCGCCGCGTGGGCCGGCGTCGGGGCCGTGACCCCGGCCAGCGCCGCCACGGATACGGCGGATACGATGAGTGTCTTGAACTTCATTATGTCCTCCCAAAGTGGATTTGTTCGTGTCGCCGGACGTGACGGTCTCGGCGACCGCAGCCCGACGAAAGTCAAACGTCAAATCGTCACAACGAACACGCGTTGTTTGCGTCTGGCACCTATTCTTCACCGATCGGTGCGTGGCTGCAAGGTTAGCGCATGCACTTGTGAAATAATATATAAATAATATCAACCTTGTGTGCAAGTTATAAAATGTATACCATTTAATGGCGGGGCATTCGGAAACCGGATGGACTTCATGGTGCCGACGCCGCGCTTCGATGGGGTTCCAAGGTCAGGCAGGTGGGATGAACAAGGAGATGGAGCAGGCCCTCGACGCAGCGTCCGGAAACATCTGGGCGGCGCCGCCGACGCCGGTGGAAAGCGGCTCGGAGACACCGCTTTACCAGCAGATCTACCTGATCATCCGCAACCGCATCCTGAACGGCGAGTACCCGGACCGCTCTTTGCTGCCGAGCGAACACGCAACGGCGGAGCTGTTTGGGGTCTCGCGGATCACCGCGAAGCGCGCCTTGAACGAGGTCGCGGCGGAAGGCCTCTGCGTGCGCCGTCGCGGACGCGGCTCCATGGTCACCTACAAGCCGGCCGTCGCACCGCTCAAGGCCGACGTCCAGGGTCTCCTCGATTTCCTTTTCCACATGAACCTG
The DNA here is from genome assembly GCA_028817665.1 of Magnetovibrio sp. Classification (GTDB taxonomy): domain Bacteria; phylum Pseudomonadota; class Alphaproteobacteria; order Rhodospirillales; family Casp-alpha2; genus UBA3470. The sequence continues at coordinate 24,667 of JAPPPF010000211.1, read as the reverse complement.
GAAACCGAGGGATTCGTGCTCGAGTTCGACTACGTGCCGGCCAGCAACCAGGTCGCCAGGATGATGGAAATTGACCCGGGCACCGAAGTCCAGCGCTCGGTCCGGGCGCGGCGGCTCGACGGCACCCCGTTTTCCTACCTGACCACCTTCGTGCCGGCCGATCTGGGCCGCGCTTATGAGCGTGATCACCTCAGCAACCAGGCCGTGCTGACACTGCTGGAGAAAACCGGCGTCGAGGTCGCCGACGCCGAGCAGACGATCACCGCGACGCTCGCCGAAGCCGTGGCCGCCGAGGCACTCGGCGTGAAACCCGGATCGCCGCTGCTCCGGATCAGCCGCACCGTCTACGACCGCGCCGGGCGCGTCGTCGAGTTCATCGTCGGCCTCTACCGGCCCGACCAATATCAGTACCGCAGCCTGCTATCGCGCGACAGGTCGAGCGACACGCCGGCCTGGACGGCGGCCGGCTGAGATCCTTACGGCGACAACCAAACAAACGTGTACCAGAGAGAGAAACCGAATTCATGAGAAACCTAGAACTTCCCGGCCGCTCACCGGCCCACGGCCTGCAGGGCATGGCCGCCACCTCGCACACGCTCGCCACCTCGACCGCCATTGCCATCCTGCAAAAGGGCGGCAACGCCCTCGACGCGGCCATCGCCGCCTGCGCCGTGCAATGCGTGGTCGAACCGGAATCCACCGGCATCGGCGGCGATTGCTTCTGCATCTACGCGCCGGAAGGCTCCGCCGACCTCGTCGCCTTCAACGGCTCGGGCCGGGCGCCCATGGCGGCGACGGCGGAGTGGTACCTGGAGCAGGGCATCACGGACATCGAACAGCAATCGCCACACGCCGTCACCGTGCCCGCGGCCATCGACGCCTGGTGCCAGCTCAACCGCGACCACGGCAGGCTGGACCTGGGCGAGATCCTGGCGTCGGCCATCGCCTATGCGCGCGACGGATATCCGGTGTCGTCGCGGGTCAGCGTCGATTTCGCCCTGGCCCAGCCGCTGCTTTCGGGTGATCCCAACCTCACCCGCATCTTCATGCCGGACGGCGAAACACCCAAGGTCGGCGAGATGCACCGCCAGCCCGAGCTCGCCCGGACCCTACAAATGGTCGCCGACAACGGCCGCGAGGCGTTTTACACCGGTGAGTTGGCGGAAGACATGGTGAGCTACCTGCAGAGCCTCGGCGGCTTGCACACGCTCGAGGACTTCGCCATGTCGGTGGGCGATTACGTCACGCCCATCTCGACGGAGTTCCGCGGCCACACGGTCTGGGAATGCCCGCCCAACGGCCAGGGCGTGATCGCGCTGTTGCTGCTCAACATCATGTCGGGTTTCGAGACCGACGGCGTCGACCCGGTCTCCGTCGAGCGCCTGCACGCCGAGATCGAGGCCGGGCGCCTCGCCTATCAGGATCGCAACGTCTTCGTCGCCGCCCCGACGAAGGCCGACGTGCCCACCGACTGGCTGCTCTCGGAGGCGCACGCCGC
>JAPPPF010000211.1:1178-23159 GCA_028817665.1 Magnetovibrio sp. | reverse complement strand
GGTCTACGTCACCGTCGTCGACAAGGACCGCAACGCGTGCAGCTTCATCAACACGCTGTTCCACAACTTCGGCGCCGGGATCATGGCGCCGAAGTCCGGCGTCACCTTCACCAACCGGGGGCAAGGCTTCGTCGTCGAACCGGGCCACCGCAATTGCATCGCGCCCGGCAAGCGCCCGCTGCACACCATCATCCCCGGCATGATCACCAAGAACGACAAGGCGGTGATGCCGTTCGGTGTCATGGGCGGCCACTATCAGTCCTTCGGCCACATGCACCTGCTGACCAAGTACTTCGACTTCGGCAAGGACATCCAGGAAGCCCAGGACCTGCCGCGCGTCTTCCCGCTGTCGGGCGGCCGCAAGGTCGAGGTCGAGGGCACCGTGCCCGACGACGTGGTCGACGGTCTGAAGGCGCTAGGCCACGAACCGGTGCGCCCGGTGAAGCCCATCGGCGGCTCCCAGGCCATCTGGATCGATTGGGACCGCGGCATCCTCACCGGCGGCTCGGAACCCCGCAAGGACGGTTGCGCGATTGGCTACTGATCCCAATACTCTTGCCCATGAACACCTTCACAACGCGCCCCGAGATCCGCGGTACCTTCGGCGTCTGCGCCTCGACCCACTACCTGGCCACGGCGGCCGGCATGGCGGTGCTGGAGAACGGCGGCAACGCCTTCGACGCGGCCTGCGCCATGGGCTTCGCCCTGCAGGTGGTGGAGCCCCACATGAACAGCCCCGCCGGTGAGGTGCCGGCGCTGTTCTGCAAGGCCGATTCCAACGAAGTCGTTAGCCTGAGCGGCCAGGGCACGGCGCCGGCCAAGGCGACGCCCGAGGCCTACCGCGACCTCGGTCTCGACCGCATACCCGGCACCGGCCTGCTGCCGCTGGTGGTGCCCGGCGCCTTCGACGGCTGGATGATCCTGCTCCGCGACCACGGCACCATGGCGCCACGCGACGTCCTCAAGTACGCCATCGGCTACGCCCGTGACGGCTTCGCCCTGGCGCCGAGCTGCGCCGACGCCATCGCCAAGTGCCGGCCGTTCTTCGAGACCGCCTGGCCGACATCGGCGGCACTGTATCTCGGTGCCGGCGGGACGCCCGGCTCCGGGTCGCTGTTCCGCAACCCGGCCCTCGCCGATACCTACACACGGGTCCTGAAGGAGGCCGAGAGCGCCGGCGGCGGCCGCGAGGCGCAGATCGAGAGGGCGCGGGACTGCTGGTACCGGGGCTTCGTCGCCGAGACCATCGAGGCCTTCTGCACCGAGAACGAATTCATCGACACCTCGGGCGAACGGCACGCCGGCTTGCTGCGCGCCGACGACCTGGCCGGCTTCGAGGCCCACTACGAGGAACCGGCCACCTACGACTACCCGGCCGGCGACCATGTCTACACCATGTGCAAGACCGGCCCCTGGACCCAGGGCCCTGTGATGCTGCAGCAGCTCGCCCTGTTGAAGGGCTTCGCGCTCGCCGAGATGGACCCCACGGGCGCCGATTTCGTCCATACCGTCATCGAATGCGCGAAGCTCGCCTTCGCCGACCGCGACACCTACTACGGCGACCCGGACTTCACCGACGTCCCCTTGGACGCGTTGCTCGGCGACGCCTACAGCGATGCCCGCCGGGCCCTGGTCGGCAACACCGCCGACCGGGAGTTCCGCGCCGGCGCCATCGACGGTCACGGCCATCCACCGGCGCTGATCCCGAAAGGCTCGACCTTCGACCCCGACGCGCTCCGACCGCACGAACACGATACCATGTTCACCTATCAGCTCGACCGGGCGCGCGGCGACACTTGCCACCTGGATGTGATCGACAGATGGGGCAACATGGTCGCGGCGACGCCGAGCGGCGGCTGGCTGTCGTCGGGTCCGGCGGTGCCCGAGTTCGGGTTCTGCCTGTCGACGCGCGGCCAGATGTTCTGGCTCGACGAGGATCACCCGGGCTGCATCCAGCCCGGCAAGCGGCCCCGGATCACCCTGTCGCCGTCGCTGGCGCTGCGCGACGGCGAGCCCTACATGGCCTTCGGCACGCCGGGCGGCGACCAGCAGGACCAATGGCCGTTGCACACCTTCCTGCGGCACGTCCACCACGGCATGAACCTGCAGGCCGCCATCGATGCGCCGAATTTCCACTCGACGCATTTCCCGGGGTCCTTCTACCCGCGCGAATGGGATCCGGCCGGCCTGCGGGTCGAGGCGCGGTTCGGCGCCGAGGTGATGGACGAATTGGAGCGCCGGGGCCACCGACTCTACGTTGAGGACGACTGGTCGCTCGGCCGGGTCTCAGCCTGCGCGCGCGACGGCGCCCTGCTCAAGGCGGCGGCCAATCCGCGCTTCATGCAGGGTTACGCGGCCGGTAGGTAGGCCGATCGATCATGGCGCAGCCCGAGATCTACCTCGTCCGTCACGGCGAGACCGAATGGAACCGGATCGACCGCTACCAGGGCCAGTTGGATTCGCCGCTCACCGAGGCCGGGCAGGCCCAGGCCCGCGCAGTGGGACGGCGGCTCGCCGCCGACCTGGCAGACCCCGCCGAATTGACATTTCATTGCAGCCCGCTCGGCCGCTGCCGAGCGACCGCGGCGCTGGTCGCCGAAGAGGCCGGGATCGACGCCGCCTCGATCATCTACGACGACCGCCTCATGGAACGGCGCTACGGCCGCTGGAAGGGATTGGCCATGGACGAGATCAGCCGTCGCTTTCCCGAGGACATCGAAGGCCGGCGCCGCGATTACTGGACCTACGTGATCCCCGGCGGCGGCGAGAGTATGCCGGCGCTGCAGGCGCGGCTCGGCGCCTGGCTGGCCGAGCAACCGGACGGCGCGCCGTTGATCGCCGTCTCCCACGGTATCGCGGGGAAGGCGCTGCGCGGGCTCTACCTGGGGCTGGCGCCGGCCGACACCATCGCGTTGAACGAGCCGCAAGGCGCGGTCATGCACCTCAGGGACGGCCGGGAAACGATCTTGGAGGGGATTTTCTGAGGCGCCGATTCAGCGTTTGACCATGATCCGTTGGCCCGGGTTCTTGGCGTCGCACTTGCGTTGCACGAACCTCGAAATGCGCTCGCCCGGATTGTCGAGGGTCAGGCACATGCCGGAATGGCGGACCTTGAGCTGGAACGACTTGCCGCCGCCGATCAGTTGCCATTGCTGGTTCTTGGCGCCCTTGCACGACCACTGCACGACCGGCTTGCCTTCCTTCTTCGAGCTGCCCGAGACGTCCAGGCATTGACCGCCGCGCTGAGAGTGGATCATGAACCAGTCGCCCTCGACCCACTTGATCTTGAACGGCTGGTTGGAGCTTTTCTCGCGGCATTTCCAGGCATGGAACTGCTGGCCCATCTTGGCGCCGCTGGCCTTCGCCAAGCACTTGCCGGTCTTGCCCACGGTCAGCACGAAGACCTTGTCGAGGCCCGAATTGGCGACCATATTCTTGGCCTTCTTAGACGCCGCCCATGCGGCCCCGTCGCCGGCCGTCAGAACCAGCATGGCCAGGCCCAATACTGTCGTCATCCGTCGATACATCACGGCGCTCCTACCTGATTTCGCCGATGCCCGCTGATTATTGAACACCCGCTGCCTGAACGATGCCTGACACGCGTCCGGCCGGCCCGTCGAAGCTTAGTGGGCGCATATTTCGAAAAAGTTTACGTGAAATCCGCGGAAATTCACGAAAATCTCGGAGAACCGCGTGACCGCACAGGAAAAACGCCGGGTTCTCCCGGCGTTTCTCCAATCCATTAGGCGACGCGCGCGTTACTTATTGAACTCCCGGAACATGTGCTGGGAGACTTTCTTGCAATCCCATTGCTGAATCTTGGCGCCGTTCTTCTTCGACGGTCCACGGATGGGGGAGCGCGACCTCGACGTCGAACACCTGGCCCGTTATCTGGCGACCAGCGAGCGGACGCTGCGCCGGCGCGTGAAAAACATCTGCGGCACGACGCCGGCCCAGTTCATCCGCCAGCGCCGCCTCGAACGGGCCCGCACGATGCTCCGCAACGAAACCTACGGCACCGTCGCCGAGGTCTCCCTGGCGGTGGGGCTTGCCCATGCCGGGCACTTCGCTCGGCTCTACAAGGACGCCTTCGGGTCGACGCCGAGCGAGGAAGCCCAGCGCGCCGACGCGAGCCCATCCGCGTCCGTCGACGAAGAGGGCCTAGACCATGCGTAGCGTCGCGCCGGCCCTCCTGATCGCCGCACTCACCGCGCACTCCGATCTCCGGGCGGAGGCCATCCTTTACGACCGCGACGGCGCCAAGGTCTCGACCGGCCTGGAAATTGGCGCTTTCTACGGCAAGGCCGGCAATGTCAACTTCGGGTTCGGCATCGTCGACGCCCGGACCCGCGAGGTCCGCACCCCGCGCGCCACCACCATCGAGGGCTATCTGAAGCCCCATCTATCGGGTGAGGCGGCGACGCCGGCCGGCACCTACTACGGCAAGCTCTCCGCCGTCGCGACGCTCAGCCGCGGCGACGGCGATCTCGGCGGCGGCACGGTCGGGAACGAGGAGGATCTCGACGCCGAGGAGATAATGGCCGGCTGGCGATCCGGTGATCTGCTTCCGGGTCTCCGCAAGGACCTTCTCGATCTCTCCGTCGGCGCCCAGGATTTCAAGATCGGCGACGGCTTCCTAGTCGCCGACGGCAACACCGACGGGTTCGGCGACGCCGCCGCCTGGCTGCTGCCCCGGAACGCCTTCCCGAAAACCGCCATCGCGCGGCTCGACGCCGCGCCGCTGCGGGGCGACCTCTTCTACTTGAAAGCCGACAAGGAACACGACTCGGCGACGCTCTGGGGCGCCAACCTGGAGTACCGCGAGAAGGGTAAATTCGAGATCGGCGCGGCCTATCTGGATATCTTCAACGCCATCGACGACCTGCAGGTCCGCGACGGCCTGCGGACGGCCGATTTCCGGTTCGCCATCGACGCCATCCCGCACCTCGACGGAGTCTCGTTGAACGGCGAGTTCGCCAAGCAGTTCGGACCGGGCCGGAGCGTCGACTTCGACGCCGAGGGATGGCATTTGACCGGGCGTTACGACTTCAAGTTGGCCGGCTGGCCGGCCTTCTTCCGCTACCGCTACGCCCGGTTCAGCGGCGACAATCCCCGGACCGCCGAGCGCGAGGTCTTCGATCCCCTGTTCGTCGGCTTTCACGACTACGGCGACTGGTACCAGGGCGAATTGATGAGCCAGCAGGCCCTGGTCAACGCCAATCAGCGCAATCACATGGTTCACTTCGGAATCTGGCCCAGCGAATGGTGGCGCCTGGATCTCATGTATTGGCAGTTCGACCTGGACCGGAAACGCTTCCTCGGCGTCGACACGGCGGAACGCAACTTCGCCGACGAGGTCAATCTCTCCACCGAGTTCTTCCTGGCCGAGGACACGTCCTTCGGCGGCCTCGCGTCCGTCGCCTTCCCCGGCGACGCGGCGCGTCAGTCGCTGGGCAACAACAAGCCGTTCTGGGCGCTTGAGTTCTTCGCCATCATCACCTTCTGAACGCGCTCAGAGATGGCCCTCGGCCTTGAGCATGTCGATGGCGGCGCCGAGGGCGGCGCCGGTCGCGGCGATGTCGTCGTCCGAATGCACGGCGGAGACGATGGCGCCGGGCTTCGAGTTGAAATCGACGCCGTTGACCAGCAGGGCGATTCGGAACAGCGCCGCCGCCGGATGGTTGCTGGCGGTCTCCATGACGGAAATCGGCTGGGCGGCGGCGTCGAACGCGAGCGGGTCAATGTCCAGGCCGTCGGGATTGGTGAAGAAGTAGACGCTCGATCCTTGCCCGTAGGCGGCCCACGGCACGCCCTCGGCGGCGAACACCCGGTTGCAGGCGTCGACCAGCTTCCCGCCCTGCCGGTTGGCGACCTCGGTGACGTCGCCATCGGCCACCTGGGCCAGAATCGCCGTGCCCGTCGCCGCCGACAGCGGATTGGCGTTGAAGGTGCCCTGGTGCGGGATCTTCTCGAAGCCATGAAATTCGGCGGCCTCGAAGTCGAGCCGTTGCATGATGTCGCGGCGTCCGCAAACGGCGCCGCCCGGCAGGCCGCCGGAGAGGATTTTCGCCAGCGCGGTGAGATCGGGCAAAAGTCCGAGCGCTGCCTGGGCGCCACCCGGCGACACCCGGAAACCGGTCACCACCTCGTCGAAGATCAGCACGATGCCGCGCGCCTTGGTGACTTCGCGGAGCATCTTGACGAATTCGCGGCTCAGCGGAATTTGCCCCGAACTCGCCCCCGTCGGCTCGAGGATCACAGCGGCGATGTCGTCGTCGCCCTCAAGCGTCGCCTCGACCGCGTCGGGTTCGGCCGGATCGGCGACGATGACGTTGTCGATGATGCCGCCGATGATCCCGGGCACGCTGTCGGCGCTGGCGTACTTGGAGCCGAACGCCACGTGATCCTGCCAGCCGTGGAAATGGTTCTTGAACCGGACCAGCTTGTTCCGGCCGGTGAAGGCGCGGGCCAGGCGGATCGCCATCAGGTTGGCCTCGGTCCCCGACGAGGTGAACCGGACCCGCTCCGCCGACGGGATCAGCAGTTTCACCAACTGACCCCACATGAGTTCAAGTTCGTGGCAGGCGGCGGGATGGGTGCCGCGCGCGATCTGCTCGTTGACCGCCCGGACCATGCTCGGGTGCGCGTGGCCCAACAGCAGGGAGCCGTGGCCGCCGTAGTAGTCGATGTATTCGTTGCCGTCGGCGTCCCACTTCCGCGGCCCCAGGGCGCGCTCCACGTAGATGGGATGCGGCTTCATATGCCGCGAATCGTGCACGATGCCGCTCGGGAACACGTCCCGGGCCTCCAGATGCCGGGCCTTCGAGCGACGCGTCTTTTCCTCGAACGCGGCGACGATCTGCGAGTTGGTCAACGGGGTCGAATCCATGCCGGGCCTCACATTCAGCTTCCCGAAACCTGCCCGCTCCGGCGCTTCGATGCAAGGGCGGCCGGTGTCGGCTAGATCCGTTCGACGTCGACGTCTCGGGCTCGCTTGCCATAATGGTCGCGGAGATCGGCGCCCGTGCAAGGCGATGCGGCCTTCTTTTTCGAGGCGCGGCGCTGACGCTTGCGCGCCTTCGGATTTTCCCCGGACGGCCCGGCATCGTCGGCGCGCTGATACTCGGAAATCCGTTTCATCAACGCGTTTTGCTGATCGAGGAATCGGAGATAATTATCGCACATGACTTTCGAAGTCGCCGCCGCCGCTTCGACCAGGGTCATCTGCAGGCGGAGCGACGCGAGGTAAGCCTCACGCATGTTAACACGCTCCTGTTCTAGTAGTTGGCGACCCTATAAGGATAGCGCGCGGTGCGCGCCGGCGCGTTGATGTCGGTCAACGGACCAAGAGTTGTCAGTGCACCATCATCACCGGGATATCGGCGTGATCGATGATGTGCCGGGTCACCCCTCCCATCACCAGCTCGCGGCGCCGGCTGTGGCCGTAACCGCCGATCAACAGCACGTCGCCACCGGCCCGGCCGGTTTCCGCCAGGAGAGCGTTGCCGACCTCGGCGCCGCCGACGTTGAGCGTCGTCACCGCGGCCTGGATGTCGTGCCAGCCCAGGTGTTCGGTGAGGTCGGCGGTGCTCAGCTTGTCCTCCATGCCCTCCGGCGCGGAAAATACGGTGACCTGTTCGGCCTCGGCGAGAAGCGGCATCGCGGCGCTCACGGCGCGGGCCGACTCGGCGCTGCCGTTCCAACCGACGCACACGTGCTTGCCGACCGTCGAGGCGGCGCGGTCCGGGCAGACGAGGACCAGCTTGCCAGTTTCCAGGAGTGCCGCTTCCAGGGTCTGGTGGCCGCCGTCCGCGTCCGGCTGGGCGACGGCGATGACGTCGGCGAGCCGGCCGCGGATCGCGACCAGCGCCGATTGGCGCCCCTGGACTTCGTGCCAGGACGCCGAGACCCGACCTTCCGGCACGGGCGGGTCCTCGACCAGGACGATCTCCCGGGTCTCCAGGTACTCCATGAAGATGCCCTGCAGCCGGGCCTCTTCGTCGGCGGCCGAGGCGCGCGCCGATTCGAGGATCGTCTCGCGCATGCTTTCGGTGATCACCGTCGAATAGGGCAGCAGATCCTCCGGCCGGGCCCGGCAATGGACGACGTTGATATGCGCGTCGAAGGGCCGGGCCAGCGCCAGGGCGTGGTCGAGCACGCCCTCGCCCTTGCCGTCGCCGCGGACCGGCACGAGGATGGTACGGATGGTCATGTCGCTCTCCTATTCGAAACGAATCCGGCGCCGACCAGCCTAGCAGGCCAGCGGCGCCGGAACCTGATCTCCGTCAATTCGGGCGGCCTAGAACAGGCCTTCGATCTCGCCCTTCTTGTTGAGATAGATGCTGTCCGCCGCCGGCACCCGGGGCAGGCCCGGCATGGTCATGATCGCGCCGGTGACGACGACCACGAACTCGGCGCCGGCCGAGAGCCTGAGCTCGCGGACCGGCACGATATGACCGGTCGGCGCGCCCTTGGCGTCCGGGTCGGTGGAGAAGCTGTACTGGGTCTTCGCCATGCACACGGGGAACTTGCCGTAGCCGCCGGCCTCCAGGTCGGCGAACTGGCGCGCCACCGCGGCGTCGAAGGAGATGTCCTTGGCGCCGTAGATCTTCGTGGCGATGGTCCGGACCTGCTCCTCGAGCTTCATGCCGTCGGGGTAGAGCGGCTTGAACTTGGACTTGCCGCTGTCGGCCAGCTTGACCACATGTTCGGCCAGCTCCTTGGTGCCTTTGCCGCCGTTCGCCCAGTGGCTGCAGATGATCGCCGTTGCGCCGAGTTTCTTCGCCGCCGCCTTGACCGCGTTCAGCTCCTTCTTGGTGTCGGTGATGAAGGAGTTGATGGCGACCACCGCCGGCACCCCGAACTGCTTCAGGTTCTTCAGGTGCTTGGCCATGTTGGCGCAGCCGGCGGTCACCGCCTTGACGTTCTCACGGCCCAAGTCCGTCTTGCCGACGCCGCCGTGCATCTTGAGCGCCCGGACCGTCGCCACCAGGACCACGGCGGCGGGCTTGAGGCCGGCCTTCCGGCACTTGATGTCGAAGAACTTCTCGGCCCCCAGGTCGGCGCCAAACCCCGCTTCCGTGACCACGTAGTCGGCGAGCTTGAGGGCCGTTTTGGTGGCCATCACCGAGTTGCAGCCGTGCGCGATGTTGGCAAACGGGCCGCCGTGGATGAAGGCCGGGTTGCCCTCCAGGGTCTGCACCAGATTGGGCATCAGGGCGTCTTTGAGGAGCACCGCCATGGGCCCGTGGCCCTTCAACTGCTTGGCCAGGACCGGCTTGCGCTCCCGGGTGAAGCCGACGACGATGTTGCCGATGCGCTTGGTCAGGTCGTCGAGGCTGGTGGCTAGGCAGAAGATCGCCATGATCTCGGACGCCACGGTGATGTCGAAGCCGTCCTCCCGCGGGAAGCCGTTGGCGATGCCGCCCAGGTTGGCGGTGATGTTGCGAAGCGCGCGGTCGTTCATGTCGACGACCCGCTTGTACCCAATCCGCCGGGCGTCGATCTTCAGCTTGTTGCCCCAGTAGATGTGGTTGTCGATCAGCGCGGCGAGCAGGTTGTGGGCGATGCCGATGGCGTGGAAGTCGCCGGTGAAGTGGAGGTTGATGTCCTCCATGGGGACGACCTGGGCGTAGCCGCCGCCGGCCGCGCCGCCCTTCATGCCGAAGCAGGGTCCGAGAGAGGGCTCGCGAATGCAGATGGTGGCGCGTTTGCCGATGGCGTTGAGGCCGTCGCCGAGTCCGACGGTCGTCGTCGTCTTGCCCTCGCCGGCCGGCGTCGGCGTGATCGCCGTGACCAGGATCAACTTGCCGTCGCGCTTGCGCTTCAGCGAGTCGATGAACTCATAGGAAATCTTCGCCTTGTTCGGGCCGTACTGCAGCAGCGCGTCGGCTGGAATATCCAGTTTTTCGCCGATCTCGGCAATCGGCTGCATGGTCGCTTCGCGGGCAATCTCAATATCGCTTTTGGGCATCGTCGCCTCCCAGATCTAATCCAAGCCGCATCGCGCTACGCTAAAACCACACGGTCGATACGGCAATTTCATCGTCTTCAATCCGGCGCATGGGGTCATGCGCCGATCACGTTCCCAGCTTGCCCCCCACATCCAAGCCAACCTCTCCGGCGAACTCCGCCGCCGTGACCTTCTTGCCGCCGGCGTAGCGCACCCGCTTCACCCGGATGGCGCCGCGTCCGGCCGTCACGAGCATGCCGTCGTCGCCGACGCCGGATACCTCGCCGACCCGGCCGAAGGCGCCATCCTCGACTTTTTCGCTGTCGAAGATTTGCAGGGTTTCGCCGTTAAATGTCGTCCAGGCGCCAGGCTGCGGGTTGCAGCCGCGGATCAGATTGTAGACCTCGCCGACCGACCGGCTCCAGTCGATCTCGGCCGCCTTCTTGTTGCACCAGCCTTCGTAGGTGGCCTTTGAATCGTCCTGTTTGATCTTCGGCGGATCGCCGGCGCGGACGAGATCGATGGCCTCCAGCGTCGCGTCGATGCCCATGGGAAAGGCCTTCTCGAAGTAGACGGTGCCGAGGGTGTCGTCGGGCCCGATGTCGATCTCCTTTTGCAACAAGATCTCGCCCTCGTCGAGGCCGTCGTCGGGCCAGAAATAGCTGATTCCCGTCTTCTCGGCGCCCCAGATGATCGGCCAGTTGATGGAACTGGGGCCGCGGTGCAGCGGCAGCATGGAAGGGTGATAGCAGATCGATCCGTGGGTCGGGATGTCCCGCGCCTCCTCGGGGACGAAAATGATGACGTAGGCCATGACGCAGAGATCGGCGTCGAAGGCCCGCATCTCGTCGAGGACCTCCTTGTCCTTGAAGTTGTCGGGCTGCATCACGGTCAGCCCCTTCTCCAGGGCGTACTCCTTGATCGGGTCTTGGCGGCCGTCCTTGTCGGGCGCGCAGTAGACGGCCACGACCTCGTCCTCGCCCTTGTCGACGATGGCCTCCAAGGCCGCCTTGCCGAATGCCTGCTGGCCCATGACGATCAGTCGCATTATTTCCTCCCTCGCGGGTCCATTCGATGTTCAACCGGCGCCCTCAAACGGCGCCTTCCTCCCTGGCCTTGGCGATCTCGTCGTCGCTGAGGCCGAGCACGTCCCTGAGCACCTCGTCCGTGTGCTCGCCCAACAGCGGCGAGCGCACGACGTCGGAAGGCGAGTCGGACAGCTTCACCGGGTTGCCGACGCTCAGGTACTTTCCGCGTTCGGGATGATCGACCTCGACGATGGTGCCGGTCTCGCGCAGGCTCGGTTCCTCGGCGATCTCCTTCATCGACAGGATCGGACCGACCGGGATGTTCAGCGGGTTGCAGATCTCCATGACCTCGAACTTGGATTTGGTCATGGTCCAGTCCTCGATGGCGCCGAAGACCTCGTTGAGATGCGGCAGGCGCGCGTCCGGCGTCGCGTACTCCGGATCTTCCTTCCATTCGGGCTTGCCGATGACGTCGCAGATGTTCTTCCAGACCGCCGCCTGGGTGATGAAATAGGTGTAGGCGTCGGGGTCGGTTTCCCAGCCCTTGCACTTGAGGATCCGCCCCGGCTGGCCGCCGCCGGAATCGTTGCCCGCCCTGGGCGTCGCCTCGCCGAAGGGAATCCCCTCGCCGAACTGTGAGTACTCCTTCAGGGGCCCGTGGCCCAGGCGCTGCTGATCGCGGAGCTTGACCCGGCAAAGGTTGAGGACGCCGTCCTGCATGGCGCAGGTGACGCGCTGGCCCCGCCCCGACTGCTCGCGGTGGTAAAGCGCGGTGACGATGCCGAAGGCCAGGTGCAGGCCGGTGCCGCTGTCGCCGATCTGGGCGCCGGTAACCATCGGCACCTCGCCCAGCATGCCCGTCGTCGAGGCCGAACCGCCGGCGCACTGGGCGACGTTCTCGTAGACCTTGCAATCAGCGTAGGGCCCGGGGCCGAACCCCTTGACCGAGGCGTAGATCATCCTTGGGTTGATCTCCTGGATCTTCTCCCACGGGAAGCCCATGCGGTCGATGGCGCCGGGCGCGAAGTTCTCGACCATGACGTCGCATTCCTCGATCAGCCGGGTCAGGAGCTGCTTGCCGGTCTCGTTCTTGGAATTCAGTGTCAGCGAGCGCTTGTTGTGGTTGAGCATGGTGAAATAGAGACTGTCCACGTCCGGGATATCGCGGAGTTGGCCGCGGGTCGCGTCGCCGACGCCGGGCCGCTCGACCTTGATGACATCGGCGCCGAACCACGCCAGCAACTGCGTGCACGTGGGGCCCGACTGTACGTGGGTGAAATCGAGAATGCGGACGCCGTCCAATGCCTTGCCCATAGTTCCCTCTCCTGAGTCCTTCGTCCAAGTGTTCCGTCGTTTCCGTTTGACGCGGGCTGGGGCGGCGTCAGGGAGTGCCGCCACCCCGCTATTCGCCCAACGCCTATTCGCCGTTCGCGGACCTCATGGGCCACGCCGTCATTTCTTCGCCACCACGCTTTGCGGATTCAGGTTGCCGATCCGGCCGCTTTCGGTGCCGGCCGTCTCGTCGATCACTGCGTTGACCAGGGCTGGCTTGCCGGAATCCATGGCCTCGTTGACGGCCCGCTTCAGCTCGTCCGGCGTGGTCGCGTTGAACCCCAATCCTCCGAAGGCCTCCATCATCTTGTCGTAGCGGGCGTCCTTGACGAACACGGTCGGCGCCACGTCGTCGCCGCCGGTTGGGTTGACGTCGGTGCCCCGGTAGATGCCGCTGTTGTTGAAGACGACGACGCAGACCGGCAGCTTGTAGCGGCAGATGGTCTCGACTTCCATACCGGAGAACCCGAAGGCGCTGTCGCCCTCGACCGCGAGCACGGGATGGCCCGTTTCCACGGCCGCCGCGATGGCCTGGCCCATGCCGATGCCCATGACGCCCCAGGTGCCGACGTCGAGGCGCTTCCTGGGTTTGTGCATGTCGATGATGGACCGCGCGAAGTCGAGCGTGTTGGCGCCCTCGTTCACCAGGATCGCGTCGGGCCGCTCTGCGATGATGGTCTTCAGGACGCCCAAGGCGCCGTGGTAGTCCATGGGGACGTTGTTGTTCTGCAGCTTCGGCGCCATCCGCTCGACATTGGTGTCGCGCTTCGTCCGGACCGCGTCGATCCACTCGGCGGGCGGTTCGGCCCAGTCGTCGCCCATGGCGTCGAACAGGGCCTCGACGCACGATCCGATGTCGCCGACCAGCGGCGCCGCGATCTCGACGTTCGAGTCCATCTCCTTCGGTTCGATGTCGATCTGCACGAACTTCTTCGGCGCCGTTCCCCAGGCCTTGCCCTTGCCGTGCGACAGGAGCCAGTTCAGCCGCGCCCCGATCAGCATCACCGTGTCGGCTTCCTTGAGCACCAAGGAGCGCGCCGCGCTGGCCGACTGGGGATGGTCGTCCGGCAACAATCCCTTGGCCATGCTCATCGGCAGATACGGCATGCCGCTCCTCTCGACCAACTGGCGGACGGCGTCGTCGGCCTGGGCGTAGGCGGCGCCCTTGCCGAGGATGATCAGTGGCCGCTTCGCTGTCCTCAGGACGTCGAGGGCGCGCGCCACCGCGTCGGGCGCCGGGATTTGCGCCGGGGCCGCGTCGATCACCTTGACCAGCGATTGGGCGCCGGCCGCGGCGTCCATGGTCTGTCCGAGGAGCGCCGCCGGCAGGTCCAGGTAGACGCCGCCGGGCCGCCCCGAGACGGCGGCGCGGATGGCCCGCGCGACGCCGATGCCGATGTCCTCCGCGTGCAGGATCCGGAAGGCCGCCTTGCAGAGCGGCTTGGCGATGGCCAATTGATCCATCTCCTCGTAGTCGCCCTGCATCAGGTCGACGATCTCGCGCTCCGACGAGCCGGAGATTAGGATCATCGGGAAGCAGTTGGTGGTCGCGTGGGCGAGCGCCGTCAATCCGTTCAGGAATCCGGGCGCCGAGACAGTCATGCAGATGCCGGGCTTCTTGGTCAGGAAGCCGGCGATGGCCGCCGCGTAACCGGCGTGCTGCTCGTGCCGGAAGGACAGGACCCGCATGCCCTCGGCCTGCATGTAGCGGCCGAGATCGGTGATCGGGATTCCGGGGACGTTGTAGATCGTATTGAGGTCGTTGAGTTTCAACGCGTCGATGATCAGGTGAAATCCATCGGTCAGGGCGCCGGTGTCGTTGTCCGCGCCGGCGTCTGCATCTGTTAGTGCTGCTGTCGCTGTCGTTACCATACTTACCTCCCATAGGGGACCGGGGCGGGTCCGTGGCGGTGTTCGTGTCAGTCCAAGTAGTCCACGTGCCGTTCGACGTGGGCGCCGAGATTCATGGTGTGTTCGCGCACCAGGCGCTCGGCCAGGTCCGTGTCCCGCGCTTCCAGCGCTTCGATGATGTGCATGTGACCGATGATCGAGCGGTTGGCCCGATCCTCCTCGCCGATCGTCCGGGCCCGGATCGAGCGCATGTGTATGAACAGGTTCTCCGCCAGATCCTTGATCAACTCGCAATGGCTGATCTCGAGGATCTTCTGGTGAAACTGAATGTTCTTGTCCGAGTATTCGTCGATGTCGGCGCGGTTCGGCGCCTCGTCGACATTGGTGAAGATATCGCGGAGCGACGCGATCTCCTCGTCCGAGGCGTTTTCCGTGATCAGCCGAGCCGCCATGCTCTCCAGGGCCGCCCAGACGGTGATCATCTCGAGGATCTGCGCTTTCGTCTTGCGCACGATGTAAACGCCGCGCCGGGGCACGATTTCGACCAAGCCCTCTTGTTCGAGGCGCGCCAGGGCCTCGCGTACCGGGGTGCGGCTGATGTTCAGCTGCTCCGACAGCCGGCGCTCGTCGAGGCGGAGCTCGGCGTCGTCGGCGTAGATGTTGATCCGCGTGATCGCCTGCTTGAGCGACGCGTAAATGCGGTCCTTGAGACTGAAATTCGTCTCGATCGGCTCGACCGGCAGGTCGGCGGCGGCGATCCGCCGTTTCGACGGCGTCGCGGCGCTGTTCATGCGGCACCTCCCTCGTCGCGACCGGCCTTCATGCGGTCGCGGATGATCTTGTAGAGCGGCATGACCAGAAGGATGATCGCGACGACCATGATCGTGCCCGAGATCGGGCGCTGGAAGAAAATCGTGATGTCCCCGTGCGAGCCGATCAGAGACTGGCGCACCGAACGTTCGGCGAGCGGCCCGAGCACGATGGCCAGCACCGCCGGCGCCAGCGGATAGTCGAGCTTCCGCATCAGGTAGCCGACGACGCCGAAGATGAACATCAGCCAGACATCGTGCATGTCGAGCGTCGGCACGTAGCCACCGACCACGCAGAGCGCGAAGATCACCGGCGCCAGGATCGTGAACGGCAGTTTCAGGACTGCGATGAAGGCCGGGATGAAGGCGATGTTGATCAGCAACGAGAACAGGTTGGCCGAGTAGAGGCTGGCGATCAGTCCCCAAACGAACTCCTTATGGTCGACGAACAGCAGCGGTCCGGGCTCAAGACCCCAGATCACCATGCCGCCGAGCAGGATCGCGGTGGTCGGCGAACCGGGAATGCCGAGCGTCAGCATCGGCAGCATGGAGCCGGTCGAGGCCGCGTTGTTCGCGGCTTCCGGCGCGACGACGCCGTCGACGTTGCCCTTGCCGTAGGTCGACGGATCCTTCGCGATCGACTTGGCGACACCGTAGGCCATGAGCGAGCCCGGCGTCGCGCCCGCGGCCGGCAGGATGCCGACGAAGTACCCCAGGAACGACCCCATCAGCATGGTCTTCCAGGTGCCGACCAGTTCGCGCAGCGCCGCCATGACGCGCTTCGCCGAGACCGTCGCCTTGCTCATGGAGACGTTGCCCCGGGAGGTTTCCACCGTCCACAGCATCTCTCCGATGCCGTAGATGCCGATCGCCAGGACCAGGAAGTTGACGCCGTGCAGGAAGCCCGGCAGGTCCATGAAGATCAGCCGGGGCTCGCCGCTGACCACGTCGAGGCCGACGGCGCTGAGCACAAGGCCGATGAAGATGGAAAAGAAGGTTTTCGGGATATCGTCGCCGCCGAGTCCGATGAAGGTGGCGAAGGCCAGCATCATCAGCGCGAACTCCTCCGGCGGGCCGAAGGCCAGCGCGACCTCGGCCAAGGGCGGCGCGAAGGCGGTGAACAGGATCACCGAGATGGTGCCGCCGACGAAGGACGCCGTGGCCGCCGCGACCAGGGCCTTGTCCGCCTGGCCCTTGAGCGCCAGCGGCCGGCCGTCGAAGGTGGTCGCGACGGCGGTCGAGGCGCCGGGTATGCCGAGCATGATCGAGGAAATGGCGCCGCCGTACATGGCGCCGTAGTAGATAGCGCCCAGGAAGATGATCGCCGATGTCGGTGGCACCAGGAAGGTCATCGGCAGCAGGATGGCGACGCCGTTGACCGACCCTAGACCCGGCATGGCGCCGATGAACAAACCGACCATGGCGCCGAAGATGACCAGCGCCAAGTTGAGCGGCTCGAACGAAATCAGGAACCCATCCGCGAGATGACCGAGAATTTCCATGTGTGACCCCTAGTGCGAACCCGGCCCGGCGCCGCCGCACCCCATGACGCGGCGTCCGAGTAACATGTTCCGGTATTCAGGTATACAGTATGCCAGTATCAAAATCCGATCCTCCCGTGTTCCCGTCATCGTCATGGCCGGGCTCAGAGGAAAATGTCGTAAAGCGGGTAGAACCAGGGCTCGGTGAAGCCCTTGGGCAAGGTCTTCAAGAGCGCGATCTCGAAGAAGAAGAAGGCCACGATCGGCGTCGCCACCACGAACCCGGCGATCAGCCGCCAGGAATGGCGACCCAGGTAGCGCATGTAGAAGGCCATGAAGATCGGCAGCGCGAAATACACGCCGATGACGTGAATGGCGCCGATCATGAGACCCAGCGAGCCGGTGATGACGAAGAACAGCCGCGCCGCGTCGGCATCCATGAACGGCTCGTCCGATTGGCTTGGCGGTGACAGACGCCGCGCCCAGCGGTAGATGATGGCCGCACAGCAGACCAGCATGGCCGCGCCCAGCCAGAACGAGAATGCGCCGCCGCCCGGCCCCTCCTCGGGAATCCAACCGATCGGCAGCTCGGTGCTCTTCCACATGATGTAGATGGAGAAGACCGCCATCACCAAAGCCATGATGAGTTCCGCTTTGCGCATGATGACGACCTTCCCCGTTCTACCCTATGTCACGACCTCGAGAGATCGCTTGTTCGTGCTTCGCCTTATTTGCCGAGCAGCTTGGCGTGCTTGGCCTTTTCGGCGATGAAGTAGGCTTGCAGCTTGTCGCCGGTCAACCAACCGGGGATCAGGCCCTTCTTGTTCAGGTACCCCTGCCATTCGCTGGAGGTGTAGACCTTCTGAAAGAGCGACACGTAGAAATCGCGGACGTCATCGGCAATGCCGCCCGGCGCCACGATGCTGCGTTGCATGTAGTAGACCATGTCACTGCCGTGACCGAGATCCTGGAAGGTCGGGATCTTGCCCCACTTGCCCTTCAACATGCCCGGCGGCGTGAAGCTGGCGAGCGGCTTCGACTTGCCGGCATCCCAGAAACCGACCTGCTCGGCCGGATTGTTGACGGTCGAGTTGATGTGCTTGCCGATGAGCTCCTTGGCGACCTTTCCGCCACCCTTGTAGGGCACGTAGGTCATGTCGATGCCGAACTTCTTCATCAGCATGCCGGTGACGAGCGAATCCTCGGCGCCCTTGCCGGTGCCGCCCATCTTCCAGCCCTTCTTGCCGGCCTTCTTCACGGCGGCCACGTAATCCTTCACCGAGTTGATGCCTGAATCGACATGGACCCAAAGCTGGAAGGTGTCCTCGGCGAGACGCGCGATCGGCGTGTACTTGGAGATGTCGATGCCGAGCTTCGGCTGGCGCAACGGCGTCGTGTAATAGCTGTTGAGGGTGGCCAGGATCACATGCGGGTCACCATTCTTCGCCTTCAGGTACTGCAGCGCTTCGGCGCCGGACCCACCGCCCTTGTTGATCGGGATCAACGGCTTCGGCGACATCTTGTGCTTCTCGATGATGCCCTGGATGAAACGGGCGAGACGGTCGGCGCCGCCGCCCTTACCGGCCATGATGACGAACTCGATGGGCTTCTTCGGCTCCCAGGCCTTGGCCTTGGCCTCGCCGGCAACCGTGGTGGCGCCCAAGGCCAGGCCGACGGCCAAGCTCAGGCTCAATGCGGACGTGGATAGCTTATTCATTGCGATCTCCCTTGTTGGGGCCGCCTCCACCGCCGCGTTTCGTTTGCGGTCGTTTAAGACGGCCAGGACTTTTTAACCTTCCGGCCCGGCGAAAACGCCAAGCCGGCATACGCGTCACGCCTTTTGGCATGTGGTATACCACGAGACTATAGACGGAACGCCAAATACGATACAACAATTTTCCATGCGCGCGACACCGGGAATCCGCCGGCCACGCGAAATTTCGCGAAACCGTTGTGAAATGGGGATCGCGGCGCCCGTCGCGGCGCGCCGCGCAGGGCCGGCGGGGCGCCGGAAAACGGCGTCACGTCAGGGGTTTAGGAGCCGGCTTTCTTGTCGACCGCCATCTCGGCCATGTTGCGGCGCAGCCGCTGCGCCTTGAAGTCGGGAATCCGGTAGACCCAGCCGCGGGTCCATTCGGTCACCCGCTTGGCGATCTCGGCGGCGGATTTCGCGCCTTCCTTGGGCGCCGGCGCGTCCGGCTTAGCGCTGACCTCGAGCTTCAGCCACTCCGCGTCATTGACCTTGGTCAGCCAGAGTTTGGCGATCAGGCCGCTCCTGGACGTGTAAACGGCGCTCAAGGTGTTGTTGTCGTCAAAGGCGACGTGGCCTTCCTTGCGGGCGTCATCCAATTCCAAGTCCTCGACCACGGACGCGATGTTGCCGGGGTCGGAATCATACTTGAGCTTCTTCCCCTCGGGCACGCCGTGCAGGGTGAAGTGCTTCGCCTTGGGATCTTCCTTGGTGATCTTGATCACCTCGCCGTCGGGATGGCGGATGTCGATGGTCGCGACGTCTTCCTCGCGAATGTTCAGGATGCCGTTGCGCAGCCAACTCTTGACGTCCGTCGGCACGTCGATCTCACCGCGGGCCAGCCAGGTCTGCGGGTCGCCGGGCTTGCGGATGTAGGCGCCCTCGCGCAGGGTTCCCGGCAGGTTGTAGCGCTTCTTGCCGACAACGACCTCGGCAACCGCGCCGTCCTTGGCGTCGTAGAGCCGGACGCGCCGCGCCTGGGTATCCTTCTTCTTCATGTCCTCCAGGTGGAGCCGGTTGTAGAGGTCCGGTTTCGCCGTCTTCGCCTCGAACAGCTTGAGATCGGCCATCTGCAGGATGATCTTCTTGGCCTGACCCTGGTTCGCCGTATAGCCGTCGCTTTCCGGCACCGACCACACGCCGTCGGCGCCGCGGACGATCGAATAACGCCCGTCCTTGTGATCGACGGCGATCTTGGCGACCTCGTTGACCTTGTCGATGAGGCCGGGAAACACCGGGCCGCTGGCGGTCTGTTGGGTGAACCCGCGTTCCGAATTGAGGGCCGCGGCGGCGCCGGCGACGGCGGCCGCGGTCACGGCGGCGAGGATGATGACGGATTTCGGTGTCATGGGCCTGGCTCCTCCGTTCAACCGGTCTCGACGACGCCGCTGCGCCGGCGCACCCGGCGCCCGACCGCGAAGACCAACGTGCCGATGGCGAGAAGCAGCGGGATCGCCGCGATGTTGACGAACTTCAGCCACGCGTCGAGGCTCTCGATGTCCTTGCGCAGGTCGTGCTGGACGCCGCGCAGGTCGCGCCGGATCTCGATCATCTGATTGCGGAAGTCATCGATCAGCTTCTTCTCCTCGGGCTTCAAGACGACCTCGCCCTGGGATTGCGCCTCGCGGCGGATCAACTTGTTGAGCTTGCCGCGAACGTCCTCGAGCTTCTTCTGCAGCTCCTGCTCCTTCTTGCGGTAACGCTGCTCCGCCGCCTGGCGGATCTCGCGGACGAGATGGAACGGCCGGTTCGAAATGCTGCGCCCCCTGAGCGCGCCGAGGCTGGCGCCGCCGGCGAGGTTCTCCAGCGCGTTGACGACGAAATCGGCGTTGTTGGCGAACGGCACGATGAGCGGCGCGCCCATCATGCTCTGGCGGTCGGCCCAGAGCTGCTCGTGCAGCATGTCGACGTCGGCGACGACGATCACCTGGATGCCGTCCTTGGCCTCCGACACGTGCGCCTTCTTCTGTGCCTCGTAGCGAGCCTTGGCCTCGGCGTCGGCCTTCGGGTCCTTGCCCTTCGGCGGCGCCGGCGGTCCATCGGGGAAGGCCGATACCGCCTTGCCGGCGATCCGCGCCGCCAGCGTGAACGGCTGCCCCGACGGCTTGAACTCGCGGAACAGGCCGACGACGTCGGGCTGCAGGCTGACCCGGGCCGAATCGATCTCCATCGAGCGCATGCCGGTCTTCAGGAGCGGCGTGATCTTCGTCTCGGCCCCCTCGACGCTGTCGATGATGCCGGCGGTGCCGAGATTGAGCAGCTGCAGATCGCCGAGCACCGCGTCGCCACGATCGAAATTGCCGGGCCGCAAGCTCAGCCAGGCGACATAGTCGGCGACCGCCATCTGGTTGCCGACCCGCACGTTGACCCGACGCGCCGTGTCCAAGTCGCCGACGATGCGGTTCTCGCGCAACGCCACGCCCCAGGACTTCAGGGCGGCAGTGAACTCCGATTTGCCGGACGGCCGCATGCCGTTGCCCGGTCCGTCGACCTCGGCATTGGGATCGACGAATACCATCGCCCGGCCGCCCTTGAGGACGAACTGGTCGACGGCATAGAGGGCTTCGGGCTTCATCTGTTTCGGATGGACGATCATCAGGATTCCGATGTCGTCGGGAATCTCGGTGGAGTCCATGTCGACGGGCTGCACCTCGAAGAACTCGTTGATCTGCTCGACCACCGCCCAGCGCGGCCGCTGCCCCTGTCCGGGGATGAAGCCGCCGTTGATCAGCAGGGAGCTCATGATGCCGACCACCTTCTTCCTCGGGTTGGCCAGCGCGTTCACCAGCTTGGTCAGGTCATACTCGAGGAAGGCCTCGCGTTCCGGCGTGAAGAAGGCGATGGTCTCGTTGTCGTCCGTGGTGTTGGTGCCGGCGACGCCGAAATAGCCGAGATCGCCCTGATTGTTGACCGGCACGCCGGTCAAGCCGAAGGCGACGGCGCTGTCCTCGTCGTCGGAAAACGGTTCCGGATTGAACGACTGCAGGCGGATCTTGCCGCCGGACAGGTTGACGTACTGCTCGAGCAACTCGCGGACGCGCTCGAAATAGGTGGCGTGCCCGGGGCTCTGTTCACCCAGGATGCGGCTGAAGAAGACCCGGATGGTGATCGGCTCGTCGATATCGGCGAGCACCTTCTTGGTGGCGTCCGACAGCGTGAACAGCTTGCCGTCCGTGAGGTCGACCTGCAGGCCCCTGAAGCCGTTGTTGGACATCACGTTGACGGCCAGGAACAGGACGCCGCCGAGCACCAGGCCGAGGAGAGTGAGTTTGTTGCGGCTCATGGATTGCATCCTCAGGCCCCCTTCTTCTGTTCGACGGCAACCACGTTGGCGAACAGGAACACGGTGATCAGCGAGGCGAAGAAGATGATGTCACGGAGATCGATGACCCCCTTTGTGATCGCCCGGAAATGGGTCAGGAAACTCATCGAGGCGATGGTGTCGACGAGCAGATCCGGCGCCCAGAGGCGGAAAAAGTTGAGCACCAGCTCGAGGCCGCTCATGGTGAACAGGAAGCACACCGCTGCGGCGACGATGAACGCGATCACCTGGTTCTTGGTCAGCGCCGAAATGCACGACCCGATGGCCAGGAAGGCGCCGGCCATGACGAAGCTGCCGACGTAACTCGCGAAGATGACGCCGTTGTCGGGATCGCCGAGCACGTTGACGGTGATCCACATGGGAAAGGTCAGGGCCAGGGCGACGCCGGCGAACAGCCAGGCGGCGATGTACTTGCCGAGCACGGCCTCCATGGTCGACACCGGCAGGGTCATCAGC
>JAPPPF010000211.1:0-1168 GCA_028817665.1 Magnetovibrio sp. | reverse complement strand
GTCATCAGCAACTCGATGGTGCCGGTCTTGCGCTCCTCGGCCCAGAGCCGCATGGAGATCGCCGGGATCAAAAGCAGATAGAGCCACGTGTGATAGAAGAAGAACGAGACCAGGTCGGCCCGGCCCCGGTCGAAGAACCCGCCGACATAGAAGGCCAATGCGCCGGTGAAGGCGAGGAAGATGACGATGAAGACGTAGGCGACGGGGGTCGCGAAATAACTCGTCAATTCGCGCTTCGCGATGATCAGCGTATTACGCATGGTCCGGGCCTCCGCCGTCGCCGGTGGTGATGTTTCGGAACACGTCGTCCAGGGCGCCGCGCTCGACGTAGATCTCCCGGACCTCGACATCGCTGGCCCGGATGGCGTCGCCAACCGGTACGGCGATCGCGTCGCCGGACTTCGGCACCACCCGCAGCTTCGCGACGCCGTTGACGGCGGGCAGGCTCTCGACGTTGCTGACGCCGTCGAGCTGGCGCGCCGCCGCCGCCGCCTTCTCGGCGCCGGCCGTCTCGACGGCGACGATCACGGCGTTGTGGGTCGGCGCCTGCGCCACCAGCTCCTCGGGCGTGCCGTCGGCCAAGAGCTTGCCGCGGGCGATGATCACGGCGCGCGAACACACGGCCTCGACCTCTTCGAGGATATGGGTCGAAACGACGATCGCCTTGTCGGCGGCCATCTCGCGGATCAATTCGCGGACGTGATGTTTCTGGTTCGGGTCGAGCCCGTCCGTGGGTTCGTCGAGGATCAGCACCTCGGGGTCGTGAAGCATGGCCTGGGCCAAGCCGACCCGGCGCTTGAAGCCCTTCGAAAGGGTCTCGATGGGCTGGCTCATGACCTCGCCGAGAATGACCTTCTCGACCACCTCGTCGATCCGCCGGCCCCGCTCGGCGCCGTCGAAGCCGCGGATTTGGGCGATGAAATCGAGGAACCCCCGGGGCGTCATGTCGCCATAGGTTGGCGCGCCCTCCGGCAGATAGCCGATCCGCTTCTTGACCTCGACCGGTTCGCCGACCACGTCGTGGCCGCAGACCAGCGCCGAGCCACCCGACGGCTCGAGGAACCCGGCGACCATCTTCATGGTCGTCGACTTGCCGGCGCCGTTCGGTCCGAGGAAACCCAGCACCTCGCCGCGCGCCACCGACAAACTGACGCCGTCGACGGCAACG
>JAPPPF010000143.1 GCA_028817665.1 Magnetovibrio sp. | reverse complement strand
CCCCCCCACAACCCCCCCCCGCTTACCCCCCCCCACCCCCCCCCCCGGCCCCCCCACCCCCCCCCCCCCCCCCCCCCCCCCCCCCGCCGGCCCCGCCCCCCCCCCCCCCCAGGCCCCCGACCGAGCGGGCGTTTCTTTGGGACGAGGAAGGGGAAGCAACGTGTTGATTAAGATATTTGACAACCTGGAGAGTTATATCTGCCGGACGCTGCTGGCGTTCTTCGTGATCTTGCTCTTCATTCAGATTTTGTATCGGGAATTCACCGGCAACTCGTTCTCGTGGAGCGAGGAACTGGCGACCTACCTGTTCGTCTGGTTCGTCTTCTTCGGCGCCAGCTACGCGGCCAAGCTCGGCGCGCACAACCGGGTCACGTTCCAATTCAAGGCGTTGCCCCAGGGCGCGGTGAAGTATTTCGAGGGTTTCGCCGACCTGTTCTGGCTCGGCTTCAACATCTACTTCGTCTACCTGAGCTGGGATTTCATCGTCAACAAGGCGAACCCGTTCTGGAAGTCCCAGACGCTCGGCGTGCCGATGGTCTACTTCTACTGGATCTTCCCCATCGCCTTCACGCTGATGTCGATCCGGATCATCCAGGTCAACTACCTGAAGCTGGTCAAGGGGGTCGATCTGAGCGACCCGGAGAAGGCCGAGGTCGAGAAGATGCTCGAAGAGGGCATCGGCGGCCCGGACTCGGACAAGTAGGGCGGGGGAGATAGAAAAATGGAATACGAAACAACACTCGTTCTGATCCTGTTCGGTGCCTTCCTGGGATTGCTGATCCTGGGCGCGCCGATCACCGTGGCCCTGGGCGTCTCGGCGCTCGCCACCTTCCTGTTCCTCGAGGAGAACCCGATCAAGTTCGTGCAGATCGCCTTCACCGCGGTCGGCTCGTTCCCGCTGATGGCGCTGCCGGCCTTCATCCTGGCCGGCGCGCTGATGGAAGCGGCGGGAATCTCGAAACGCCTGGTGACCCTGGCCGAAAGTTTCGCCGGCCCGGTCACCGGCGGGATCGGCGCGGCGACGGTCATCGCGTGCCTGTTCTTCGGCGCCATCTCCGGGTCCGGCCCGGCGACCACGGCGGCCGTCGGCATGCTGATGATCCCGGCGATGACCAACCGCGGCTACGACAAGGGTTACGCGTCGGCGATCACCGCCTCATCGGGCGGCTTGGGCGTCGTCATTCCGCCGTCCATCCCGATGGTCATCTTCGGCATCTCGGCGCTCGGCATGAACCCGCCGCCGGCCGCCGTGCAGAAGTTCGGCGAGTTCCAGTCGGTGTCCATTCCGAAGCTGTTCATCGCCGGCGTGTTCCCGGGCCTGGTGCTGGCCCTGAGCCTGTTGATCATGAACTACATTCTCTGCAAGAAGAACGGCTACATGGGCACGGCCGAGGGCTGGTCGGCGGCGAAGATCGGCGGCGCCTTCAAGATGGGCATCTGGTCGATCCTGGCTCCCCTGGTCATCCTCGGCGGCATCTACACGGGCTTCTTCACGCCCACCGAGTCGGCCATCGTCGCGATCTTCTACACCCTCGCCGTGGGCTTCCTGATCCACAAGGAATTGAAGCTCGACAGCATCTTCCATTCCCTGGAGACCACCACCTGGCTGACCGGGCGGGTGCTGTTGATCCTGTTCACGGCGACCGTCTTCGGGCGGCTCCTGGTCGAGAACGAGATCCCGGCGATCATCGCCGAGGCCATGCTCAGCGCCACCGACAACCTCTACCTGATCTGGGCCATGCTGATCTTCTTCCTGCTGTTCGTCGGCATGTTCATGGAGACCCTGGCGACGATCCTGATCCTGACGCCGGTTCTGCTGCCGATCGCCTACAACCTCGGCATCGACCCGCTGCACTTCGGCATCGTCATGGTCTGTTGCTGCGAGATCGGCTTCCAGACGCCGCCCCTGGGCGAGAACCTGTTCATCGCGTCGGGGATATCGAACTCATCAATCGAGGAGATATCGCTCCGCGCGCTGCCCTTCGCCTTCATCGCCGTGGTCGCGGTGTTCTGCATCGCCTACATCCCGGAGATCTCGCTCTGGTTGCCCCGGGCGCTTGGCTATTAACGGCGGCGGTTGAAAAGGAACCGATCCTATGTTCGCGAACTTCACCAAGATCCTCTACTGCACGGACATGTCGCAGACCTCGATCCACGCCTTCGGCTATGCCGCCCAGCTGGCCAAGCTGAGCGGCGCCGAGGTGCATATCCTGCACGTCGTCGAGGAGCTTTCCTCGGACGCCAAGGTGACGCTGCAGACCTACATCATGAACGAGGACGACCGACGCCGGATGCTCGACGAGCGCGTCGCCCAGGCGAAGGCGGCGGTCGAGGAACGCCAGGACAAGTTCTGGGCCGGGCAGGACGCCGCCGACCAGGCGGTGCGCGGCCAGATCAAGTCCGTCGAGGTCTGCGAGGCCTATCCGGCCGAGCAGATCCTGAAATCCTCGATCGAGCTGGGCTGCGACCTGATCATCATGGGGGCGCACGAGAAGGGGCTCACGCACACCTTCCTCGGCGGCGTCGCCAAGAGCGTGCTCCGGCGCTCCCGGGTGCCGGCGCTGATCGTGCCGCTGCCCTAGGGCGGAAGCCGCAAACCAAACTCCCTGCCGGCGCGGGGCGTACCGGTCCCGAAAAAAAGGTGTCTCCCCGGTACGCACCTGCCGCCGGCGTGTTTTCCAGGCATCTGGACCCGCCATGGGACCAGTAGCGGGCTTTCGTTGGACCAGACCAAGATTGGACTCCCCATCCCAGGCGAGAGGCGGTTTATTGAAGGCCGCTCGCCGGTGGATGGGAATAGGCCGGGCACGGACGAATGAGGGAGATTGAGAGATGACCGAGGAGCTTTACCATTTCATCGACGGCGCCCGCGTCAAGGGGACCAGCGGACGCACCGGCGACGTCAACAACCCGGCCACCGGCGAGGTCACCAAGCAGGTGCCGCTGGCCAGCGCCGACGAGGTGCGCGCCGCGATCGCCTCATCGGCCCAGGCGCTGCCCGGCTGGGCGGCGACGCCGCCGGCGAAGCGCGCCCAGGTGATGTTCAACTTCCGCGACCAGATCCGCTCGAACTTGACCGAGATCGCGGAACTGCTGTCGTCGGAGCACGGCAAGACCGTCGAGGACGCCAAGGGCTCGATCTCGCGCGGCCTCGAGGTCGTCGAGTTCGCCTGCGGCATCCCGCAGCTCCTGAAGGGCGAGTACTCGGAGAACGTCGCCGGCGGCGTCGACAGCTACGCGGTCCGCCAGCCCGTCGGGGTCTGCGCCGGGATCACGCCGTTCAACTTCCCGGCCATGGTGCCCATGTGGATGTTCCCGATGGCCATCGCGTGCGGCAACACCTTCGTCCTGAAACCCTCCGAGCGCGACCCGTCGACCGGGCTTCGCTTGGCCGAGCTGATGGTCGAGGCGGGCCTGCCGAAGGGCGTGCTGAACGTCGTCAACGGCGACAAGGAGGCCGTCGACACGCTCCTGACCGATCCCACCGTGGGCGCCATCAGCTTCGTCGGCTCGACCGCCATCGGCCGCTATATCTATGAAACCGGCGCCGCCGCCGGCAAGCGCGTGCAGGCGCTGTGCGGCGCCAAGAACCACATGATCATCATGCCCGACGCCGACATGAGTCAGGCCGTCGACGCGACCATCGGCGCCGCCTTCGGCTCCGCCGGCGAGCGCTGCATGGCGGTCTCCGTCGCGGTGCCGGTGGGCGAGGAAACGGCCGACGCCTTCGTCAAGGAACTCGCACCCCGCGTCCAGAGCCTGAAGGTCGGTCCCTACACGGACCCGGCCGCCGAGATGGGCCCGGTGATCACGGCTGAGGCCAAGGAACGCATCGAGCGCTACATCGACGAGGGCGTCGCCGCCGGCGCCGATCTGGTGGTCGACGGCCGCGGCCTCAACCTGCAGGGCTACGAGGACGGCTTCTTCGTCGGCGGCACGCTCCTCGACCGGGTCACGCCGGACATGTCCGTCTACAAGGATGAGATCTTCGGTCCGGTGCTCTCGGTGGTCCGCCAGGCCTCCTACGAGGACGCCAAGCAGCTGGTGGTCGATCACGAATACGGCAACGGCACCGCCATCTTCACCCGCGACGGCGACACGGCGCGCGATTTCACCCAGAGCGTCAACATCGGCATGGTCGGCGTCAACGTGCCGATCCCGGTGCCGGTGGCCTACCACTCCTTCGGCGGCTGGAAGGCGAGCCTGTTCGGCGACCACTCGATCCACGGCATGGAGGGCGTGCGCTTCTACACCAAGCTCAAAACGGTGACCGCGCGCTGGCCGTCGGGGATCAAGGAAGGCGCCGTCTTCAACTTCCACGCGGGCTCCGACACGGCGCCGGGCTGAGGCGTCCATGCGCGCGCTGATCCAGCGGGTCACCGAGGCCTCCGTCCATAACGTCGAGACGGACTCCGCGCTCGGGTCCATCGGCCCCGGCCTGGTGGCGCTGGTCTGCACCATGCAGGGCGACGACGCGGACGCGGCCAGGCGGCTCGCGGCCAAGGTCGCGAAGCTCCGCATCTTCGAGGACGAAGCCGGCAAGATGAACCTGGCGGTGAAGGACACCGGCGGCCAGGTCCTCGCCATCAGCCAGTTCACGCTGGCCGCCGACACCCGGCGCGGCAACCGGCCCGGGTTCTCGTCCGGCGCCGACTTCGAGACGGCGGAGGCGCTTTACGAGGTCTTCGTCCAGGCGCTCCGGGAAGAGGGCGTCGGCGTCGAGACCGGACGCTTCCGCACCCACATGCAGGTCAGCCTGGTCAACGACGGGCCGGTGACCATCTGGATCGACACGGCGGAGCGCTGAACCCCTAGCCGGTTCGCCTGCCGAGCCCGGCCGCGGCCACGGCGCCGAGCGTGAAGGCCGTCGCGCCGACCCCGAACACGGCCGCGTAGCCGCCGCTCCATTCGAACAGCGCCACCAGGGCGTAGCCGCCGAGCGCCTGGCCGATGCCGCTGGCCAGCACCATGCGGCGCCAAACCGCCGGCATCCCGGCGGCGCCGAAGATCTGGTGCGCGCGCCCAGACAGCAGCGCCGAGCAGCCGGGCTGGGCGCCGACCACCAGCGACGAGAAGACCAGCGCCCAGCCCGCCGTCTCCAGCACCGGCAGCGCCGTGCCGACGGCGAGGCTGGCGAAGGCCGCCACCAGCCCGGCGCGGAGCCCGATCCGGTCGCCGAGCCGGCCCCAGAGATAGGTGCCGGTCATGGCGCCGAGGCCGAACAGGGCCCAGTGACCGCCGCCGGTGGCGGCCGAATGGCCGAGGCCGCGGACCAAGTAGTCGATCCAGTAGATGGTGTGCGGGATCAAGCCCAAGGTGAACATGACGTGGGCCAACACCAGGCGCGCCTGGGCGCCGGCCGCGGGCGCGGCGCCTGTAGCCGCCGCCGGCGCGGGCACTGCCGGCACGCCGGGCGCCCAGGCCCAGAGGGCGACGGCGCTGCCCAGCGCGCCGATCAACGCCAGCCCGGCCCAGGCGGCCGTGAGCCCGTGGTCGAGGAGCGCTGGCAGCATGACGCCGGAAAGCACGATTCCGATACCGACGCCGGTGAACGCGATGCCGGCGGCCGCGCCGAGCCGCCCGGCCGGCGCCCAGCGGGTCGCCACCGCCAGGGACTGCACCATGATCACGCCGACGCCGACGCCGGCGAGGCCGCGCCAGGAGGCCAGCCAGAAAAATCCCCAGGGCGCGATGCTGGCGATCAAGGCGGCCAGGGTGACGGCGATGGCCAGGCGCTGCGCCGCCGCCTCGCCCCAGGCCCGCCGCAGCGCCGGTTGCATCAGCGCGCCGACCAGGAAGCCGGCCAGGTTGCACGCCCCGACGGTGCCGGCTTCGGCCGCGCTGAAGCCGCCGTCGGCGACCAGCGCCGGGACCATCGGCGTGTAGGAGAACCGCCCAACCCCCATGCCGACGAACAGCGCCGCCCCGGCGCCGACGGCGAGGCGGGCCCAATGGGGCGTGGTGGCGGTTTCGGTCATGAGGGCAGCCTAGCGCGGCCCGGCGGCGAATGAAAAGCCACGGCCCGGCGCCGGCGTGCTAGGCTGGCGGCGGTCCGTCACCGGGGCAGGGGAGGCCGCCATGACCGCATTCGACTCGGACGCTTTCTTCGACAGGTTCAACGCCGTCTGGCAGAACCACGACGTCGAGGGAATCCGCGACATGTGGACGGACGACGCCGTGTTCGAGGCGTCCTTCGGCCCGGAGGCCTTCGGCGAGCGGGCCGTCGGGCGCGACGCGGCGACGCGGCTCGCCGCGTCGGTGTTCGAACGGATTCCCGATGTTCGTTTCCAGGAGGTGCGGCGCTTCGCGACGCCTGAGTTCGCGGTGATCGAGTCGGTGCAATCCGGGACGCCCCGGGACGGCGAGCCCTTCGAGGTGCAGATCGTCGACCTCCTTACCCTCGAGGACGGTCTGATCGCGGCCAAGCGGACCTACCGCAAGGCGCGGCTCTAACGAGAACTGGACGGCTATCCCGTCTTCGCCGCCACCGCCACCGGCGGGCCGGCGGTGAGGGTCTGGTAGACGACGCAGTAGCGTTCCGTCAGCTTCATCAGCGTCGCCAATTGCTCGTCGTCGAGGTCGCCGTCGATCTCGAATGTGAGGCGGATGTCGCGGAAGCCGACCGGCGCGTCGCGGTCGACGCCGAGCGTGCCCTTGAAGTCGAGGTCGCCCTCGGCCCTGATCCTGGCGTCGCGGACCGGCAGTTCGAGGGCCGTGGCGACGGCGTTGAGCGTCACCCCGGCGCAGGCGACCAGCGCGTCCAAGAGCATGTCGCCGGAGCACGCCTGGGTGCCGTCGCCGCCGGTCGCCGGGTGCAGGCCGGCCTCGATGAGGGCGCGGCCGGTGTCGACGGAGCACGACACCCCCGCGCCGATGGCGCCCTCCGATTTCAGGGTGATGACGGCGTCGTTCGGGCTCTCGCGGTAGCGCTCCTTGATCGGCGCCTGGATTTCCTTCAGTCGGGACGCATCCATGGCGGAATCCTCCGGGTTCGGTGGCGACGGGGCGGGCGGTTCTGGAGGCAGCATACAGGCCGCCGGCGCGGCGTGGCAAATCAGCGCCGGCATCGTCGAACCGGGCGTTGCCCGGCGGCGCGCCGGCATTTATAGGTGAGGGAACAACAACACCTTGGCCTCGGGGGGGAAACCAAGTGGATTGGGTTGAAAGTCTCGGATACGTCGCGTCCGGAGTCATCTTCGTCACCTTCTGGATGAAGACGCTGATCCCGTTGCGGATGGTGGCGATCCTCGGCAACGCACTTTATCTCTGTTACGGAATCTACGCCGACCTCGGCAACATCATCTTGCTGCACGGGGCGCTGTTGCCGTTGAACTGCCTCCGGTTGCGCCAGGCCATCCAACTGCGCGAGAAGATCCGCGACATGGCGCACGCCGAGTTCGACGTCCGCCGGCTGCTGGCGTTCATGTCGCGCCACGAGTGCCCGGAGGGCGCGACGCTGTTCGCCCAGGGCGACGAGGCCCGCGACATCTACTACCTGATCGAGGGCCGCGTCCGGGTCGACGGCCTCGGCCTCGACGTCGGCCCCGGCAACCTGATCGGCGAGATCGCCGTGTTCACGCCGGAAAAACGGCGGACCCAGACGGTCACCTGCGCGGAAGCCTCGGTGTTCATGCGGATCACCGAGGACAAGGCCCTCGAACTCTACGCCGAGAATCCCGAGTTCGGCCTCTACCTGACCAAGATGATGATCGAGCGCCTGCTCGCCAACGCCCAGAGGGCGCCGGAACCGTCGGCGGCGTGACGGCGCGCGCCGGCGCCGGCCCTAGGAGGCTTTCGCCGCGTTGGCCCGCGGAAGGCGGCGCAGCAGGAGCTTTCTCGCCTCCTCGACGACGAGGATGCTGGCGGCGACGGCGGTCGCCGCGGCCCAGTCGGCCGGCGCCAGGGAAACCGTGTGCATGACCGCCTGGGCGGGCGGCCAGTTGACGGCGATGACTTGCAGGCAGAGGACGCAGGCGAGCGACAGCCAAAGACTGGGGTTGCTCATGAATTGCCGGGAGAAGAGGCTCTCGGTTTCGCTGCGGGCGTTGAAGGCGTTGGCGATATGAAACAACACGAAGGTGGTGAAGGCCAAGGTCACGGCGCGCTCATTGTCTCCGGTTTCCAGGCCCCAGAGAAACACCCCCAGCGTGCCCGTGGCCATGACCGCGCCCAGGTAGCAGAGCACCCAGAACCGCCGGAGCGTCAGGATCTGGTCCGACTTGCGGCGGGGCTTCTGTTTCATCTGGCCTTCCGACATGGGGTCGACGCCGAGCGCCATCGCCGGCGGCCCGTCCATGATCACGTTGACCCAGAGCAGCTGCAGGGGGCTGAACGGCATCGGCAGCCCCATGACCGTGGCGGCGAAGACGGTGAGCAGCGCGCCGAGGTTGGTGGAAAGCTGATAGCGGACGAACTTGACGATGTTGGTGTAGATGGTCCGGCCTTCCTGGATGGCGTCGACGATGGTCGAGAAATTGTCGTCGGTCAGGACCATGGTCGCCGCTTCCTTGGTGACCTCGGTGCCGGCGCGGCCCATGGCCATGCCGATGTCGGCGCTTTTCAGGGCCGGCGCGTCATTGACGCCGTCGCCGGTCATCGCCACGACGTGGCCTTTGGTCCTTAGGGCCTCGACGATCCGCATCTTGTTCTCAGGCGCGACCCGGGCGAACACGCCGATGGCCTCGATGCGCGACTCCAGCGTTTCCGCGTCCATGGCGTCGACGTCGACCCCGAGCACCACCTCCCCTTCCAGGCCCAGCTGATCGGCGATGGCGGCGGCCGTGCCCCGGTGGTCGCCGGTGATCATCTTGACGTCGATCCCGGCCTCGCGGCACAAGTCGATGGCCGTCTTGACCTCCGGGCGGACCGGGTCGGCCATGCCGATCAGGCCGAGCAGGACCAATCCGTCGACGTGCTCGGTCAGGTCCTGCCGGGCCTCGAACTCGTCGACGGACATGCGTTTGGCCGCGATGGCGATGACGCGAAGCGCGTCGGCGGCGAGGGTGTCGTTTTGATGCATCAGCGCATCGCGGACCGCGGCGTCGATGTCGACATCGCCATCCTCGCCGGCGAGATGCGAGCAACGGCCGATGATGATGTCCGGCGCGCCCTTGACGAACTCCTGGACCGTGTCGCCGGTCCGATGAAACGTCGCCATGTATTTGTTGGCCGAATCGAACGGGACTTCGCCGATCCTCGGCAGCCGTTCGACCAGCGGTTCCGGCGTCATGCCGGCCATGGCGCAGACGGCCAACAAGGCGCCTTCCGTCGGGTCGCCGATGACCTCGCCGTTGTCCAACCTGCTGTCGTTGCAGAGCGCCATCGGAATGAGCAGTCGTTCGATCTCCGGCCCGGCCCCGGTGATTCCGGCGCCGCTCTGCCCGGTCGGCACGTCGAGACGTTTGCCGCGGAAGAACAGGGTCCGGGCGGTCATCCGATTGAGGGACAGGGTTCCGGTCTTGTCCGAGCAGACCACCGACGCGCAGCCCAGGGTCTCGACCGCGGCGAGCCGCTTGACGATGGCGCCGCGCCGCGCCATGCGTTGCATGCCGAGGGCCAGCGTCACGGTGACCACGGCGGGAAGCCCTTCCGGCACCGCGGCGACGGCGAGGGCGATGGCGGTGAGCATGGCCTCGCTCACTGGCCGGCCCTGGAGCAGGGCGATCCCCAGGATCACCGCGACCACGCCGACGGCGATGGCGGCGAGGCGCTTGCCGAGGCGGTCGAGCTGATCCTGCAGGGGCGTCGTGCTTTCCTCGGTCGCCGCCAAGAGATCGGCGAGACGGCCGGTTTCCGTCGACATGCCCGTCGCGGTGACCAGCATCTCGCCGCGGCCGCGCGTCACGACGGTGTTGGTGTACGCCATGTTGCGGCGGTCGCCGAGGGGCAAGCCGTCGTCCGCCAGCGCCGTCTCGTCCTTGGCGACGGCCACCGACTCGCCGGTCAGGACGGATTCGTCGATTTCCAGGCCGACGGCGCGGATCAGGCGCCCGTCGGCGGGGATGCGGTCGCCGGTCGCGATGACGGCGATGTCTCCGGGAACCAACTCGCTCGCCGGAACCTGGCGCTCGCCGCCGTCGCGGCGCACCGTCGCTTGCTTCGCGAGCATGGTTTTCAATGCCGCCAGCGCCCGTTCGGCGCGGCGTTCCTGAATAAAGCCGAGGCCGCCGTTGATGATCAGGACGACGAATATCGCGGCGGCGTCGATGTGTTCGCCGATCCACAGCGCGAGCAGCGAGGCGACGACCAGGACCAATGACAGCACACCGGTGAACTGGCGCGCGAAAACGACCCAGGCGGGCGTGGTTGGCGGTTCGTCGAGGCGATTTTCGCCGACCTCCTGGAGCCGCTGGCGCGCCGCCTGCTCGCTCAGGCCGCGCCGTGGATCCGTCGTCAGGCGGGCGGCCGCGTCGTCGCAGGACAGGGCGTGCCAATTGGGGGGATGGTCCGGGAAGGTCGTCATTGGCGCGCCGGGAAGTGGGTTGCGGGACCCGACCGGCCGACGGTGCCGCGGTTTTCAATCTTCATGTCGCGCATGACCGGGCGCACCTCTCGACGTTGCTCTCCGGGACGTGCCGTCTGGCGTGCGACGGGGCGGCCGCCGGGTCGTTCCCGCCCGTCGTCCGGCCCGTCAGAGAAGATGGTCGCAAGGGCCGCGGCGATCCTTGATTTCAATCAAGTTCCCACGCCATGAAATCATATTCATGAAAATGAAAAAATAATTGAAAATTTCATGGGAGATGCTTACAACGCTGAGGACGTTCAACGCGGGAGGGACGCGACATGGGACGACCGGCACATGTTGACGCGGCGGCGCCGGGGCGACCTGAGAACGGCGACGGTGCCGCTTCCGTCGGCGATCAGGTCCGCGAGATGCGCCGGGCCCGCGGTCTCACCCTGCAACAGCTGGCCGACGGCATCGGCCGTTCGGTCGGCTACGTCTCGCAGCTCGAGCGCGGCATTTCCAAGGTCGATATCGAGAACCTGCACGGCATCGCCGGCGTCTTGGGCGTCGGCATCAACTGGTTCTTCCAGGGCGACGGCGCCGGCGCCGCCGACGAGCGCGGCGTCGTGGTCCGCCGGGGCCGGCGCCGGCGTCTCGACTTCCCCGGCGCCGGGATCACCGAGGAATTGCTGTCGCCGAGCCTGAACGGCGCCTTCGAGGTCATCCTCGGCACCTTCCAGCCGGGCGCCGCCACCGGCGAGAAGAACTATTCGCGCCCCGGCGAGGAGGCCGGCGTCGTCCTCAAGGGCGAGCTCGAGCTCTGGATCGGCGACAAGGAATACCGTCTCAGCGAAGGCGATTCGTTCCAGTTTCCGCTGAGCGAGCCGCACCGCAGCCGCAACCCGGGGCCGGCGGAGACCGTCGTGCTCTGGGTCATCGCGCCGCCCACCTACTAGAGATCAACAACGTCGAAAGACAATCCCCAGGAGACACCCCATCATGGCCAAGGAACTTCCCAAGAAAGCCCGTGTCGTCATCGTCGGCGGCGGCGTCATCGGCTGCTCGATCGCCTATCACCTGACCAAGATCGGCTGGGACGAGGTGGTGCTGGTCGAGCGCAAGCAGTTGACTTCCGGCACCACCTGGCACGCGGCCGGGCTGATCGGGCAACTGCGCGACAGCCAGAACATGACCAAGCTCGCCAAGTACACGGCCGAGCTCTATCTCAGCCTGGAGGAGGAGACCGGCCAGTCGACGGGCTACAAGATCAACGGCTCACTGTCGACGGCGACCCACGCCGGGCGCATGGAGGACCTGCAGCGGCGCGCCGACATGGCCCGGGTCTTCGATCTCAAGGTCGACGTGCTCGGTCCCGAGGGCTGCAAGGATCACTATCCGCCCTTGAACGTCGACGACGTCATCGGCGGTATCTTCATTCCCTCCGACGGCCAGGCCGACCCGGTCGGCATCACCCAGGCGCTGGCCAAGGGGGCGCGCATGGGCGGCGCCCAGATCTTCGAGCGCACGAAGGTCGAGCGCGTGCTCGTCGACGGCGGCAAGGCCGTCGGGGTCGCCACCGAGAAGGGCGACATCGCCGCCGACTACGTGGTGCTGGCCTGCGGTATGTGGACGCGCGAGTTCGCATCCACCATCGGCGTCAACGTGCCGCTGCACGCCTGCGAGCACTTCTACATCCTGACCGAGCCGCACGACGCGATCACGCCGGACCTGCCGGTCTACCGCGACTACGACGCCTGCGCCTACTACAAGGAGGACGCCGGCAAGATGCTGTTGGGCGCCTTCGAGACGGTGGCCAAGCCCTGGGGCATGGACGGCATCCCCGACGACTTCGAGTTCGGCCAGCTGCCCGACGACTTCGATCACTTCATGCCGATCCTGGAAGGCGCCATGCACCGCATGCCGTTCTTCGAGGAGGCTGGCATCCAGACCTTCTTCTGCGGGCCCGAGAGCTTCACCCAGGACGACCGCTACCACATG
Organism: Magnetovibrio sp.; assembly: GCA_028817665.1. Lineage (GTDB taxonomy): Bacteria > Pseudomonadota > Alphaproteobacteria > Rhodospirillales > Casp-alpha2 > UBA3470. The sequence goes on along the minus strand of JAPPPF010000143.1, from coordinate 16,683 downwards.
GGACCGGCGCCGGAGGTCGAGAGCCTGTTCGTTGCCGCCGGACTGAATTCCATCGGCATCCAGTCGGCCGGCGGCATCGGCAAGGCGATCTCGGAGTGGATGCGCGACGGGCTGCCGCCGTCGGACCTGAACAGCGTCGACATCCGTCGCAACATGCCGTTCCAGGGCAACCGGCGCTATCTTCACGACCGGGTCACCGAGACGCTGGGGCTGCTCTACGACGTCCACTGGCCGTTCTATCAGTACAGGACGGCGCGCGGCGCCCGGCGCACGCCGCTCCACGAACGCCACGCGGCGAACAATGCGTGCTTCGGCGAAACGGCGGGCTGGGAGCGCGCCAACTGGTTCGCGCCGGCGGGCGTTGAGCCCGTCTACGAGTATTCCTACACCCGCCAGAACTGGTTCGAGCATTCAGCCGCCGAGCACCGGGCGGTGCGCGACGGTGTCGGCCTCATCGACATGTCGTCCTTCGCCAAGTTCCGCCTGCGGGGCGCCGACGCGGAGACGGTGCTGGGCCAGATCTCGGCCAACGACGTCGCCGTCGCGCCGGGCCGTCTCGTCTACACCCAGTGGCTGAACGAGCGCGGCGGCATCGAGGCCGATCTGACGGTGACGCGCCTGGCCGAGGACGACTACCTGATCGTCACCTCGGCGGGCGCCCAGGTCCGCGACCTGCACTGGTTGAAATCGCGGACGCCGGCCGACGCGCGCTCCGTCGCCACCGACGTCACGTCGGCCTACGCGGTGCTCGCGGTGATGGGGCCGGGCGCGCGGGACCTCTTGCAGCCGCTGACGCCGGCGGACCTCTCCAACGAGGCCTTCCCCTTCGGTGCCAGCCGCGAGATCGAACTCGGCTACGCCCTGGTGCGGGCGTCCCGTGTCACCTACGTCGGCGAGCTCGGCTGGGAGCTCTACGTGCCGACCGAGTTCGCGGCGCACGTCTACGATGTCCTGGCGGAGGCCGGCGGCGACGGCCTGGCGCACGTCGGCATGCACGCCGTCAACTCGCTCCGGATCGAAAAGGCCTACCGCCACTGGGGCCACGACATCTCCGACGAGGAGACGCCGCTGGAGGCGGGCTTGGGCTTCGCCGTCGCCTGGGACAAGCCCGGCGGCTTCATCGGCCGCGACGCGCTGCTCGCCCAGAAGGAGGCCGGCGTCGGCCAACGGATGGTCCAATTCCGGCTCGACGACCCGGAGCCGCTGCTTTACCACAACGAGCCCATCTACCGCGACGGCGCCATCGTCGGCTACGTCACGTCAGGGATGTACGGCCACACGCTGGGCGGCGCCATCGGGCTCGGTTACGTCAAGGGCCAGGCGCCGGTCGGCGCCGACCACATCGCGTCCGGCAGTTACGAGATTCTGGTTAATGGCGTCATGGTGCCGGCCACGGCGTCATTGCGGCCGCTCTACGATCCGAAGAGCGAACGCATCAAATGTTAACCCATTCCTAGCAATTTTACGGCATATACCGTGGGGAAGGGGGAGGTAACTTGGCTTCCGAAATACCCCGCTACGAGTTGCAGAAGGCGCCGGCGCTGCTCCAGCATTTGAAGGAGATGGCCGACCCGCCGACCGAGTTCACGTCGCTGATGCTGATCTCGCTCAGCATGCTGCCCATCGGCTCGGCGAAGGACGAGTTCTGGCTCGACTTCAACCGCTCCGTCGTCGAGTTCGCCGAGCGCTATCTCGGCAAGGTCTTCGAGATCGCCGCGACGGAACGCGGCGTCCTGATCAAGATGACCGACTTCAACCAGGTCAACATCAATTCCGACATCAAGGTCGCGCTGCTGCGCCTGATCCAGGAGCACTTCCCCGAGAACTTCGGCATGGTCGACCAGAGCCGGTTGGTCCGGGTCATCGATCTCCGGTTCGCGAAGAAGGCGGCGCTGAAGCTGATGGAGCGCCTGGTCGGCTCCGACGAGGAGGAGAAGCCGCCCGAGTTCCACAAGATGCGGCGCCTCCAGGAGGACGACATCGGCATGGTCGTCACGGTCAGCGAGCAGTTGGGCGCCGAGCAGTTCTCCAAGGTCTTCATCCGCGACCAGAAGGTCGCCGTCATCCAGCCCGGTCAGGCGGCGCAGCCGGTGATGCACGAATACTTCATCGGCATGGACATGCTGAAGAAGCACGTGTTCAAGCAGGTCGAGCTGCGCGGCAGCGGCAACCTGTTCAACCAATTGACCATCACCCTCGATCAGCTGGTTCTCAACGCCTACGGAGAACTCAACCCGGGCGGCACCAAGTGCTCCATCAACCTGAACGTGGAAAGCGTCTTCACCAAGGGGTTCCAGGCGTTGGTCGACGCCGGCCGCGACGACGTCTTCGCCAACATCGTCTTCGAGTTCCGCCAGGCCAACATCCTGCAGCACTTCGAAGAGTACATGATCGCCAACGAGCTGATCACGTCGTAGGGCGGCACCGTCGCCGTCGACGCGATCTTCCCCGAGACCGACGGCGTGGTGAACATGGCGCGCCTCAAGGCGAACATGGCGAAGGTGTTCTGGCGGCCCGGCGCCGAGGAGGTGCTGAAGGGGGTCAAGGGCGAGATCGCCGAAATCCAGAAACTCGGCACCATCCTGGTGCTGGCCCGGCTCGACGACGAGGTCGGGCTGAACGCCGGTCACGAGCTCGGCATCACCATGTTCCAGGGATTCTACGTCGACGACATGCTGAAGGGTTAGCCGGCGCCCGGGAACAGGGCGTCGAGGCGGGCCAGCCGGAGCATCCGGCGGACGCCGTCGCTGGCCGAACAGAGGATCAGGTCGCCGCCCCGGCGCCGGGCCTCGGCCAGCAACTGCACCAGGCTGGCCAATCCGGCGCTGTCGATCCAGGTGACGGCGGACATGTCGAGGCGGAGCTCGCCGCCGGCGCCGAGGCGCGCCATCAGCTCGCGCATCAACGCGGGCGCCGTATTCACGTCGATGCAGCCTCTCATCGGTATGGCGGTCATCAGCCTGCTCCCGTTTCGGTCTCGCTCACGGCACCGATCCTGCCTGCCTGCGATGGCGTCAAGATGGAGAGATTAAGGCGATTTCATGGCGCGCCGGCTCAACCGCCGGCCAGCAGCGGTTGGATGGCGGCCTTCATCTCGTCGAAGTTGGCATGGCGCTTGGTCGCGTCGACCTCGTGGATGAAGCGGAACACGGCACGGCCGCGCCGGTCGAAGATGAACACGGTGGGGATCCGCTCGACCCCGCCGAACAGCGCCGAAAGGTCGTCGTCGCCGAGCCCGCCGAGAACCGGGAACGCGGGCGCCGTGCGCTTCAGGAAGCGTTTCATCCGCGCCTCCTGGCCGTTCTCGAAGAAATCCTCGAACAGGTTCAGCGAGACGATGGCCAGCTTCTCCGCGGGGAACGCGGCGCGCAGCTTGTTGAGCTGGTGGAACTCGTCGGTGCAGGGCGGGCACCAGCTGGCGAAGAAGCTGACGACCACGACCTTGCCCTCGAGCTTCCCGAGCGGTGCCGGCGTCATCGGCTTCATGGCCTTCAGCGCCGTGATCACCGGCGCGCCGAGCACCGGCTCGCCAGCCGCGGTCGGCGGGGCCAGCAGGGCGGCGGCAAGAAGCGTGAGGGCGGTGAGAATCCGTGTCATGATCCGGATGTTGGTACGGCGCCGGCCGGTTGCCAATCGAATTTCCGACACGATCGCGTGAGGGGAGGCGCGCGCCATGGACGACGACCGCTGTTTCGCGACCCACCTGGAATGCTCGGCCACCGGCGCGCGGCACGCCGGCGAGGCGCCCTACGGCGCGTCGGCGGCCGGCGCGCCGCTGCTCGTCCGCTACGACCTCGACGCCGTCGCCGCCGCCCTCGACAAGGAGGCGCTGGCGGCGCGGCCCGCCGCCCTCTGGCGCTACCGCGAGTTCCTGCCCTATCCAGACCCGGCCGGCGTGGTCAGCCTCGGCGAGCCGATGACGCCGTTGGTCGCGCTGCCCGGCATGGCGGCGCGCCTCGGCGGCGGGCGCGTCGTCGCCAAGGACGAAGGCCGGTTGCCGACCGGCTCGTTCAAGGCGCGCGGCATGGCGCTCGCCATCACCATGTTGAAGTCCGTCGGCGTCACCGAGGTCGCGGTGCCGACCGCCGGCAACGCCGGCGCGGCGATGGCCGCCTACGCCGCGCGCGCCGGCATGGCGGCGACGGTGTTCGTGCCCATGGACGCGCCGGAGGTGACGGTCCGCGAAGCCGGTCTGCACGGCGCCCGGGTGCACCAGGTCGACGGCATCATCGACGCCTGCGGCCGCGCCATGGTGGAGACCATGCCGGAAACCGGCTGGTTCGACCTGTCGACCCTGAAGGAGCCCTACCGGATCGAGGGCAAGAAGACCATGGGGTTGGAATTGGCCGAGCAGGGAGGTTGGCGGCTGCCCGACGTGATCTTCTACCCCACCGGTGGCGGCACCGGGCTGATCGGCATGTGGAAAGCGTTCCGGGAACTGCAGGCGATGGGCTGGCTCGAGGGGCCGCTGCCCCGGATGGTGGCGGTGCAGTCGACCGGCTGCGGGCCGGTGGTCCGGGCCTTCGACGCCGGGCTCCGTGCGGTCGCCGAGCCCTGGGCCGAGGTCGACACCGAGGTCCACGGGGTGCGCGTCCGCAAGCCCTTCGGTGACCGGCTGATCCTGGAGGCGCTCTACGAGAGCCAGGGGTTCGCCGTCGCCGTCGACGACGGCGAGGTCGATGAGATGCGGGCCGCGACGGCCGCAGTCGACGGCTTCCACCTCTGCCCGGAAGGCGCCGCCTGCCTCGCCGCCTATGCGCGCGCCCTCGGCGACGGCCGGATCGGCCGCTCGGACCAGGCGGTGATCTTCAATTCGGCGAGCGGGCTGAAATCTCCGATCCCTGAAGTATTCGACGTCCAAACCTAGGTCGTTGGTAAGATTAATCGCGTGATCTTGATCTTTAGTAATATATCTAAAGTTTGAATATTTTGGAATATTCGCCTTAAATTCCGCTCCAGGAGGGCCGTTTGCGTCGGCCGGGACCGAAAAGGGCGGGAACCATGTCCGAAACCCCTGCACAACGTTGGCCGAAGACGGCCGAGGGCACGACCGATTGGGAGGCCGTCTTCGAGGCCGAGGGCGCCGGGCTGATCGTGGTGATCGCGAGCGCGCAGGGCATCGACGCGCTGCACGACTGCGCCATCGTCGTCATCCGGAGCCTGTTCACCCGCAAGAACGACAAGCCCGAGATCGAGCGGTTCACCGCCCTCCTGGAAACCGCCATCGCCGAGGGCCGCCAGCGCGCCGACGCCGAGGCGACGAAGGCCGAGGTCGTCCGGATCCTCCGCCAGATCAAGGACCAGCGAATCGAGTTGGCGCGGAAATATCTGCTGCAGAAGAAAAAGAGCCAGGCCATCGAACGCCGCCGCGCGGCTGGTTCGGACCGCGCCAAGAAGCCGGCCGGGGGCTTTGGTGCCCGCCCGGCGCTGATCGGGTCCGCCGCCGCCGGCGCGCTGGCGGTCGGCGCCGCCCTCTGGCTGTTGTGGCCCGCCGGCGAAACCGCGCCGCCGGCCGCCGGCGATCGGGCCGCCGCCGCCGAGGCGCGGAAGGCCGCGCCGAAGCCCGAACGCAAGCCGGAGAAGAAGGCGCCGCCGGTCGCGGCGCCGCAGCCGGACAAGCCCGCCGACAGCTACCCCAAGGCGGTCCTGCTGAAACCCTTCTACTGGTCCTATGGCAAGAACGGCGCGAAGCGCTATGTCTCCTATCAGCCCTTCGTCGAGGTGCCGGCGAAGGACCAATACAGCACGGTCTGCGTCAACGCGCCCTGGGTTACCGACGCCATCTACCTGGCCTTGACCCGCATCCATCCCCGCGACCGCCTCGCCTCGAGCGCCGAACTGGGGCGCATCGGCGGTCAGTCGGCGAAACGGATCAACGGCCGCTACGGCGCCGGGACGGTCGGCGGCGTCAAGCTGGTGCCGAACTCGGACAGCCGGTTCCGTCATTCGGTGAAGCGCTGCGAGCTCGAATAGGCGGGCGCGGCGGTGCCCTATTGACAGGGTGCCGTCATCCCCGATGGAATACCGCGATGAAAGGCTTCGTCGCGATCTTTCTGGCCATGTTCCTGGCCGCGCCGCTGACGGCGGCGGCCGGCGAACCGGTCGATCTCGAACTGGTGCTCGCCGCCGATGGCTCCGGGTCCATCGACGATGAGGAACTGAAGCTTCAGCGCGACGGTTACGCTGCGGCGCTCACCCATCCGCGCGTCCTCGAGGCGATGACCCGCGGTTACCGGGGCGCCATCGCGCTGGCCTTCGTCGAATGGGGCGGGCCGCATTCCCAGCACACCATCGTCGATTGGATGAAGATCGACGGCCGGGCCGCGGCGGAACGGTTCGCCGCCAAGCTCAGGGCCGCGCCGCGGGCCGCCGAGAGCTACAACTCGATCAGCGAGGCCATCGCTTATTCGGCGGACCTGATCGCCACCAACGCTTTCGACGGCCAGCGCCGGATCATCGATATTTCCGGCGACGGACCGCAGATCAACGGCCGTCCGCTGCCGGCCGCGAAGGCGCTCGCCATGGCGCAGGGCATCACCATCAACGCGCTGGTCATCAACTCGCCGGGCGGCGGTTATCCCGGGCCGCGCGGCGAGCCGCTGGACGAACACTACCGCAACGACGTGATCGGCGGGCGCGGCGCCTTCGTGATCGTCGCCGAGGGCCGCCAGGGGTTCGCCAAGGCGATCTTGCGGAAATTGATTCTGGAGATCGCCGACCGGGACGACGTCAGCGGACTTTGAGCGCCGCCACGGGACGCGGCTTGCCGCGCCACTTCAGCGCCCGGACGCAGTTGTAGGCCTGCGGCGCGGAAACGATGACGTGATAGCGCCCGGGCTCCTCCGGTGCCTGCATGCGGACCTTGACGTTGCGCTTGAGGCGCCGGCCGCTGGCCGAGTAGACGCATTTGCCGCCCGGCATCCGTTCCAGGCCGCGCCGCGTCTTGCGGGCGTAGCCGACGACGATCTGGTTGGTGCATTTCGGGCACCAGGCGGAGGAGTCGGAGCGGAAGTCGAACTCCAGGGTGATCGGCCGGCCGCGGCGGACGGTCGCCTTGCGGCCCTTGCCGTCGATGCTGACGGCGCTGACGGTGGCATGCCCGATCCGTTTGACGCTGTTGGCGTCCCCGCCCCCTCCGTTGAGACCCGCCCCGACGGGCGTGGCGAGTCCCAACGAAAAGGCTGCGGCGAGGAGACCGAGGCGCCAAACTGGATCGAACATTTATCCTCCCCGGGAGATGTTTGGTTCCTCCCTAGGCTTGTGGCGCTATGGGTAGCCGGAGAATCGCCCGGCCCGCAAATGCCGTTCGCCGCCTCCGGCGGCTACGGTCAAACAATTGGAATTAAAAGGTGAATCACACCTATTGACAGGCCCGCATGAAATCGGCCTGGGGCCCGGCGGGCTGCAAACGGCGCGAATCGGCCGCGATCCCGCCGGCGAAGAGAGCTCAGACGACGCGCACCTCGATGCCGCTCACCCCGTCGACGCCGCCGCTGAGCACGTCGCCGGCGATCACCGGACCGACGCCGGACGGCGTGCCGGTGAAGATCAGGTCGCCCGGTTGCAGCGTGAACAGCCCGGAGAGGTAGGAGATCATCTCGGGAACCTTCCAGATGAGCTGATTGAGATCGCCCTCCTGACGGCGTTCGCCGTTGACGTCGACCCAGATGGCGCCGTGCTCCATGGGCCCGGTCTCGGCGATCGGGTGCAGCCGTCCGATCGGCGCGGCGTGGTCGAAGGCCTTACCCGTGTCCCAGGGCCGGCCCGCCTTCTTCGCCTCGCCCTGCAGGTCGCGGCGGGTCATGTCGATGCCGACGCCGAACCCCCAGACGCAGTCCATGGCGGCATCCACGGCAATGTCCCTGCCGCCGGCGCCGAGCGCCGCGACCAGCTCGATCTCGTGATGGACGTCGGAGGTCTTCGGCGGATAGGGGAAATCGCCGCCGCCATCCAGGGCCGAGGCCGCCAACAGGTTGTCCGGCGCCTTCTTGAAGAAGAACGGGTCCTCGCGGTCCGGGTCGTGGCCCATCTCGATGGCGTGCGCGGCGTAATTGCGCCCGACGCAGTAAACGCGGTTGACGGGAAACAAGTCGTCCGTGCCGGCAATGGCGACGGCCGGAACCGCCGGCGGCGTAATGACATAGGTCATGGAAATTCGCTCCTCACGGGGGTAGACGGGCGGACGGTGTTATAGGGCATCGGCGCACCGCCTCCAAGCTTTCCGAATTTAATCCGGTTGAGGGTTCGGCGGCGAAGGCGTAGAAATGACGAAGATACCGGCCGGGTTCGCCGGACTGAAAATTGCCGGCCAGGCGCGGACCCCAAAAAATAAGTCGTTCGAGGGATTACACAGGACAGGCTGCCACGTTGGGCACGTGGAGGCCGTGTTTGTGGAGCGCGCATGCTGGGGTGCGCCGAAGGAGCTGGAACGATGACCGATATCTACAGCGTTTCGTCCGTGGCCGAACCAAGTGTCCAGGTGCCGTGGCTGATGGAGTTCACGCAAGGCTATGACGATGGCTTGACGGTCGACAAGAAGGGCGTCGACGCAACCCCCATGGTGGTGCGGAAATACGGCATCGGGGATCGGGAGGTCATGGCTTTCTCGTCGCACCAAGGGCGCCGGCGCGCCTTGACGGTGTTCCATTTCCATCCCGGATTTCCGGCCGAACTCCGGCATGGCTACATGGAGGCGCACGAGGAAGGCCGGGCGCTGGCGGCGGAGGTCACCGGCCACGCGGCGGCGCTCCGGCGCGAACGCTTTGCCGAGTGGCGGGCCGCCGCCGGCAAGCTGGCGCTGGCCGCCGCCGGCGTCGCCCAGGCCGTCGCCATATATGTCATTGCACACTGGCCCGACAGCCGTTAAGGGTCCGTCTCTGGAGAACTGATTGACGCCGGACGCGTTGACCGGTCCCGGCGGAGGGGAGGCGCTGGAATGACGCTCAAGACACCGTATCTCATGTTTCTCGGCGATGCCGCCGACCAGCTCGCCGCGAAGACGGCGGCCGGTGTCGTGCACTGGCGTCCCGACGCCTGCATCGGGCAACTGCGCCTGGACGGCTGCAACGCCGATCTCGGCCTCACCGACATGACCCTGGAAGAGGCGGCGGACGCCGGCGCAAAGACCGTCATCGTCGGTGTCGCCAACCGCGGCGGAATCATCTCGGCGGCCTGGACCGAGGTCCTTGTGGCCGCCATCGAAGCCGGTTTCGACATCGCCAGCGGGCTTCACAACCGCTTGGGCGACGTGCCGGAAATCGCCGCCGCCGCCGAGAAGCACGGCGCCACCCTGACCGACGCGCGCCACCCGACCCGCAGCTTCGACGTCGCCAGCGGCGTCAAGCGGCCGGGCAAGCGGCTGTTGCCGGTCGGCACCGACTGTTCGGTCGGCAAGATGTACACCGCCTTGGCCATGGAGCGCGAAATGCGGGCGCGCGGCATGAAGGCGAGCTTCCGGGCCACCGGCCAGACGGGGATCTTCATCGCCGGCGACGGCGTCTCCGTCGATGCGGTGGTCGCCGATTTCATCTCCGGCGCCACCGAGTGGCTGACGCCGGCCAACGATGAGGACCACTGGGACCTAGTCGAGGGGCAGGGATCGCTGTTCCACGCCTCCTATGCCGGCGTCTCGCTCGGCCTGTTGCACGGCGCCCAGCCGGACGCCCTGGTGCTTTGCCACGAGCCGACGCGGACCCACATGCGGGGCCTGCCGGGCTATCCCATTCCGGACCTCAAGGCCTGCATCGAGGCCAACGAGCGCGCCGCGCATCTGACCAATCCGGCGGCCGTTTGCATCGGCGTCGCCATCAACACCAAGGACCTGCCGGCCGGCGAGGTCGAGGGATATCTCAAGGGCGTCGAGGACGAGCTTGGGCTGCCGGCCGTCGATCCGGTGGCCACGGGCGTCGGCGCGCTGGTCGACAACCTGCCCGCATGACGCGGGAGCTCAGCGTCAGCGACGAGGCCTGGCCGCTGGCCCGGCCCTTCGCCATTTCGCGCGGCACCAAGACGGAGGCGCATGTCGTCGTCGCCGAGATCGCCGAAGGCGAGGTCGTCGGTCGCGGCGAGTGTGTGCCCTACGCGCGCTACGAGGAAACCGTGCACGGCGTCTCCGAGCAGATCAAGGGACAGACGGGCGCCGTCGCCTTCGGCCTCGACGGTTTCGGCCTGAACGAGCGCCTGCCCGCCGGCGCCGCCCGCAATGCCCTCGACGCCGCGCTCTGGGACTGGCAGGCGAAGGCCGCCGGCGCCCGGGTCTGGGAACTGATGGAGATGGACGCCCCGGCGCCCGCCGTTTGCGCCACCACCATCGGTATCGGCAGCGCCGAGGAGATGGCCGAGCGGGCCGCCGAACTCGCCGCCACCCCGCTGATCAAGGTCAAGCTCGACGCCGAGGACGTGATCCCGCGCATGGAGGCGGTGCGCGCCGGCGCGCCGGAGGCGCGCCTGATCATCGACCCCAACGAAGGGTGGACGGCGGCCCTGTTGGCCGAGGTCGCGCCGGCCCTCGCCGCGATGGGTGTCGAGATGATCGAGCAACCCCTGCCGGCCGGCGACGACGCGGCGTTGGCGGATTACGACAGCCCGGTGCCGATCTGCGCCGACGAGAGCTGCCACACGGTGACCGACCTGCCGGGCCTCGTCGGCAAGTACCAGATGATCAACATCAAGCTCGACAAGACCGGCGGCCTGACCGAGGCGCTCTTCCTGGCCCGCGCCGCTGAGAAGGTCGGCATGAAGATGATGGTCGGCTGCATGGTCGCGACCTCGCTGGCGATGGCGCCGGCGACGCTCCTGGGCCCCTTCGCCGAGTTCGTCGATCTCGACGGTCCGCTGCTGTTGAAGGACGACCGGCCGGACGGTCTCAGGTTCGAGGCCGGCCGCGTGCACGCACCCGACGCCGCGCTCTGGGGATAAGGGGGTGAGCCGGGAAGAATTCGACGCCTATTGCGCGACGCTCAAGGCGGCCACCCACGTGGTCCAATGGCACGGCACGTCCGTGTGGAAGGTCGGCGGCAAGATCTTCGCGCTTTGCGGCAACTTCGGCGACGGCCACCAGCCGAAGATCAGCTTCAAGTGCTCGGACCTCAGCTTTGATATCCTGACCGAGCAGCCCGGCATCGTGCCGGCGCCCTACCTGGCCCGCGCCAAGTGGGTGCAGGTGACGACCGCCGACGCGCTCTCCGACGACGACATCGGCGTCTATCTGGCGCAGGCACACGACATCATCGCGGCGAAGCTGACCCGCGCCGTCAAGGCCGAGTTGGGATTGTAAGCCGCCGCTACGGCGTTCCCCAGACCATCCAGGTCCTGAGCCGGCGCAGGGTGTCGATCATCCGGGGCTGTCCGGCGCAGGCCGGGCCGGCGTCTTCGAGGGCGCGGGCGACATAGAACCGGGCTTCGCCGTTCTCCAAATCCCGCCGCGCCATCCGCAACCGTTCCCAGCAGGCGCGCCGGCGCTCGGCTTTGGGGTCGACCGGCCGCGGCCTGGGCGCCGCGTCGTAACTTCCTTCCGGCGATTGGCAAAGGATCAGCGGCGGCCGTTCGATGCAGGTCGCCGTGGCCGGGCCGGCGCCAAGGGTGAGGGCGGCCGGGCCGAGCAGGCCGATGAGTGCGATCGCCGCGCGGCAGGCCATGTCAGATCGGGAAGGCGGCGGCGAACCGTGCCGCGCCCGTCTTCGAGAACACGACGGCACGGGACCCGGGCTCCCGCGCCGCCCAGCCGAGATCGTAGAAGCGGTCGAGAAGCGCGGTCCCGAGCGCGCCGGCCAGGTGCGCGCGCCGGGCGCTCCAATCCAGGCACGACTTGCAGAGCGGCCGGCGGGTCCCGGCGAGGGCGTCGACGTCGATGCCGAGCTCGGCGGCGAAGCGGCGCCCGTCGGCGGTCAGCTCCAACGCCGCGCCGTCGCCCGCCAGGAGCCCGCGCGCCACCAGGCTGTCGTACATGGCCACGCCCATCTCGCCGGCCAGGTGGTTGTAGCAGACCCGGGCCCTGCGCAGCGCCGGATCCTTCGGCCCGGTGCGGGTCCGCATGTGGCCCTTCTTGGCGGCCAGGCCCATGATGTTCTCCAAGACGCTGCCGACATCGTCGTCGGCCAGCGAGAAATAGCGGTGGCGGCCCTGCTTCAGCTGCCCGATCAGCCCGCCCGCCTCGAGCTTGCGGAGGTGCGCGCTGGCTGTCTGCACGGTGACGCCGGCCTCCGACGCCAGTTCACTGGCGGTCAGCGCCTTGCCGCTCATCAGCGCGGTCAGCATGTTGGCCCGCGCCGGATCGCCGATCAACGAGCCCAGCAGGGCGATATCCGGTCCTTCTTTCATACTTCGATGATAGACGAAGCATCAATGCCGGGCAATATGCGAAAACCGGGGCGGCCAATGAGGAGAACCGCCATGATCACCTGCTTCATCCGCTATCACATCGACCCGACGAAGAAGGACCAATTCATCCAGTACGCCCGCAACTGGGGTCGGGCGATCCCGCGCTGCGGCGCCGATCTGATCGGCTATTTCGCGCCGCACGAGGGTTCGAGCACGTTGGCCTACGGCGTCTATTCCGTCGACAGCCTGGCGGCCTACGAAGCCTACCGGACACGGCTCGCCGCCGATCCGCTGGGCCGGGAGAACTACGCCTTCGCCCAGAGGGAGAAGTTCCTGACGCGCGAGGACCGGACCTTCCTGACGCTGGCCTCGGCACCGCACGCCGAGCCGGCGGTGCCGTGACGGCCGCCGCCGGGCGCCGGGCGCCGGCCATTGAATACGTGCTGTTGGCGGCGCTCGCGGGCCTGTGGGGATCGTCCTATCTGTTCATCAAGGTCGCGCTGGAGACCATCCCGCCGCTCACCCTCATCGCCGTCCGGGTCGGCCTGGCCGCGCTGTTCGTGCTCGCCGTGCTGGCGGCGACCCGCGAGGCGCTGCCCCGGGGCGCCGCCGTCTGGCGCCGGCTCCTGGTGCAGGCCTGGCTCAACAGCATCGGCGCCTGGACGGTATTGGCCTGGGGCCAGCAGTTCGTCGACAGCGGCTTGGCCAGCGTGCTGAATTCGACCTCGCCGATCTTCGTGTTCCTGGCGACCGCGCTGATCACCCGCCACGAGTCGACCCGTCCCGTCCGCCTCCTCGGCGCCGCGCTGGGGCTCGTCGGGGTGGTCCTGATCATTGGCGTCGACGTGCTCGCCGGGCTCGGCCGCCAGGTCATTGCGCAATTGGCGATCCTCCTGGGCGCCGTGCTCTACGCCGGCGCCGCCGTCTACGGCCGGCGGTTCCAGGGCATGCCGGCGACGGCGACGGCCGCCGGCACGATGATCTGGGCGGCGGTCTGGCTGCTGCCGGCGGCGCTCGTCGTCGACCGGCCCTGGACCCTGAACCCGTCGGCGGCCTCCATGGGCGCGGCCATGGCGCTCGGTTTGCTGTCGACGGGGCTGGCGTTGCTCATCTACTTCCGGCTGCTCCGCACGCTGGGCTCCATGGGGGTGGCCAGCCAAAGCTACCTGCGCGCCGGGGTCGGCGTCGCCTTGGGGGTCGCCGTCCTCGGCGAGCAGATCACGCCGATGGTCGGCGTCGGCCTGGCCTGCGCGGTGCTCGGCGTCGCCGCCATCAATTGGCGCCGCTAGCCGAGCAGCGCCGCCGCCGCCTCCAGGTCCTTGCCGTCGCCCTCGGCCATGTGGACCCAGCATTGGCACGCGATGGCGCCGCTCGCATCGTCGGGCAGGAAGCGGAGGATCATCGCCGCGTTGGTCCAGTCGAGCATGAGATGGACGTCGATGGCGATCCAGAGCCGGTCGTCCTCGACGCCGCTGGAACTGTCGTCGGCCTGGCTGATCTCGAAGCGCCCGAGGCCGGCGGCGGCCTCCGGGTCCCGGGCGGCGGCGACGAGGTCGTCGCGGCTGGCCCGGAACCGCAGCCAGATGTCGCGGTTCGGGTAGGCGTCGTCGGCGGCCTCGCGGCCCTCGAACTCATCGAGCACGCCGAGATTGCCCTCGGCCACCGCTAGGTAGACGTCGCTCTCGGCCATGGCGCCGCGTTTCACATCGATGAAGTGGCCGAGGACGCGCTCCAGCGCCGCCTTCGCCGGGAAGTCGCAGGCGAGGCCGGTGTAGCGGAACTCGGGCGGCGGGTGGTCGGGCAAGGCTCTAGCGGAATTGGGAATGGATGTGCCGCACGCAGGCTTTGTAGGCCGACACGCCGCCCGAGTAGACCTGCTTGTTGCAATGGAGCAGTTGCTGGCGGAAATCCCATCCCTTGGTGCCCTTGCATTCGCCTGGAATCAGACGCTTGCAGTTGTAGAAGTTGCTGATCGCCTGGCTGGCGTAGTTGGAGAACTCCGCCGATGAATCGAGCCCAAAACCGATGTCGCTGATGATCGCCCTGGTGCAGAGCGCGCAGGTTTTCTTGCCGATGCCCAGATCGCGCTTGGCGAGGGTGATGTTGTTGCGGATCTGCTTGGTGTCGCGGTTCTCAAGCGCGCGCTCGTAGTAGAGCAAAGAGCTCGCGAAGTCGCCGCGTTTCGAGGCCTCTACGCCGAGGCGATTGAGCGCGTTGCCGAGGTTTTTCCGGGCCGTGTGGTTTCCCGGATCCTGGTTGATGGCCGTTTCGAAGGCGCCGGCGGCATAGGCGTAACCGACATCGCTGATCAGCGCCTTGGAGCAGAGCCCGCAGGTCTTCCTGCCGCCGTTGGGCAGGCTCCGTTGCGCCTTGGCCAGGTTGTCGCGGTAGAGTTTCTTCTCGCGGGCCTTCAGGGCCCGTTCGTAATAGACGAGCGCGCTCGCGTAGTCCCGGCGTTTCGAGGCGTTGACGCCGAGCATGTTGAGCGCATCGCCGAGATTGTTCCTGGCGACCGTGTTGGCGGGGTTGCGGCTCAAGGCGAATTCGAAGCTGCCGGCGGCGGTGGCGTACTTCCGCTGTTCGTAGAGCTCGACGCCTTCGTTGTTCATGGCCGACGACTGGCTCCGCCGCTCGGCTGCCGAGGCGCGCTGGTGATGGCCGGACTGGGCGCAGCCGCCGCCACCGCTGCTGCTCGAACCGCCGCCCGACCCGCAGCGGAAATTGCGTCCGGAATGATCGGTGCACCAGCCGGTCGGGCCCGATGAATAGGCTTGGGCTTCGTTCGAGGGCGCTGTCCGGATCGACATGGGCGCGATCACGATCAGCGCCACGCCAGCGAGCCGGAACGCCGATTTGAGTTTCATGCGAAGTTGGTGCGGTTTCATGTCGATGCCTCCGTCGTCAGGCTCGGTGATTCGACCGGTGCGGCCGACCATATCAGAATTCCCCTGAGGCGGCTATTTCCTCCCCAGACGCCATCCGCTAAAACCAAGCCCGCGGGCCGGGGAGGGCCAGATCATGGAACAGCGCCATCAAGACATCCGCGACGCCGTCGCGCAACTCTGCCAGGGATTTCCGGGTGAATACTGGCGCGAGAAGGACCGCGAGCGCGCCTATCCGAAGGAATTCGTCCGGGCGCTGACGGAATCGGGGTTCCTCGCCTGCCTGATTCCCGAGGAGTACGGCGGCTCCGGGCTCGGCATCTCGGAGGCCGCGGCGATCCTCGAGGAGATCCAGGCGTCGGGGTGCAACGGCGGCGCCTGCCACGCGCAGATGTACACCATGGGCACGGTGCTCCGTCACGGCAACGCCGAGCAGAAGGAGATGCTTTTGCCCGGCATCGCGTCCGGCGAGCTGCGCCTGCAGGCCTTCGGCGTGACCGAGCCGACGTCGGGCACCGACACCAGCCGGATCCGCACCACGGCGGTCAAGGACGGAAACTCGGCCTACGTGGTCAACGGCCAGAAGGTCTGGACCTCGCGGGTCGAGCACTCCGACTTCATGCTGCTCCTAGCGCGCACCTCGGCCCGCGAGGACGGCAAGCGTCCGCACGACGGCATTTCCGTGTTCCTGGTCGATATCCGCGACGCCGTCGGCAACGGCATGACCATCAAGCCGATCCGCGCCATGGTCAACCATTCGACCACCGAGGTGTTCTTCGACGATCTCAGGATCCCGGCATCGAGCCTGGTCGGCGAGGAAGGCAAGGGCTTCCGCTACATCCTCGACGGCATGAACGCCGAGCGCATCCTGATCGCCGCCGAGTGCATCGGCGACGCGCGCTGGTTCATCGACAAGGCCGCCGGTTACGCCAGCGAACGCCGGGTCTTCGACCGGCCGATCGGCCAGAACCAGGGCATCCAGTTCCCCATCGCCAGGGCCTACGCGCAATCCCAGGCGGCGGCGCTGATGGTGCGCGAGGCGGCCGACAAGTTCGACGCCGGCGCGCCCTGCGGGGCCGAGGCCAACATGGCGAAGCTGCTCGCCTCCGAGGCGTCGTGGGCGGCGGCCGAGTCTTGCCTGCAGACGCACGGTGGCTTCGGCTTCGCCGAGGAATACGACGTCGAGCGCAAGTACCGTGAGACCCGGCTCTACCAGATCGCCCCGGTTTCGACCAACCTGATCCTGAGCTACATCGCCGAGCACGTGCTCGGCTTGCCGCGGTCGTTTTAGGAGGCGTGAGAGCCCACTTTCCTCCTCCCCCTTGATGGGGGAGGATTGAGGTGGGGGTGAGAACCCGAGAGGGGAGACGACTCATTTCGCGCCGGACGGCGCTCGCGTCCCCCCCCCCGGACCCACCCCCACAAGGGGGGGGGGGAAACCGGGGACGAGGGAAAATGGGCAGCGACCAAGGCCCCCACAGGA
>JAPPPF010000246.1 GCA_028817665.1 Magnetovibrio sp. | reverse complement strand
TTCCAGACCCGTGAGCGATCTCGATGTAGCGGCCGTACTTGCCCTTCCAGCCGGCGTAGACGACCTTGCCCGGCGCCGTCGCGAAGACCCGGACCTTGAACACGCCGCCGAAATCGACGCCGTAGTGGGCGCTCCAGCGCTTGTTCATGGGGTCGCGCCGTTTGCCGAAGCCGCTGGTGATCGTAAAGCTGTCCAAGGGCGCCGACAGCGGCATGCGTTCCATGACGCGCTGCAGCTCATGCAACCGCCCGAGATGGCCGTCGAGGGTTTCGAGCTTCGTCTTCAGGGTGCCGGCGGGCAGCAGTTCCGTTGAATCGGCGGGGATGAACGGGCCGCCCTGCCCCTGCGGCTTGGCGTCGTCGGCGGCCGTCAGCTTCTTCGGGTCGAGGCCGGCGATCTTGACCACCTGCTCCATCGCCTCGATCTGCGTCAGGGTCCGGTCGGTGAGATGCTGGACCGAGGTGTCGTGGCCGTCTTGGAGGTTGACCAGCCGGGTCTCAAGCTCCTTCACGTGGCGGCGCATGCGCGAGCCCTCGAAAAGCGCCTGATTGCGCTCGGAAAGCGCCACCTGGAGGTCGCTCTCGATGTTGTTCAGGTTGTCCTTGAGGGTGAAGTTGCGGCCGGTGACGGCGCGCATCTCGTTTTCCACCTGGGCCAGCTTCTTGCGCAGCGCCTCGCGGGCCCGGCTGATGTCGGCGCGGTCGTCCTGGGTGGTTTCCAGTTCCCGCGAGACCGAGCGCAGGTCCTTTTGCAGCGCCGTGTTGCGCTCGACCAGGCCGAGCATCAGCGCGTGGTTCTGCTCCAGGTCCTGGGTGATCGCGGTGAACTTGTTCTGATATTCGGCGACCTCGCCCAACAGGCTCTCGTAGGCGAGCCGCGCGTTGGCGATTAGGCCGTCCTTGGCGGCGACCACCTTGTCGTGCTGAACGTAGCTGTAGGAGGTGTAGGCCAGCCACCCGCTGGTGACGCCGACGAAGCCGACGAAAAGGATTTGCGCCAGGGTACTGATCCGGAAGAAGGAGACGCGGCCATCGGTGCGCAGATGAATCTGGTGTTCCGGGAACCAGCGCTTCAAACGGCTTGTCGTCGATTGCCGCCACGACGGCGGCGAGTCATTCAGCGTCATTCGGCTCCCCTCGACACATCCCCATTTGTTTTGGTTTTCCGCGTTCCGGTCATGGGACCGGCGCGGAAATTATACTTTGTCTTTGCGGCCGCCCAGGTGACCCCGTTTGAGCCGCTAAAAAAGTATCGGCACGGTGAAATCCATGCAAGCCAATATTGCTTGATCGGCGGGCGTTTCAGGGGGAAAACGGGTTTTTCCCCGATTCGCTCCGGCGCGATCGCGGACCTTCAGTGGAAATGGCGCCTGATTCATGTCCGAAGCCAGCCCGGAACGCCCGAATCCGAATCTCCGGCGGCCGCCGATTCTGCTCGCCACCTGGTTCGGCACCGGCCTGCTGCCGAAGGCGCCCGGCACCTGGGGGTCGCTCGCCGCGCTGCCCTTCGCCTGGGTGATCCAGACGCAGTTCGGCGCGGCGGCGCTGGCGGCGGCGGCGCTGGCGGCGTTCGCTCTCGGCATCTGGGCCGCCAACGGCTATATCGCCGAGGTCGGCGGCGACGATCCCGGCCCGGTGGTCATCGACGAGGTCGCCGGCCAGTGGCTGTCCCTAGTGCCGGCCGCCGCCGACCCCGTGTTTTACGGGCTGGGCTTTCTGTTGTTCCGGTTCTTCGATATCGTCAAGCCGTGGCCGGTCGGCTGGGCGGACCGGCGCCTGAAGGGCGGCCTCGGGGTCATGGTCGACGACATGCTCGCCGGCGCCTACGCGGCGGCGGTCCTGGTCCTGGTCCAGCATTTGATCGCGAAGGGGGTCTAGGATGGCCGAAAATAACGCCGTCGCGGCGGCCGAGGTGCTGGCGCGCTGCCGGGCCAAGGGGTTGCGCGTGGCGACCGCCGAATCGTGCACCGGCGGCCTGATCGCCGGCGCGCTCACCGCCGTCGCCGGCTCGTCGGACGTCGTCGAGCGCGGATTCGTTACCTACACCAACGAGGCCAAGCACCAGATGTTGGGCGTGCCGGAAGCCTTGTTCGAGACCGTCGGCGCGGTCAGCGAGGAGGTCGCCAGGGCCATGGCCGAGGGCGCGCTCCGGCACTCCGACGCCGATCTCAGCGTCTCCGTCACCGGCATCGCCGGCCCCGGCGGCGGCACCGACACGAAGCCGGTCGGCCTCGTCCACATGGCCTCGGCGCGTTCCGGCGCCGAAACCCGCCACGAGCGTCACGTATTCGCGGGCGACCGGCAGGCGGTGCGCGCGGCCGCGGTCGCGGCCGCCCTGGATCTGCTGTCGCGGAACGCCGGCTAGGACCGTGAGATCTCGATCTTGCGGGGCGCCGCCGCCTGGTTGGCCAGTTTCGCCACCTTGATGGTCAGGACGCCGTCCTTGAAGCTGGCGTGGACCTTGTCCGCGTCGGAATCGTCGGGCAGCCGGAAGGCGCGGCGGAAGGCGCCGTAGGTGCGTTCCGAGAAGTAGTAGGTGCGGCCCTGTTCCTCGTGCCGCGATTTCTTCTCGCCGGTCACGGTGAGCCGGTTGTCGTGGACCTCGACGGAGATGTCGCTTTCGGCGACGCCGGGGAGTTCCATGGTGATCTCGTAGGCGTCCTCGGTGGCCGCGGCGTCGGCGTCGGGGGTGAAGAAATCGGCGATGCGCCGGCCCAGATGGCGCAGCGGATCGTAGAGCGTGGTCCACCAGTTCGGTTCCTGGGGCGTGGGAACGGTGTGTTGCGTGTCGACCATGACGAATCTCCTGAACTTCGGCGTTTCGTTCGTGTCGAGCTTCCCACCCTGATGTAGTCGCGCCGCCGGGCCGCCGCCAGGGGGCGGCGCGGAAATTCGGCGTACCGGTCAGCGGTCGCCGTAGAGCGCCCGGGCCCGGGTTTCGAAGGCGTTGACCATCTTCTGCACGGCCTCGTTGAAGACCAGGCCGATGGCCTTCTGCAGGATTGCCGAGCGGAACTCGAAATCGACGTAGAAATCGATCTCGCACTGGCCGTCGCCGGCCGGCTCGAACACCCAGTGATTGTTCAGATACTTGAACGGCCCGTCCGTGTAGGTGACGTCGATGCGGTCCGGCGCCTTGCACACGACCCGGGACGTGAAGCGTTCGCGGAACACCTTGAAGCCGATGGCCATGTCGGCGATCACCAGTTCGCCGCCGCCGTCGCCTTCCGGCACCGCCTCGCGGCGGCGCACCCGCACCGCCAGGCACCAGGGCAGGAACTCCGGGTACTTCTCGACGTCGGCGACGAGCCGGAACAGTTGGTCGGGGGTGTGCGGCAGAAGCCGCTTTTCCGCGTGCGTCGGCATGGGGCCTTATGGACTCGGGCGCCCATCCCCGTCAACATTGCGCCGTCGCCCGAGCCCCGAGGGAGCGTCCCGTCCCGTGTCCAGACCACCCACCCGCCGCCGCCGCAGGTCCCCGAAATCCAAGCCCCGGCCGGTCTGCCGCCGGCTCGAAATCGGCGAACTCGGGCACCGCGGCGACGGCGTCGCCGAGACCGATGGGGGCCGCGTCTTCGTGCCGTTCACGCTGGCCGGCGAGGTCGTCGAGGCCGGAGTCGCCGGCGACCGGGGCGTCCTCAAGGTCATCGTCCACCCATCGCCCGAGCGCGTCGATCCGCCCTGCCCGCGCTTCGGCGCCTGCGGCGGCTGCGCCGTGCAGCACCTGGCGGCCGATGCCTACGCCGAGTGGAAGCGCGGCCTGGTCGCCGCCGCGCTCGGCCGGCGCGACCTCGACGCCGACGTCGAGGCGCTCATCGACGCCCACGGCGCTGGCCGCCGCCGGGCGACGCTGCACGTCCGCGGCGACGGCGCCGCCCGCCGGGTCGGGTTCATGGCGGCGCGCAGTCACGACCTCGTCGACATCGAGGGCTGTTTGGTGCTCGCGCCGGAGCTGGCGGGCGCCCCGGAGATCGCCGCCGCCGCCGCCCGGCCCTTCGCCGGCGCCGTCGACGTCCAGATCACCGCGACGGAAAGCGGCTTGGACGCCGACGTCAGGACCGTCGGCGGCCTCGATTACGACGCCCAGGTGGCGCTCGCCGATCTCGCCGAGCGCTTCGATCTGGCCCGCGTCACGCTCGCGGGCGAGATCGTCGCCGAACGCAGGAAGCCCTGGCTGGCCATGGGGACCGCCCGGGTGACGCCGCCGCCGGCCGGCTTCCTGCAGGCGACGGCGGCCGGCGAGGCCGCCCTGGCGGACCTGGTGACGTCGCATCTGGCCGGCGCGGCGCGGGTCGCCGATCTCCATGCCGGCGTCGGCCCGTTCGCGCTGCGGCTCGCCGGGGAAGCGGCGGTCCACGCCGTCGACAGCGACGAGGCCGCCCTCGCCGCCCTCGGCCAGGCCGTGCGTTTCACCCAGAACCTGAAGCCGGTGACCACCGAGGTCCGCGACCTCGACGCGAACCCGTTGCTGGCGGACGAGTTGCGGTCCTTCGACGGTGTCGTCTTCGATCCGCCCCGGGCCGGCGCCCGGGCCCAGGCCGAGCAGTTGGCCGCCGCCGCAGTGCCGCGCGTCGCCGCCGTTTCCTGCGATCCCTCGAGCTTCGCCCGCGACGCCGCCATCCTGGCCGCCGGCGGCTACGGTCTGGAACGGGTCCAGCCGGTCGACCAGTTCAAGCATTCGGCGCATGTCGAGATCGTCGGGTTGTTCCGGCGTGGGCCTTGATGGGGGTCAAGGTCATCTCCGCCCTCTCCGCGTAGGGTCCTCGGACGTTCCGGAAAGTATCGAAGAGGGCAACCCGTGGCGCGCCGACGAGCCAAGTTCCTGGTCGGATTGCTGATCGCCGCGGCCGTGGCGGCCGGCGCGGCGGCGCGCGCCGACGGGATCGATCCGCACCGGCTCTACGAAAAGCGCTGCGCGCGCTGCCATGTGCCGCATGGCGGCCGGTTCGTGCGCGACAACCTGGAGCGCCGCGGCGGCGAGATCATCGGCCGCGCCTCGGGCGACACCGTTCTGGAATTGCTCGAGGAGGGCCACGGTCGGCTGAAGCCGGCCGAGGTGCCGGCGATGATGGCGCACCTGGCGGCGATCCTGGATTCCGGCGCGGTGTTCCAGAGGCATTGCGTGATCTGTCACGGGCGCGCCGTCGACTTGGCGCGCCGCGAACTCATCGTCCGTGACGGCGAGCTGTACGGCCGGTACTCCAGACGCCCGGTGGCAATCTTCCTGGCCACGCACGGCCGCCAGGAAACGGCGGAAACCGGCATTCTCGTCCGCATGCTGAAACGCCAGCTCGTGACCGCCGAATAGGCCACCGCGGCGGGCCGGCCGCGCACTTGATTTCGATCAAGGCGGGCGCCGGCCGGGTGCGGTTTGATCACCGTCATCAGGGGTCTCTCCTCCCATACGCGATAGCGCCTCTGATCACCTCCCTGAACAACTCTCGGACCGATCCTTCGGTCCGATTTTATTTGCGCCGGCCCGGGCGCCGCGCGGCCACACGGGTTGACTCGGGTCAAGGACGCGGCGGCGGTTTCGCGCAAGAATACAGACCTTGGCAGGGCGCCGAGTCCGGCCGGTGGATTCGGGAGATCCGCCGTCCGGCGGCCCAGGCCAGCTTTCAGGAGACACGTCGACGGGGCGAACGATGGCCCGCCCCCCTGCCTTAACCCAATCGGCCGTCTACCTGTGAAGATGAGGAACCGAGATCATGAAGAAGATATTGGTAGCCGTCGACATCGCGCGGAGCGGCGGCAACGACAAGGTGATCAACACGGCCAAGGCCATCGCCGGCGCCATGGACGGCGAGATCTACCTGATGCACGCCGTCGAGCCGCTGCCGGGCCGGGTCTTGCCGGAAATCCCGGAATCGGTGATCGGCCAGCAGAAGGCCTACGCCGAGGAGAAGATGGCCGAGCTCAAGGAGACCCACGGGATCGCCAACGGCGTCCTGTTGGACGGCCCGGCGCCCCGGATGATCCTCGAGTACGCCGAGGAGATCGGCGCCGACCTGATCGTCCTGCACTCCCACGACCCGGACTTCTCGGACTACTTCCTGGGGTCCTGCGCCGGCCGCGTCGTGCGCCACGCGCACTGCTCCGTGCACATCGTCCGCGAGGCGAAGGGCGGCCGCTAGGGCTCAGCGCGCGGTTGGCGCCGCGATTCCGTACTTTTCGAGGAGCGGCGCCATCCGCGCCATGATCTCCGGATGCAGCCGCACGCCTTCGACCGACTGCTCGTCCCACATCCGTTGCGCCCGGTCGCCGGGCATGCGCACGGGCGCGTCGGCGTCGAGCGGCTGGGCGGAACGGCAGAGCTCGGCGAAATGGCCGGTCTCGGCGGTGAAGGCGTCGCCGCCGCCGAAGGCCACCGGGTCGATGAGTTGAAGGAACACCGTGTTGCCGCCCGGCGTCTCGCCGCCCGGCCGTCGGCCGGCGCCGGCGAGGCCCGAGGTCAGCGCCTCGACCAGGATCGCCCAGGCGAAGCCCTTGTGCCCGGCTTCAAATCCGCCCGCCGGCAGGATGGCGCCGCCGTCGGCGAAGGCCGCCGGGTCGTCGCTGGGGTGGCCGTCCGCGTCGATCAGGGATGTCGACGGAAGCCGGCCCCCTTCCCTGGCCGTGCGCTCGATCATCCGGTTGGTGGTCTGCGACGTCGCCGTGTCGAACAGGATGGAGTGCGGGTCGGCCGGGATGCCGGCGGCGAAGGGGCTGGTCGAGTAGACCGCCTGACGCGCGCCGGCCGGCGCCACCGCGGCGTTGCCCGGCGCCGAGGTGGTCAGGATCGTCAGGTACCCGGCTTTCGCGGCGCGCCGGCAATAGGTGGCGAGGCAGGAAATGTTGTGGCTCCGGTGGACGACCACCGTGACCACGGGATGCACCGCCATCCGGTCCCTGGCCATCTCCAGCGCCTTCACCGTCGCCCATTGGCCGGGCAGCCAGTTCGCGTCCAGGACCAGCGCGGCGCCGTTGTCGGTGCGCACTTCGGGCACGCCGGACGTCGTCCACCTGCTCTTCTCTAGCGCGCCCATGTAAGCCGGCACGAACTGCAATCCGTGGGTCGCGTAGCCGAGGAGATCGGCCTCGACCAGGATCTCGGCGACGCACTCGGCGATCTCGGCGTCGAGGCCGGCGGCGGCGAACAGCTCTGTGGTGCAGGTGGTCAGGCTTTCGGCGTCGTAGCGAAGAGTCATTCTTGAGGTCCCCCCACCCTGACCCTCCCCCACAAGGGGGGAGGGAAATCCGTTCGGCGAAATATCATTACCCCTTCCCCCTTGATGGGGGAAGGTCGGGATGGGGGTGGGAC
>JAPPPF010000073.1:4978-7327 GCA_028817665.1 Magnetovibrio sp. | reverse complement strand
GTCGAGGATCTCGCGGACGTGCCAGGAAATGGCCTCGCCCTCGCGGTCCGGGTCGGTCGCCAGATAAAGGCGCTCGGCGCCCTTCAGGGCCTTCTCGATCTCGCGCAGGTGTTTCTGGGCCTTGCCGTCGACTTCCCAGTCCATGGAGAAATCGTCGTCGGGGCGCACCGAGCCGTCCTTGGCCGGCAGGTCGCGCACGTGACCGTAACTGGCGAGGACGGTGAAGTCCGGGCCCAGATACTTGTTGATCGTCTTGGCCTTGGCAGGTGATTCGACGACGACGACGTTGCTCATGAGGCGTGAATCCGCGTTTCCATCCGTGGGTTCGGCCCGCCGGCGAAGCTCGTCACCGGCGCGCGGAACGGGAGAATTGGCAGTTCCGGCGGCATTGTCAACCGGTGAACGTGATGTGGGAATGGGCGCGCCGTCCCGCCGCCGGCCCCGCGCCGGACTAGGGCGCGACCCGCCGCAGGCAGATTATTTGTTTTTAAATCAATACGTTCGGTTTAGACTGCCGCGATGTTCAAGAACGGCGTGAACGAAGCGCAGATCATCGCAAATCTTCGTGGCGAATTCCTCGAGGATGCGCGCAAACGCCTCGATCTGCTGAACGAGGCCCGCGTCACGGCGTCCCGCGCCGACGACCCGGAACCGCCTTTCAAGACCTTCCGCCAGGAGCTTCACACGCTCAAGGGCATGGGCCAGTCCTTCGGCTTCGGCTCGATCACCTTGATCAGCCGCCGGCTTGAGGAAAATCTCAAGGACGGCACCGCCGAGGGGTTCTCGAACGACGAGACCGTGCCGCCCTACCTTGCGGCGATGGACGAAATCGTCGATGCCGGCGAAGAGCCTTCCGATGACGAGATCGAGAGCATTCTCGAGGCTTTGCCGCTGCCGTCGAAGGCCTGACCTAGGCGGCCGGCGAAACCGATACGAGATTGCCGGGGTGGCGTTGCAGCCGGCCGGCCAGTTCCAGTTCCAGCAGTATGGTCGAGACCGCGGCGGTCGGCAGGTCGATCCGGCGGACCAGGTCGTCGGTGGCGGTAGGCGTCGGGCCGAGGGCCGAGAGGATCGCCGCGCGCATGTCCGCCGACGGCCCGTCGTCCGACGGTTGCGGTGCCGTCGGCGCCGGCGGCTCGGCCGGGCGGGGCGTGCCGAAGGCCATGCCGTCGAGGGCGGAGAGGACGTCGGCGGCGGTCTCCGTCAGAACGGCGCCGTCGCGGATCAGCGCATTGGTGCCGCGGCCGCGGGGATCGCGGGCGGCGCCGGGCACGGCGAAGACCTCGCGGCCCTGGTCGGCGGCGAGGCGCGCGGTGATCAGCGAACCCGACCTGAGCGACGCCTCGACGACCACGACGCCCCGCGCCATGCCGGAGATGATCCGGTTGCGGCGCGGGAACTGGCGCGCCGAAGGGTCGGTGCCGGGCGGCAGTTCGGAAACCACGGCGCCGCGTTCGCGAAGTTCGGCGTAGAGCGCGGTGTTCTGTTTCGGATAGACCACGTCGACGCCGCACCCCAGGACGGCGAGGCTGCCGGTCTCCAGCGCGCCGCGGTGGGCCGCGGCGTCGATGCCGCGCGCCATGCCCGATACGATGAGATGCCCGTGTCGGCCCAGGTCGGCGGCCAGTTCCTCGGCGTGCAGGTAACCGTTGGTCGACGCGTTCCGCGCGCCGACGATGGCCAGCGCCTTCTTCGTCAGCAGGGAGAGGCTGCCGAGGACGCTGAGCAACGGCGGCGCGTCGGCGACGGCGGCGAGGCGCGGCGGATAGGCGGCTTCCCCGGCGAACACCAGTTCCGCGCCGGCCTTGCGGTGACGCGCCATTTCCCGTTCCGCCTCGGCGACGCTGGCGATCCTCGGGGCTTGCCGCCGGCCACCGTGGCGGGCCAGTTCGGGCAGTGCCGAAATGGCCGCTTCCGCCGTTTCGAACCGCGACATCAGTTGATGGAAGGTCACCGGCCCGACGTGTTCCGATCGAATGAGGCGAAGCCGGTTCAATCGCTCTTTATGAGAGAACATTTTATATAATTCCTCATGCAATAGTTGCAATCATGCCAAAAACCAGGGTCCGCCGTCAATGGCGCAGCCGCGTCGCGCCGGAATTAGGGATTAGGAAGGGTCGTCGTCGCCGTCTTGGGATCTGCCGGCGGCGCCGATCTTGCTCTCCTCGCCCCGGATCAGGCGGCCGATGTTCTCGTGATGGCGGATGATGGCGAGCACGGCGAGGCCGCCGGCCATCACCGCGACCGGGCGGCCGACGAGGTATTCGGCGTAGACCGGCGCGGCGGCGAGCGCCCCCAGCGCCGCCAGGGACGAATAGCGGAAAGTTCCGGCGCCCCGGAGCCAGGTCG
>JAPPPF010000073.1:0-4968 GCA_028817665.1 Magnetovibrio sp. | reverse complement strand
CCCGGCGATCAGTCCGGCCTCCATGCCCCAGGCGCCGGCCGCCAGCCAGGCGGCGGCGCCGCCCTTGCCCGAATCGAGGATCAGCGTCAGCGCCGCCAGGACCTTGTTGCCGGTTCGCAAGACGTTGGTGGCGCCGATGTTGCCCGAGCCGACCTCGCGGATATCCCCCAGCCCGGCCAGGCGGGTCAGCACCAGGCCGAAGGGAATGGAGCCCAGCAGGTATCCCGCCACCGCCGCCAGTCCATGGATCGTCTCGAAGGCTTCCACGATCAGGCGCCGAGTTCGAACACGGTGCGTCCGTCGATCACCGTCCGCAGGATCCGGCCCTGCACCGGACGGCCGTCGAAGGGCGAGTTCTTGGATTTGGAATGCAGTTTGGTTTCGGTCACTTGCCAGCCGGTCTCCGGCTCGAAGATGACCAGGTCGGCGGGCGCCCCCGGTTTCAGTTGTCCGGCATCCAGGCCCATCATGGCGGCCGGTTTCCGGGTCACCAGGTCGAGGGCGCCGAGCAGGTCCAGATGCCCGTTGTGGACAAGCTCCAGGGTCACCGCCAACAAGGTCTCGAGCCCGGTGCCGCCGCTCGTCGCCTCGCCGAAGGGCAGGCGCTTGGCTTCCTCGTCCTGAGGCAGGTGGTCGGAGGCGATGACGTCGACGGTGCCGTCCTTGATGCCGTCGATGACGGCCTGGCGGTCGGCCTCGGTGCGCAGCGGTGGCGACAGCTTGGCGAAGGTCCGGTAATCACCGACGGCCAGTTCGTTCAGCGCGAAGTAGGGCGGCGCCGTGTCGCAGGTGACGGCCAGGCCGGCGGCCTTGGCGCGGCGCACCGCGTCGAGGGACTCGGCGGTCGAGAGGTGCGCGAAGTGCAGCCGCCCGCCGGTCATCTCGAGGAGCCGGATATCGCGCTCGACGATGATGATCTCGGCCTGCTTGGGAATCCCGGCGAGGCCGAGGCGGGTCGCCGTCTCACCGGCGTTCATGTCGCCGCCGGCGGCCAGCGACGGGTCCTCGGCGTGCTGGACGAGGAGGAACCCGAAGGTGCCGGCGTAGGCCAGCGCCCGGCACATGACCTGGGTGTCGATGACCGTCTTCAGCCCGTCCGTGAAGGCGACGGCGCCGGCCTCCGAGAGCATCGCCATCTCGGTGATCTCGCGGCCTTCCAGGCCCTTGGTGATGGCGCCGTAGCAATAGACCTTGGCGAGCCCGTGCTTGCGCGCGCGGCGGGCCACGAACTCGACCGTCGACATGTCGTCGATGACCGGTTCGGTGTTGGGCAGGCAGACCATCGAGGTGACGCCGCCGGCGACCGCGGCGCGGCCGGACGTCGCCAGCGTTTCCTTGTGTTCCTCGCCGGGCTCGCCGGTCTGCATCCGCATGTCGACCAGGCCGGGCGCCAGGCAGGCACCGGCGCAGTCGACCACCTGGGCGCCGTCCGGGACGCCTGTGTCGAACAATCCGGCGCCGGCCTCGACGATGACCTCGCCGTCGCTGAGCAGGCCGCCGGCCGCGTCGAGGCCGCTGGCCGGGTCCAACAGCCGCGCGTTGACGTAGGCGACCCGGCCGGGGGTGTCGTCGGTCACGGACATCTCACAGGTTCCTCTGCGCCGGCCGGTCCAGGTTCTCGGTCAGGATCTCCAGGCACGCCATGCGCACGGCGACGCCCATCTCGACCTGTTCGCGGATGACGCTGCGGCCGAAATCGTCGGCGACCTCGGCGTCGATCTCGACGCCGCGGTTCATCGGGCCGGGATGCATGATCAGCGCGTCCGCCTTGGCGTTGGCGAGCTTCGCGTAATCGAGGCCGAAGAAGGCGAAGTACTCGCGCACCGACGGGAAGAAGCTGCCGTGCATGCGTTCCTGCTGAAGGCGCAGCATCATCACGATGTCGCAGTCCCTGAGGCCTTCCTCCATGTTGTGGAAGACCTCGACGCCCAAGCGCTCGACGCCCGGCGGGATCAGCGTCGCCGGCGCGATCAGACGGACCCGCGCGCCCATGGTGTTAAGCAGGTGGATGTTGGAGCGCGCCACCCGGGAATGCAGGATGTCGCCGCAGATGGCGACGCTGAGCCCCTGCAGGGTGCCGCGCCGCCGGCGGATCGTCAGCGCGTCGAGAAGCGCCTGGGTCGGATGCTCGTGGCTGCCGTCGCCGCCGTTGATGACGGCGCAGTTGACCTTCTCCGAGAGCAGCTTGACGGCGCCCGATTCCGGATGGCGGACGACCAGCACGTCGGGGTGCATGGCGTTCAGGGTCATCGCCGTGTCGATCAGGGTCTCGCCCTTCTTGATCGAGCTCGTCGACACCGACATGTTGATGACGTCGCCGCTGAGCCGCTTGCCGGCCAGTTCGAACGACGTCCGGGTGCGGGTCGAGTTCTCGAAGAACAGATTGATGATGGTGCGCCCGCGCAGCAGGGACTGCTTCTTGTCGGTCTGCCGGTTCTGATCCACGTAGGCTTCCGAGCGATCCAGAAGGGCGGTGATTTCTAACGGCGAAAGGCCTTCGATACCGAGGAGATGACGGTGGGGATAAGAGGGATGTTCCGTCTCGGCGTTCATAGGCGCGCACTATAAGATCGCAGTTGTTCGCAGGCAAGACCGCATAGCGCCCACGGCGCCCGGGCGCTTGGGTCGGCCGGGGGCTGCGGTTAAAGTGGCGGGCGTGTCAGGCCAATGACGGGAAAGCGAGATGCCGGATTTCCGCGATGCCCAGGAAAGAGTCGCCCAGGTTTTCGACAAGCGGATCGGGTTCATCGTCGGCGCGACCCGCTGGGGGACCGCCTGGGTCCAGCAGTGCCTGGACGCCCACCCCGACGTCTGCGCCAAGGGCGAGGGGCACTTCACCGATATCCTGTTTCCCCAGGTCGCCGAGCTGATCGAGGACTACAACGGCCAGTGCGAGAAGATCTCCAACCGGCTCGAGGTCGCCGGGCTGCCGGCCGGCCAGGCGGGCTTCACCTACGACGACACCGACCACCTGCTGCGCAACGCGCTCGGCCTGACCTTCGCGCGCTGGCTGGCCGCCGGCGACGTGCCCTGCCTGGTCGAAAAAACCCCGGAACAGGTGGTATCGCTGGATATCCTGAGCCGGATCGTGCCCGAGGCGCGGTTCATTCACGTCGTCCGCGACGGCCGCGACGAGGCCCTCGCCGCCTGGGAGTTCAACCTCGGGCTGAGCCGCGGCGAGTTCCCCCAGACCTACCCGACCTTCGCCGATTTCGTCGAGGTCTTCGCCGGCAACTGGAACCGTTCCATCGACGCGGCCCGGCGCTTCGCCCGGGTGCATGGCGCGCGGATCATCCAGGTCCGGGCCGAGGACATCACCCGCGATCCCATGCGCGAGGCCCGCGGCCTGTTCCAGTTCCTGGAGATCGACGGCGACACCGACCTGCTCCGGGCCTGCGCCGACACCGCCTGAGACATCGCGCCCTTGGATCTCGAGGAGGGCGCCTGGCGGGCCAGCTTCGATGAAGCAGCCGGGCGCGCCTTCCAACGTCAGGCCGGCGAGTTGCTGAAGCTGCTCGGTTACGCGCTGTGAGCCGACGCCAAGCTGCCGCCGGCCGGCTAGGGCATTTTCGAGACTTCGACGAGACAGGCGCCGAACAGGGTGTCCGCCTCGATGGCTTCGTGTGCTTGGACCATCTCTTCGAAGGCGAAGCGCGCGCCGACGCGGTGCGCCAGGGCGCCGGCCGCCAGCAGCGCGTCGACATGGGCGAAGGCCGCGTCCTTGGCGGCGTCCGGCATGCCGAAGATGGCGAAGGGGCGGATCAGGACATTCTTGTACATGAACTCATAGAACGGCACCGACGGCGCCGGCACGGCGTCGGAGCCGTAGGAGGCGAGGACGCCGTTCTCGCGGATCATGCCGGCCGCGCCGGCGACGTTCGCGCCGAAGGCGACGTCGAGCATCCGGTCGACACCGCGCCCGCCTGTGACCTCGGCGACGGCGCCGGCGACGTCGTCGGATTTGTAGTCGAGCGCGTGGTCGGCGCCGAGTTCGGCGACGTGCGCGACCTTTTCCTCGGACCCGGCTGTGGCGATCACCGTGGCGCCGGCGTGCTTCGCCATCTGCACGGCGTATCGTCCGACCCGGCCGCCGCCGCCGGTGATCAGCACCGTCTTGCCGTCAATGGGTCCGTCCGCGAACAGGCCCCGGTGCGCGGTCACCGCAGGCACGCCGAGACAGGCGCCGTCCTCGAAGCCGGCGTCGTCGGGCAGCGGCCGGGCCTGGCGCGACGGCAGCACGCAGTATTCGGCCGCGGTGCCCATGGGCCGGCCGGCCTGGGCGCCGAAGATCCAGACCCGTTCGCCAACGCGCCCGGCGTCGACGCCGGCGCCGACCGCGTCGATGACCCCGGCGCCGTCGTTGTTGGGGACGATGCGGGGGAAGCGGCCGAGTTCGCGGCCCCGCTCGCGGCGCTTCGCGTCGGTCGGGTTGACGCCCGAAACGGCGATCCGCACCCGCACCTCGCCGGGGCCGGGTTCGCCCGCGTTCATCTCGCCGGCGACCAGCACGTCAGCGGCGGCGCCCGCGTTCTCGTACCAATAGGCTTTCATCGATCCCCCCTCACGATCCGTACACGGAAACGATCACCGGCAATGTGGCGATGGCGGCCAGCGTCGACAAGGCCACGATGGCGGCCATCAGTTCGCCGTCGCCGCCCAACTGGCGGGCCATCACGTAGCTGGTCGCCGACACCGGCAGCGCCGCGAACAGCACCGCCACCGACGCGGCGACGCCGGTGACCCCGAAGACGCCGCAGACGATGCTCGCCAGGAACGGCATGACCACGAGCTTCACGGCGACCGCCCCGGCGGCGGGGCCGCCGGCGAGACGCAGCGCCCGCAGGTTGAGGCCGGCGCCGACCGCCATCAGGCCCAAGGGCAGGGCGGCGCGACCCAGGATGTCCAGGACCTCGCCGATCATCGTCGGCTGCCTGATCGGCGCCTGGCTCAACCTGACGGGCTGGGGCC
>JAPPPF010000058.1:27518-29136 GCA_028817665.1 Magnetovibrio sp. | reverse complement strand
ATCGATGTCTTCCTATCGATATCTGCTCTTCTCTGCATGTACTAGATCTCCTTTTGGGCGGTTTCGCGAAAAGCAATTTCGCCTCTAGTTTCTCCAGGTTGCCTGGAATTCGTGCCGACACGGTAATTCAGGGTAATTCGGGCCTCCCGTCGCATTCAGCCCGCCCGCGCCGATCGCGGATGCGGGCGCGGCGCCGCGAAATCGTTCGCGTCGCGGGAGTCCCGGCCGCCCAGCGCGCGCCGCTTGGAGGCCATTGACGCGGACAGCGAACCAAGCGTCGGAGGTGTCGGGTCTTTCGGCATGAAACTCGCTTTACAAGCGCTACGAAAATGATAGGTTGCGAGATTATCAGTCATAATAAGTCAGAATACCACAAAAAAACAACATCGATGCCAGACCACTTTTTTCCCCGCCGGAAGGCGGGTTCGGTAGGCGAGAGAGATGTTCGGCGGGAGTTCGCGTACTCCTTTTCCTTGGCAAAAATTAAGTGATTGAACGATAATTCAAAGGACTCAAACGATGGATGTTTCCACGAAGATCATGAACGAAACGATGCGCATCGCCGGCGACAAGGTCGACACCGATGACCGCATCGAAGTCTTCAATCCCTATAACAACGCCCTCGTCGGGACCGTGCCCCGGGGCCGCGCCGAGCATGCCCGGCGCGCCTTCGAGATCGCCGGCGCCTACGAGGCCACGCTGACCCGCTACGAGCGCCAGCAGATCCTCATGCGGACGGCCGAGATCATCACCAGCCGCAAGGAGGAAATCTCCGACCTCATCACCGCCGAACTGGGCATCTCGAAGAAGGACTCGCTCTATGAATGCGGCCGGGCCTACGACGTCTTTCACCTGTCGGGCCAGCTCTGCATCCGCGACGACGGCGAGGCTTTCTCCTGAGACCTGACGCCGCACGGGCAGAAGCGGCGCATCTTCACGACCCGCGAGCCGCTCAACGCGATCAGCGCCATCACGCCGTTCAACCATCCCCTCAACATGGTCGCCCACAAGATCGCGCCCTCGATCGCGACCAACAATTGCATGGTCCTGAAGCCGGCCGAGGCGACGCCGCTGACCGCCCTGGTCTTGGCCGATATCCTCTACGAAGCCGGCCTGCCGCCGGAGATGCTGTCGGTGATCACCGCGGTTCCGCAGGACCTCGACGACGAAATGATCACCAACGACAACATCACCCTGGTCACCTTCACCGGCAGCGTCCCGGCCGGCAAGTACATCGCCGATACGCTGGGCTACCGGCGCGGCGTGCTCGAGCTTGGCGGCAATGCGCCCTTCATCGTCATGGAAGACGCCGATCTGGATCGCGCGGCGACCATGGCCGTCGGCGGCGCGACCAAGAATTCCGGCCAGCGCTGCACGGCGGTCAAGCGGATCATCGCCGTCGAGGCCATCGCCGACGAGTTGTCGGATCTGATCACCGAAAAGGCCAAGGCGCTCAAGTACGGCGACCCCATGGACCCTGAGACCGATGTCGGCACGGTGGTCAACGAAGACTCCGCCAAGTTGTTCCAGCGGCGCGTCAACGACGCCGTCGAGGCCGGCGCCACGCTGCGCCACGGCAACAACCGCGAGGGCGCGGTGTTCCCGCCGACCGTCGTCG
>JAPPPF010000058.1:0-27508 GCA_028817665.1 Magnetovibrio sp. | reverse complement strand
ATCACGTGCCCTACGATTGCGAACTGGTCTACGAGGAGACCTTCGGCCCGGCCATCCCGATCATTCGCTGCAAGGACCTGGACGAGATCATTCCGGTCGCCAATTCGACCCCCTTCGGCCTTTCGTCGGGTATCTGCACCGACAACTGGACGTATATCAATCGCTGCATCCAGGGCCTGAACACCGGCACCGTCAACGTCTGGGAAGTGCCCGGCTACCGCACCGAGATGTCGCCCTTCGGCGGGATCAAGGATTCGGGCCTCGGCTACAAGGAAGGCGTGGTCGAAGCCATGAAGAGCTACACCAACGTCAAGACCTTCTCGCTGCCCTGGGGCGTCTAGGCGGCCGTTACGATCGTAAGGTCAGCGCGACGACCCCCAGCATCGACAGGGCCATCAGGATGTTGATGGCCCTGTTGGCGCGCTCCGACAGCGCCAGCCGCTTCATCGTCGCCCCCATGCCGAGCCACAAGAGATGGATCGGCACCCAAAACAGGTTCATCAGCACGAACTTGACGGCAACCTCGACCAATAGGCTGTCCGGCCAGAAAGCGAAACCGGAAAACAACGCCGTGTGCACGGCGTAGGCCTTGGGATTGATGATCTGCAGAAGCACGCCGTTCTTAACGCCCGGTGCCTCCGTGGATTCGATAAACCCGATCTTCGATCCCGATAGCGCGATGCGCGCCGCCAGATAAAGCAGATATGCGGCCGACGCACCGAGAAGAAGAACCCGCATATAGGGCACCGACAAGACCGCCGCGGCCACCCCGCTGACCACCGCGAGGCCGACCAGGTTGTTGCCGACGAACAATCCGAACACGTAACCCAGTCCGGGCCGGAAACCGAAACCGGAACCGACGCCGGCCGTCGACAGAACGCCGGGGCCCGGCGTGATCAGCAGAATAATGACGGCAACGACGAACGCGATCATGAACGCTCAGGGAGGCAGGCGAAAATCTTGTCGCCGCCGCAGCCTTATTCCGCCGCCGCGCCGGCTTGGCTGAGCAGACAGTCGTCGGCCTCCGCCTCGAGCGGCGTGAAATCACGGTGCGCGATCCACTCGGGACGCTGGAACCGGCGGATGTGGTTGTCGACGTTGCAGTAGCTGACGTAGACGATCATCCGGTCCCACGGCGAGATGTTGGGCGGCGAGGCGTGCACCAGGCAGCTGTGGAAGAAGAACCCGGTGCCGGCCTTGCCCTTCGGCGCGACGATGCCGCCTTCGTCCGCCATCTCGCGGATCAGCGCCTCGTCGAGGGTCCAGAGCGGATAGCTGGTCGTCGTCACGTCGTGGCCGGCCTCCAGGACGCCGCGCTTGTGGCTCTTCGGGATCAGATACAGCGGGCCGTTGAACTCGCTGACGTCATCGAGGTAGACGGCGAGGTTCATGGCCCGCGCCTCGGGCATGTCGTCGTCGCGCTTCCAGGTGCCGTAATCCTGGTGCCATTGCCAGACGTCGCCGTTGAAGGCGGCCTTGGCGTTCAGCTTGAACTGATGCACGTAGACTTGGCCGCCGAGCATCTCTTCCGCCGGCCCGAGGATGCGCGGGTGGCGGACGAAACGCGCGT
This sequence comes from Magnetovibrio sp., assembly GCA_028817665.1. Classification (GTDB taxonomy): domain Bacteria; phylum Pseudomonadota; class Alphaproteobacteria; order Rhodospirillales; family Casp-alpha2; genus UBA3470. Next base: position 25,938 of record JAPPPF010000058.1, on the reverse strand, counting down.
AGACGTCGTTGAAGGTATGGGTGGCGAAACCTGTGCGCACCGTGTCGCCGTCCTTCTCGCGGACGTTCTCGTCGCGGCGCTGGGCGAAGACGCCGGGGATCTCGCCCTTCAGCACCTCGACTTCCTCGGTCGCGAACAGTTCGGGGATGATGATGAACCCCTCGTCCTCGAATTGCCGCAGTTGCTCCGCCGAAAGCTTCATGACGCACCTCCCGTTGCGAACGCTCCATTATAGGCCGGATGCCGTCCGGCCGCGAGCCTAGCCGGCTTGTCGGCGCATCGCAATCGCGGCAAACTCGGCGGATGGTTCAGAAACGCATCCCGGCCGCCTTCATCCGCGGCGGCACGTCGAAGGGCGTGTTCTTCCGCGCCGACGACCTGCCCGGCGACGCCGACGCCCGCGACCAATTGTTCCTCGACGTGATCGGCGCGCCCGACCCCTACGGCCGCCAGTTGAACGGCATGGGCGGCGGCATCTCGTCGCTCAACAAGGTGATGATCGTCCGCGCGTCCGCGCGCGTCGACGCCGACGTCGAGTACACCTTCGGCCAGGTCGCCGTCGGCGCGCCGCTGGTCGATTACAGCTCGAACTGCGGCAACCTGTCGTCCGCCATCGGCCCCTTCGCCATCGATGAGGTCCTGATCGAGGTCGACGACGGCGAGCCGTTGGTGCGGCTCTACAACACCAACACCGACAAGATCATCCACACCCGCGTGCCCGTCGCCGGCGGCCAGACGGTGATCGACGGCGACTTCGGCATCCAGGGCGTCGCCGGCACCGGGGCCCGGCTGCAACTCGACTACCTGGACCCCGGCGGCGCCGGCACCGGGCGGCTGTTGCCGACGGACCGGACGACCGACGAGATCGAGGTCGACGGCGAGGGCCCGTTCACCGTGTCGCTGGTCGACGCGGCGACGCCGATGGTCTACGTCGCCGCCGCCGCCGTCGGCATGGACGCCACCGAGCGCCCCGACGCCATCGACGCCGACGCCGGCCTGAAGCGGCGCCTCGAGGCGATCCGCCGCGCCGGCGCCGTCGCCATGGGGCTGGCCAATCGGGCCGAGGACGTGCCCTTCGCCAGCCCGCGGATCACCGTGCTGGCGCCGCCGACGGAGTTCACCGCCCTCAACGACGCCACCATCGCCGCCGCCGACCAGGACATCACCGTGCGCGTCATCTCCAGCGGCGACGCCCACCGGGCCTCGCCCCTGACCAGCGCCATGTGCCTTGCCGCCGCCGCCAAGATCGACGGCACCTTGGCGCACAACCTGGCCCGCGAGAGCGGCGGCGACCTCCGGATCGGCAATCCGTCCGGCGTCCTCGAGGTCGGCGCCGAAGTGATCCGGGACGACGGCCAATGGCACGCGCTCTGGACCCGCAGCTACCGCACCCAACGCCGCCTCATGGAAGGCGCGGTGCTGGTGCCGGGTTAGGCGGCGGTCCCACCGCGGGGCGCGGAGGGAAGGCAATACGGCAAAGGCGTGGACGTCGGATGTGCGGCAATCGTCATGACAACTCGGTACAAGAGAATTATGTGCTGAACCCTACATCTTCATGGGGTATCTTCATTCCATGACGGATAGTGAAAGCCCCCCCAAGTTTCTCATCTGGTCGACGATGTGGTGGGGTTATCGATATGCCTTCACGAACTTCGGGCTCCTGTGGCGATGTGCCGGCGTCCCATTCATAGTGTATTTTGCGCTATTTGTCGCCGGGAGCTTCGTTATCATCCGCGATATCGACGGGCCTCAGAATTCATTTTTCAATCTGGAAATCATGACGTCGATGAGCGGTGTCATCGGGGCAATGATGTCGACATACCTCGCTGTGGCTTGGCATCGCGCAATCCTTTTAGGCGAGACAAATCCCGGGTTTTTTCGATTTGTTGGGCCGGAAATCCGCTATGGGTTAGTGGCGATTGCGTTGGTCCTGGCGCCGACATTCATTGAATTCCTGGTGGCTGTACTCGCTGTGGTCACCGGAACCTTGGGTTCCGGCAATACCGCCTATGTTATTCTTATTGGCGCACTTACGTTTCTCGTCTTCATTTTGTCCATATTCGTATTTGCGATCTTGCCAGGTATCGCAATAGGAGACCGGAAAATGGAGGTGCGCCGGACCCTGAGGTGCTTGAAGGGTAACCGCTGGCGGATTTTTGTATTCGTCATTCTAAGTGCATGCGTTGCCGTCATCATATATCTTGCTGGAAACGAGTTTTCGAGCTTTCTGCGGTCCTATTTGTGGTTCGTTCACGATCTTCTCCCCGTTTATCCGTTCACCGGCCAGGAGTGGGTGATATTTGCGGTGACAGAATCCTTCTCTTCATTGATTGAGGTTGGTCTCCTGATGTTGGCGACTGCCGGGTTTACCGGGGGGACTTCAATATCTTATGCGGGAATCGCGAACATCCGCATGTTGAGGGATTCCGATTACCAACCACCGGAACAGCTTATGAGACGCATGACCCAATTGCGTTAGGCCACTGAATCGTCTCGTGCTCTCCGCGTTCGAAAGTATCCCGTTGTGACATTGAGGGAGGTCTCGCGGTTCGACCCCCCTTCCCCGAAATCGACCCTCGTCCGGGTGCCCAGACCTAACCTTTCGCCAGCGCCGCCAGGTCTACCGCCATCGCCTCGACGACGCCGTCCCAGTCGCCGCGCGCCGGCTGGCGGTAGATCCGCATGCTGGGATACCAGGGGCTGTCGGTGCGCTCCTCCAGCCATCGCCACTCGCCGACGTGCGGCAGCATCAGCCAGACCGGGCGCGCCAGCGCGCCGGCCAGGTGCGCCACCGCGGTGTCCGGCGCGATCACCAGGTCGAGGTTCCGGATCGTCGCCGCCGTGTCGGTGAAGTTGCGGAAGTCCTGACCGAGCGGCTGGACCGCGCCGGCCAGGCTGGCCTTCCTGAGATCGACGTCCTCGTCGTCCTTCTGCAAAGACACGAACCGGACGCCGGGGACCGACAACAGCGGGCGCAGCACCTCGATGCCGGGCGAGCGCCAGCGGTTGCGCTGATGCTTGTGGCTGCCCTTCCAGACGACGCCGACGCGGAGCCCGGCGCCGCCACCGACCCGCCCGCCCCAAAGCGTCTCGGAGGCGGCGGCGACGGAGAGATACGGCACCGCAGCCGGAATAGTGTCAAAACCGGTGGCGAAGGCGCCGGGCAGGCTCATCAACGGCACGTGGCGGTCGTAGGCGGGCAACGGCGCGCCGGGTAGGATCACGTCGTCGACGCCGTCGAGCCCCGTCATCAGCCCGGCCACCGGCGCCGGGCATTCGAGCACCACCCGGCCGACGCGCCGGCCGAGCATGGGCAGGTAGCGGGCGAACTGGATGCAGTCGCCGAACCCCTGCTCGGAATGCACCAGGACGGTGGCCTCGGGCAGGGTCTCGCCGGCCCATTGGGGCTGCTTCCAGTCGCGGCGGATGGCGGCGAAATGACGCGTTTTCCAGCGCCATTCGAACTCCCGCCACCCCTCCTCGAACTGGCCCTTCTGCAACAGCGCCTGGGCCCGGTTGCGGCGGATCTCCGCGTCCGCCGGTTCCGTGGCGAGGGCCTTGTCGTAGGCGGCGATGGCGGCGTCCGTGTCGCCCAGCTCCTGGAGCGCGACGCCCAGGTTGCCGCGCACCGTGGCGATCTCGCCGAGCGTCTCGAGGGCCCGCCGGTAGTATTTCACCGCCTCCTCGAGCCGTCCGTCGGCCCGCAACACGTTGCCGAGATTGGTCATCGCCTCGCCGAGCGCCGGGTCGTTGGCGATGGCCTCGCGGTACTGGCGCTCGGCGCCGGCGAGATCGCCGTTCTGCTGCAGGATCGCGCCCAGTTCATGCGACGCCGCCGCGAACCGGGGGTCGCGTTCCAAGGCGCGCCGGAAGGCGTTCTCGGCCGGGCCGGTTTCCTTCAGCGCGGCCAACGCCAGGCCCTCGTTGTAGGGGGCCGCCGCCAACTCCGGCGCCAGATCGCCGGCGCGCCGGGCGAACTGTTGCGCGGCCTCGGCGTCGCCGGCGTCGACCAGCGCCCCGGCGAGGTCGGAAAGCACCGCCGCATCGCCCGGCTGCAGCCGGAGCGCGGCGGCGAAGGCGGACGCCGCGTCGGCATCGCGGCCGAGCGCCTTAAGAATGCGGCCCCGGTTGCCGTGGTACATGGCGACGGCGCCGTTGATTTCGACGGCGCGCTCGATGCCGGCCAGCGCCTCCTCCAGCCGGCCCTCCTGGAAGGCGATGAGGCCCAGCAGGTGCAGGGCGTCGGCGTGGGCGGGCGCGTCCTCGAGGATGGCGCGGTAGCGCGCCTCGGCCTCGGCCAACCGTCCGGCCTGATGGAGGGCGACGCCTTCCTGCAAGGCCGCCGTGATATCGGGGTTGCCGGTCATGCGAAACGGTAGCGCAGACGCCTCGGAAACTCACGTGATTGTGCCGTCAACCCGGTTCCCGCCGCGGCCCCGCCGCGCTACCATGGCTTCGGGAGGTTCCCATGTGTGACACCTTCGTCGCGCTGCCGCCGGCCACCAAGGACGGATCCGTGGTCTTCGCCAAGAACTCGGACCGTCCGGCCGGCGAGGCGCAAGGCATCCGCACCTACCCAGCGGCCCGCCACGCGCCGGGCGCCCGGCTCGCCTGCACCTATATCGAGATCCCGCAGGCGCCGGAGACCCATGCGGTGCTGCTCTCGCAGATCGGCTGGATGTGGGGCGCCGAAATGGGCGCCAACGACGCCGGCGTGGTGATCGGCAACGAAGCCGTGTGGACGCGCGAGCGCCTCGGGCCGCCGGCGCTGCTCGGCATGGATCTGGTCCGCCTCGGCCTGGAACGCGGTGCGACCGCCGACCGGGCCGTCGACGTCATCGTCGAGTTGCTGGAAACCCACGGCCAGGGCGGCGCCTGCGCCGAGAACGACCCCGGCTTCACCTACCACAACAGCTTCCTCGTCGCCGACGCCCGCGAGGCCTGGGTGCTGGAAACCGCCGACCGGACCTGGGCCGCCGAGCGCGTCGCCGAGGGATGGCGCAACATCTCCAACGGCCTGACCATCCGCGTCGGCTACGACAAGGCGTCGAAGGCCGTTCGCGAGGCCCGGCCCCGGCCCGATTTCGCCGCGACCTTCGCCGCCGACGGCGGCGGCGTCCTCGCCGGTTCGCGCCAGGATTGGGGCACCCGGCTGCTGGCCGCCGAGGCCGGGCGGATCACGCCGGAAACCATGATGGACCTCCTTGCCGACCACGACAGTGGCATCTGCATGCACGGCGCCTTCGAGACCACCGCCTCGATGGTTTCCGAGCTCTTCCCCGACGGCCGCCATCGTCACTGGATGACCGGTCGGCCGCACCCCTGCCGGACGCGCTTCGAAGAGGTCGCCTTCCCTTCCGCCGAAGCTGCCGAATGACCCGCGGCGACCGTGCCGCCGACGCCGCCGTCCGCCATCTCCGGGGCACCTGAAATCTTCTCCAGTTCGCGGTTTTCAAAGGCCGCCCGAAGCGCGTAATCTCGGGGTCGGGAATGCAGCGCCGACAGGGAGGGATTCGATGGACCCGCGCGACGTCACCACCGCCGAACAGGCCCGTGCCATCGTCGAGGAACGCGAGCTCGACCACGTCAAGGGCGGCGTCTTCGACATGGACGGCGTGCTGCGCGGCAAGTACATGGCCCGCGAGAAATTCCTCTCGGCGTTGGAAAACGGTTTCGGCTTCTGCGACGTGGTGCTCGGCTGGGACTCCTACGATCAGCTCTACGACAACGTCACCGTCACCGGCTGGCACACCGGCTACCCGGACGCCGCCGTGCGCGTGCTGCCGGAAACCTGCCGGGAGATCCCCTGGGAGGACGGCATGCTGTTCTTCCTCGGCGAGTTCACCGGCGAGCACGAGTCCGTCTGCCCGCGCGCGGTGCTGCGCCGCACCCTGGAGAAGGCCGAGGCGATGGGGTTCGATACCCTGGCCGGCTTCGAGTACGAGTTCTTCGTCTTCGAGGAAACGCCCCACAGCGTGCGCGAGAAGCACTACCGCGACCTGACACCGATGCAGCCCGGGTTCTTCGGCTACTCTGTGCTCCGCAACACCGTCGAGAGCGACTTCTACCGCGACCTCCTGGACGGCTGCCAGGACATGGACATGGCGCTCGAGGGCCTCCACGAGGAAACCGGCCCCGGCTGCCTGGAAGCCGCGATCACCGTCGACGCCGGCCTCAATGCCGCCGACAAGGCGGCGCTGTTCAAGACCTTCGCCAAGATCATGGCGCAGAAGACCGGGATGATGGCGACCTTCATGGCGAAGTGGTCGCCCGACTGGCCGGGTCAGAGCGGTCATATCCACATGTCGCTGAAGGGCAAGGACGGCGGCGCCGCGTTCGTCGGCGGAGACGGCGCGATGAGCGAGACCATGCGGCACTTCGTCGGCGGCCAACAGAAGCTGATGCCGGAGATGCTGGCGATGGTCGCCTCCACGGTGAACAGCTACACCCGGCTGATCCCCGGCTTCTGGGCGCCGACGGACGCCAGTTGGGGCATCGACAACCGGACCTGCGCGATCCGCGTCATTCCCGGTTCGGCGAAATCGCAGCGCGTCGAGTACCGGGTCGCCGCCGCCGACGCCAATCCCTACCTGGCGCTCGCCGCGGCGCTCGGCGCCGGGCTCTGGGGCATCGAGAACGGGATCGAGCCGGACCCGGCCGTCGACGGCAACGCCTATGACAAGAAATTCCCGAAGCGCCTGAACCTGCCGGCGACGCTGTTCGAGGCGGCCGGCCGGCTGCGGGCCTCGAAACCGGCCCGCACGCTGTTTGGCGACGCCTTCGTCGAGCACTTCGCGGCGAGCCGCGAATGGGAGGAACGCGAGTTCCGCAAGCACATCTCGGACTGGGAGATGGAACGCTACTTCGAGATCATTTGAGGCCCGGAGACGCAGTCGAGAAGACCCCTGACAGGCGCCCACGGCGGCGCCGGGACGTCATCCGGACGGACCGCGGAGATACCCCATGACGGACAAGTTCAAAACGATTTCGCCGGTCGACGGCTCGGTCTACGTGGAGCGGCAATACGCCGACGCGGCGAGGATCGCGGACGCGCTGAGCGCCGCCCGCGAGGCTCAGGACGAATGGCGGCGCGTGCCGCTCGGCGAGCGCGCCGACATCTGCGCCCGCGCGGTCGATTCCTTCGTCGCCGCGGCCGGCGGGATCGCCGAGGAGATCACCTGGCAGATGGGCCGGCCGATCCGCTACGCGCCGGGCGAGGTCGGCGGCTTCGAGGAACGCGCCCGGCACATGATCGGCGCCGCCGCCGACGCCCTCGCCGACATCCCGGCGGAGGCCAAGGAGGGCTTCACCCGGTTCATCCGGCGCGCGCCGCTCGGCGTGGTGTTCGTCATCGCGCCGTGGAACTACCCCTACCTGACCTCCGTGAACTCGGTGATCCCGGCGATCATGGCCGGCAACACGGTGATCTTGAAACACTCGGCGCAGACGCCGCTCTGCGCCGAGCGCTACGCGGACGCGTTCCGCGCCGCCGGCCTGCCCGATGGCGTGTTCCAGTACCTGCACCTGACCCACGCCGACACGGAACGCCTCGTCCAGGCGCCGGAGGTCGATTTCGTCGCCTTCACCGGGTCGGTGCCGGGCGGCGCCATGGTCGAGCGCGCCGCGGCCGGTCGGTTCATCGGCGTCGGCCTGGAGCTGGGCGGCAAGGACCCGGCCTACGTACGCCCCGACGCCGACATCGACCACGCCGTCGAGAACCTGACGGACGGCGCCTTCTTCAATTCCGGCCAGTCGTGCTGCGGCATCGAGCGCATCTACGCCCACCGCGACATCTACGACCGCTTCGTCGACGGCGTCGTCGAGCTGACCAGGGCCTACCGGCTCGGCAGCCCGACCGATCCGGAGACCACCCTGGGACCGCTGGTCCGCGCCGACGCCGCCGATTTCGTCCGCGCCCAGACCGCCGAGGCCGTCGCCGCCGGGGCCCGCGGCCTCGTCGACGCGGGCGGCTTCGACGCCGACGCGCTGGGCTCCCCCTACCTGGCGCCGCAGGTGCTGGTCGACGTCGACCACGGCATGCGGGTGATGACGGAGGAGAGCTTCGGGCCCGTCGTCGGCATCATGAAGGTCGCCTCCGACGACCAGGCGGTCGAGCTGATGAACGACAGCGACTTCGGCCTGACGGCGGCGATCTGGACCGCCGACGCCGAGGCGGCGCTGCGGATCGGCGAACGCGTCGACACCGGAACCTGGTTCATGAACCGCTGCGACTACCTGGATCCGGCCCTGGCCTGGACCGGGGTCAAGCAGTCCGGGCGCGGCTGCACGCTTTCCGACATCGGCTACGATCACCTGACCCGGCCCAAGTCCTTTCACCTGAGAACCGCGATTTGAGCGCCATGAACCTCGAGACCTGGATCACCTTCGTCGCCGTCTGGATCGCCTTCGCGGCGTTTCCCGGACCGAACGCCGTCTACGCCATGGCCGTCGGCAGCCGCCGGGGCTCCGCCGCGGCCTGCGCGGCGGCGGCCGGGTTCGCGTTCGCCGTCGCCGTCTACGTCGTCCTCGTGGCGCTTGGCCTGATCGCCTTCCTCGCCGCCTCGGCGGCCGCCTTCGAGATTCTCAGGTGGGTCGGCGTCGGCTACCTTTTCTGGCTCGCCTGGCAGGCCTGGCGCGCCGACCCGGAACGATTGGACGACGGCGCCATCACCATCCCGGAGGCCGGCGGCATCTTCTCGAAGGCCGCCCTGATTTCATTGACCAACCCGAAATCGGCCTTGGCCTACGTGCTCGTCTACCCGCCCTTCCTTTCCGGCGGGCCGGCCTTCAACCAGGACCTGGCGATCATGGGCGCGACCTCGGTGGCGCTCTCCTTCGCCGTCTACGCCGTCTACGGCCTGGGGGCCGGGCGACTCGGCCGGTTGATCCGCACGCGCCGCCAGGCACGGCTCCGCAACCGCGCCTTCGCCGCCATTTTCGCCGCCGGGGCCGCCGCCCTGGCGTTCACCGAACACCGTTGACCGAGGATTCCATGACCGAACTCAGATCCAACTGGAACTACCCCACCGCCGTGCGCTTCGGCGCCGGACGCATCACCGAACTGGCCGACGCCTGCCGGGCGCTCGGCATGACCAAGCCGCTGCTGGTCACCGATCCCGGCATCGCCGGCCTGCCCATGGTCGCCGATGCCGTCCTCGCCAACGACGACGCCGGCCTGCCGACGGGACTCTACGCCGACGTCAAGCCGAACCCCCTGGGCAGCAACGTCGACGACGGCCTCGCCGTCTACCGCGACGGCGGCCACGACGGCGTCATCGCCTTCGGCGGCGGCAGCGCCATGGACACCGGCAAGCTGATCGCCTTCATGTCCGGCCAGACGCGGCCGCTCTGGGACTTCGAGGACGTCGGCGACAACTGGAGCCTGGCCGACGCCGACGGCATCGCCCCGATCGTCGCCGTGCCGACGACGTCGGGCACCGGATCCGAGGTTGGCCGCGCCGCCGTCGCCACCGACGAATCATCCCATACCAAGAAGATCCTGTTCCACCCGAAGATGCTGCCCGGCATCGTCATCTGCGACCCGGCCCTGGTCACCGGGCTGCCGCCGAACCTGACCGCCTGGACCGGCATGGACGCGCTGGCGCACTGCCTCGAGGCCTATTGCGCGCCCGGCTACCATCCCATGGCCGACGGCATCGCCGTCGAGGGGCTTCGGCTGATCCGCGAATGGCTGCCCCGCGCCGTCGCCGACGGGTCCGACCTCGAGGCCCGGGCCCACATGATGTCGGCCGCCGCCATGGGCGCCACCGCGTTCCAGAAGGGCCTCGGCGCGATCCACTCACTGAGTCATCCGGTGGGCTCGGTCTACGACACCCACCACGGGCTCACCAACGCCGTGTTCATGCCCTACGTCCTGGTCTTCAACCGGGCCGCCATCGCCGAGCGGATGGAACGCCTGGCGCGCTGGCTCGGCTTTGCCAATGCGTCCTTCGACGCGGTCCTCGAATGGACCCTGGAGCTCCGCGAGACCTTCGAGATCGCGCACACGGCGGGCGAGCTCGGCGTCGAGGCCGGGCGCCTCGAGACGCTGGCCGAGATGGCCGCCGCCGACCCCACCGCGCCGACCAACCCGGTGCCCGTGGGGCCGGAGGAAATGCGGACCATGTACGAGGCGGCGATGGAAGGGCGGCTGTGAGCGGACCGACGCCGCACCGACGGCTTCTGGACTTCCTCGACGGCCACGGCGCCACCTACGAGGTCATCGAGCACGAACCGGAGGGCCGCTCGGAACGGATCAGCGCGATCCGAGGCAACGACCCGGGCCAGGCGATGAAGGCGATCGTGCTCAGCGTGCGCGGCGGCGGGCTCGGGAAGCGGGCCATCATGGCGGTGATCCCCGGCGACCGCCGCCTCGACATGAAGGCGCTGCTGGCTCACGCCGGCGCCCAGAAGGGCCGGTTCGCGCCGGCGGAGACGGCGGCCGAGCTGACCGGCTGCGAGATGGGCGCGATACCGCCGTTCAGCTTCCGCGACGACCTCGGCCTCGTCGTCGACGAGGCCTTCAAGGCCTGGGACCGCGTCGCCTTCAACGCCGGCCGCCTGGACCGCTCGCTGTTCCTCGATTTCGCCGACTACGCACGGATCGTCGATCCCCCGTTCGCCGCCATCTCGGAGGCGCCTGGCTAGGCAAAACCGTTGTCTTTTCCATGAACCCCTGATAGCACCGGCGGATCACCGCCACGGGGGTCCCGTCATGCCCGAAGCCGCCGTCGAGACGGCGCTCGTCGCCTTCGCTACTTTCTTCGCGACCATCGGTCCGGTGGACGTCGCCGCCATCTACGCGGCGCTGACCACCACCGCCAGTCCGTCGCAGCGCCGCCGCATGGCGATCAAGGGCTCGCTGATCGCCACCGGCATCCTGCTGGCCTTCCTCTTGCTCGGCAACGACATCCTCGCCTACATGGGGATCACCCTGCCGGCGCTGCGCACCGCAGGCGGCATCCTGCTCTTGCTGATCGGCATCAAGCTGGTGTTCGCGGAGCCGTCGGGCTCGACCAGCACCACCGACGACGAGACCAAGGAGGCCGAACTCAAGGACGACGTCTCGGTGTTCCCGCTGGCGACGCCGCTGATCGCGGGGCCCGGCGCCATGGGCGCCGGCGTGCTGTTGATGGGCAACACCCACGGCGACGTCAAGCTCGGCGCCATCGTCGTCGGCGCCATGCTGGCCGTCGTCGCCATCACCTTCGTGTTGCTGCTGGTCGCGACCCAGGTGCAGCGCCTCCTCGGCGTCACCGGCCTGCAGGTGATCTCGCGGATCTTCGGGGTTTTGCTGACGGCGCTGGCCGTGCAGTTCGTGTTCGACGGCCTGAAGGCCAGCGGGCTGCTCTCGTGAGGGCCTAGCGCCTGGCCCGGCGCGGCCGCACCAGCCGTTCGATCCAGTTGTCGATCTCGCGCCAGCGGATGCGTGGGTCCAGGATGTCGGCGTCGATGCCGAGCAGCCAGGCGACGTCCTGGCGGTCCGGATCCTGGTGCAGCGTCGTCAGCTGTTCACAATGCCGGCGGGCGGCGTCGGCGTCGGCGTAGAACCCCTGGGTGATCAGCCGGTCCGTGTAACGCTCGATCAGCCTGGCCATGTCGGCCAGGTCGAACTCCGGGTGGTACTGGACGCCCCAGAACACCCCGCCCCGGTAGGTGATCGACGCCGACTGGATGGCGCAGAACGCGTTTTCCGCCAACACCGTCGCCCCGGACGGCAGATGCGTCACCTCGTCGACGTGGATGGCCGGCGCGTCGAAGGCGCCGGCGCGGTCCGTGTGCAGGGGATGGCCGCGTCCCTCCCGGGTCAGCGCGATCTTCCGGGCGAACCCCATTTCGCTGCCCCGCGGGCTCGCGGCGACGCGACCGCCGGCCGCCGCCGCGGCGACCTGCAGCCCCCAGCAACTGCCGTAGAACGGCACCTTGGCCTCGAACACGGCGCGGGCGAAGGCGATCTGGCGCTGTACCCTGGGATCATCGTCACCGCCGGGAATGTTCAATCCCGACCCGCTCATCATGACCCCGTCGAAGTCGGCCAGGGTCGTGCCCGGCGGCAATTCCGGGTCGCCATCGGCCGGCGTCACCACCTCGACCGCGCAATCGGGCTGCAGGGTCTTCAGGGCGTCGGTGAAGCAAACGCTGCCGGGCCGGCCGCCGAGACCGAGGAGCACGTCGTTGCGCGCCGCCGGATTGCCCTCGGCGATCAGGAACCGGAGGCCGGCGGCCATCAGCCGCCCGTCCGCCCCTTGGCGATCATCGTCGGAATGACCAGCCGGTCGATCCAGTTGCGGACCTCGGTGCGGCGCACGTCCTCGTTCAGGATGTCGTCGTCGATGCCGAGCAGCCAGGCGAGGTCCTCGCGCGACGGATCCTGGTGCAGGGCTTCGAGCAAGGCCACGTAATCCTCGCCCGCCTGGCGGTCGCGGAAGAACCCCAGCGCCTTCAGCTTGTCGATCCGGCACCAGGTCAGCCGCGCCATCTCGCGGAGATCGTATTCGGGGTGGTACTGAAGCCCCCAGAAGTGTCCGCCCTCCCAGATCACCGAGACCGACTGCACCCGGGTGAACGCGTTGCCGGCGAGCACGGTGGAGCCGGACGGCACGTGGGTGATCTCGTCGACATGCGAAATGAAGGCGTCGAAGACGCCGGCCTTGCCCTCGTAAAGCGGATGGCCGCGGCCCTCGGGCGTCAGCTGGATCTTCCGCGCGATCCCCATCTCGCGGCCGTTCGGGTTGGCCCGGCAGAGCCCGCCGGCGGCGACGACGGCGATCTGCGCCGCCCAGCAACTGCCGAAGCCGGGCACGCCGGCGCGGAACGCCGCCTGGGCGAAGGCGATCTGGCGGGTGACCTCGGCGTTGTCCTCGAACACGGTCAGGCTGCATCCTGTCCAGGCGACGCCGTCGTAGTCGGCGAGCGCCGCGCCGGCCGGCAACTCGCTGTCCGGGTCGCTGGGGAACACCACGTCGCACTCGGCGCCCGGTGCCTGCTGGGTCAGCATGCGGACGTATTGATCGGCGGCCATGGAGGCGCCGCCGGCGACCAATTCCTCGCGGGCCGAGCGGGTATATCCGTCGACGACCAGTAATCGTGGTTTCATGCGCGTGGTTCCTCCGCCGAGAGGGCGTTTTTCAAGCCGGCGGATGGTGCGCCAACTGTCAGGGAGGGTCAACCATCAGATGGCCGGGCGTCAGCGTTGCGGCCGCCACGCCCCGGTCAGTTTGTCGGCCTGATCGATCTGCCACTGGTTCATGGTGGCGAGCAGTTTCTCGCGCTCGCGGACGGGGTCCGATTTGGCGTCGTGGGCCAGCACCCTGTCGCGCCCGCGGATCGCCAGGGACAGCCATTTGAAGGCCTCGACCAGATCCTGGTCGACGCCCCATCCCTCGCGGTACATGAGGCCGAGCACGTGCTGCGCGACCGGATGGCCCTTGTTGGCCGCCTTCCGGTACCAGCCGATCGCCTGGCCGTAGCTATGGGGCACGCCGCGGCCGTTGAAGTAGAGCTCGCCCAAGGCGAATTCGGCGCCCGCGTGCTTGCCGAAATTGGCGGCCAGCCGGAACCATTCCGAGGCCCGGTGGTAGTTCTGCGAGACGCCGAGCCCCCGGACATGAAGCAGGCCGAGCGCGTGTTGCGCCTCGACATGGCCTTGATCGGCGGCCTTCCGGTAGTACTCGGCGGCCTTCGCGTAGTTCCGGAAGGCCGGGTTGGCGGTCTCCAACACCCGTGCCAGGCCGAACTGCGCGTTGGCGCTGCCGTTCTCGGCGCCGCCCCGCCATTTCCCGACGTCGGCCTCGAACCGGGTGAGTTCGGTGACCAGCGGGTCCTCGCCGGGACTGCCGAAGAAGAAATAGGCGGCGAACGCCGACAGGCCCAAGGCCCCGATGGTGATGAGCGTGTAGATGTAACGCATGAGCGGTTTTAACGTGGCCGCGGCGAATCAGACAGCGGAAAACACGCCCGCGGGGTCCGTTTACTGGCGTTGCGGCGTGCGCTTGACCAGGTTGTGATCGTTGTCCCCGAGTTTCTGATAGCGGCCCTCGTACGGGTCGGGACGATTGTAGCAGGTCACGCTGCCGAGGGTATTGTAGCAATAGACCTCGGGATTGACCTTCGGCTCGTCCTCCTTGCAGTAGTGCATGCCGCGCTCGACGCGCACGTAGGAACAGTCCTTGCCGCTGCTCATGGAGATCACGTGGTCGACCATCGTCTTGTCGGTGCCGACGACGGTCAAGATGTCGGCCTGGCCGACCGCCGGAATGCCAGTTGCCACGACGGGCCCACAGCCCGCCAATGCCATCAGCATCAGCCCGGCGGACACCCGGAACCCGGAAATTCGCTTGTCGCGCATAACCTTATGAAACCTCACCCTTTGAGATATTTCAGTATAGCCCAGGGACGGTTAAGAAGCCTTTAATCCGGCGCCCCGGCCCCGGCCTGGCCGTATCCGACCTAACCGACTGGAGAATATGCGTTTTTCCGTTTCCCCGGGGAACGGATTTTGGTAAACACATGCGCGGTAGGAAAATTTCCGGAAAAGGTGCTTGCGATGGCCCTGGTTCACACTCCCATTTGCGATTTCGGCTGGAAGGCCCCGGCCTTCGCGCTGCCGGGTACCGACGGCAAGACCTATACCCTCGCCAACGTCCGCGGCGCGTCGGGCACGCTGGTCATGTTCATCTGCAACCACTGCCCCTACGTCAAGGCGGTGGTGACCCGCCTCGTCGCCGACGCCAAGGAATTGCAGGAAGCGGGGATCGGCGTCATCGCCGTCATGCCGAACGCCACCGAGATCGTCGCCGCCGATTCCTTCGACAACATGAAGGCCTTCGCCGCCGAACACGGTTTCACCTTCCCCTACGTGATCGACGAGAGCCAGGAGACGGCGCGCGCCTACGACGCGGTCTGCACGCCCGATTTCTTCGGTTTCGACAAGGACGACGGGCTGCAGTACCGGGGACGGCTCGATGAATCGGGGCGCGATCCGGCGCCCGAGGGCGCGCGGCGCGAACTGGTCGAGGCCATGACCCTGGTGCGTGAAACGGGTCGCGGACCCGAGCAGCAGACCGCCAGCATGGGGTGCTCCATCAAGTGGCGATGAGGACCGGATTCGCGGTCTCCCGGGTTTGCCAATCCGGGGGCCCGGCGATATGTTGTCGCGCCTATTTCAGCCGATCCCGCAGGAGAACGACGTGGCCGAAGAAGAAGATGTCCTGATTCGTGAAATCGACGACGAGTTGAAGCAGGAAAACCTGCAGAAACTCTGGAACGATTACGGTGTCTATATGCTCGGCGCCGCGGTGGCGCTGGTCATTGGCGTCGCCGGATTCAAGGGCTGGCAAGCCTACGACATGAACCAGCGCACGGAGCTCAGCGAGCGCTTCGCCGCCGCCCAGAAACTCGCCGAGGGCGGCAAGACGGAAGCGGCCCGCGACGCCTTCGGCGCGATCACCGCCGACGGCGGCGCCGGCTACGCCATGTTGGCGCGCTTCCAGATGGCCGCCCTGATGGCCAAGAACGGCGACACCGCCGGCGCCGCCGGCGCCTATGCCGCGATCGCGGGTGACGGCGGCGTGAAGCCCGTGTATCAGGAACTCGCCGTGGTTCTCGGCGCCCTGAGCGAGCTCGATTCGAAATCCCGCGACGGCGGCCTGCTGGCGCGCGCCCAGAAGCTC
Organism: Magnetovibrio sp.; assembly: GCA_028817665.1. Lineage (GTDB taxonomy): Bacteria > Pseudomonadota > Alphaproteobacteria > Rhodospirillales > Casp-alpha2 > UBA3470. The sequence continues at coordinate 10,267 of JAPPPF010000058.1, read as the reverse complement.
GCCGCCGGCACCGGTCCCTGGCGGTTCAGCGCCAAGGAAATTTCCGCCCTCGAGGCCCTCTACGGTGGCGACAACAAGAAGGCCCGGGAGTATTATGGCGAACTGGCGAAAGCGGCGGACGCGCCGCAGGGCCTGCGCGCGCGGGCCCGCGAAATGGAACTGATCCTGCAGGGGAAATAGCGGATGCATCGCCCGACAACCTCCCGGACCCGGCGGCGCCCCGGCATGGCCGAGGCGCGGCGCCTTCTCGCGGTGCTCGCCGTCACCGCCGCCGTCGCCGGCTGCGATACGGTCTCCGGGTGGTTCGAAGGGCCGCCGAAGGTGCCGCTGGAAGGCAAGCGGCTTGCCGTGTTGACCCATTCGCGCACCTTGAGCGCCGATTCCTCGGTCGCCGGGAAACAGATCCTGCTGCCGGCGCCGACGCCGAACGCGGCGTGGCCGCAGGCCGGCGGCTACGCCAACCACGCCATGCATCACGTCCAGGTCCGCGACGCGCTGAGCAGGGCCTGGACCACCGATATCGGCGAGGGCAACGACGACGAGGAACGCCTCAACGCGACGCCGGTGATCGCCGAGGGCAAGGTCTTCGCGGTCGACGCGCTGACCACCGTTTCCGCCCTCGACGCCAAGACCGGTAAGATCATCTGGCGCGCCGAACTGGAGCCCGACGACGACGACGACGGCCACATCACCGGCGGCGTCGCCTACGATAACGGCCAGATCTTCGTGACCACCGGTTTCGCCGAGGCCATCGCCCTCGACGCCAAGACCGGCAAGGTTCAGTGGCGCCGCAATCTCAACGCGCCGATGCGGGCCGCGCCGACGGCGCGCGGCGGCCGCGTCTTCGTGGTGACCATGAACAACCAGTTGCACGCCCTCAACGCGAAAACCGGCGAGACCATTTGGCGTCACCGCGGCGCGCCGGAAGTGGCCAGCGTGCTGGGCAGCGCCAGCCCGGCCGTCGACAAGGGGGTCGTCGTCGTCCCCTACACGTCCGGCGAGCTGGTCGCGCTGAAGGTCGAGAACGGACGGGTCCTTTGGCAGGACGCCCTGATCACGGCGCGCGCCACCGACGTCGTTTCGAGCCTGTCGGGAATCCGCGGCCGGCCGATCATCGACCGGGGCCGGGTCATCGCGGTCAGCAACGCCGGCCTCATGGTGGTCATCGACCTGCGCACCGGGCGCCGCATCTGGGACCGGGAGATCGCCGGCATCGAGAGCCCCTGGGTGGTCGGCGACTACATCTACGTCCTGACCACGGAATCCGAGATCGCCTGCATCACGCGGGCCGACGGGCGCATCCATTGGGTGCGGGGCCTGCCGCGCTATGAGGACCCGGAGGATCTCGAGGACCCGATCATCTGGACCGGGCCGATCCTCGCCAGCGACCGGTTGATCGTCGCCGGATCGAACGGCGAGGCGCTCGCCATCTCGCCCTACTCGGGACGCGTCCTCGGGGTCGTCGAGATGCCCGACGGCGTCACCGTGGCGCCGGTGGTCGCCGACGGCAGCGTGTATTTCCTGGCCAACGACGCCGATCTCGTCGCCTACCGCTGAGCACCCGGCGGGCCGGCCCGACGGGCGTCCACGAACCGCTTCAGGATTGACAAGACCATGCCGTTCACCGTCGCCATCATCGGCCGCCCCAACGTCGGCAAGTCGACCCTATTCAACCGCCTGACCGGCAAGCGCCACGCCATCGTCGACGATACGCCGGGGGTCACCCGCGACCGCCGCGAGGGCGACGCGCGGATCGGCAACCTGAGCTTCCGCCTGATCGACACGGCCGGCCTCGAGGACGCCGACGACGACGCCCTCGAGGGCCGCATGCGCCATCAGACCGAGGCCGCGGTCGCGCAAGCCGACGTTGCCCTGTTCATGATCGACGCGCGCGCCGGCGTCACCCCCATCGACGAACATTTCGCCGCCTGGCTCCGGACCCAGGAGACGCCGGTGGTCCTGCTCGCCAACAAATGCGAGGGCGGCGCCGGCGAGGCCGGCCGGCTCGAGGCCTACGCGCTCGGCCTCGGCGACCCGCTGCCGGTCTCGGCCGAACACGCCGGCGGCCTGCCCGAGCTCTACGACGTGTTGAGCGCGATGGCCTGGGAAGCCGGCTCCGAGGCCGAACCCGCGCCCGGCGAGGTCGGCGACGACGACCCGGACCGGCCGCTGCAACTGGCGATCGTCGGCCGGCCCAACGTCGGCAAGTCGACGATGGTCAATTACCTGCTCGGCGAGGACCGCATGCTGACCGGCCCCGAAGCCGGCATCACCCGCGACGCGATCAGCGTTCCGTGGTCGTGGCAAGGCCGCGAGGTGCATCTCGTCGATACGGCCGGCATGCGCCGCAAGGCCCGCGTCGACGCCAAACTGGAAAAACTGTCGGTCGCCGACTCGCTGCGCGCCGTGCAGTACGCGGAGGTCGTGGTGTTGGTCCTCGATTCCAACGCCGTGCTGGAGAAGCAGGACCTGACCATCGCGCGCCGGGTCATCGACGAGGGCCGGGCGCTGATCATCGCGGTCAACAAATGGGACGCGGCGGAGGACAGGAAGGCCTCGCTGGGCCGGCTTTCCGACCGCCTGCAGACGTCGCTGCCGCAGGTCCGGGGCATTCCCATCGTCACCTGCTCGGCGAAAACCGGCCGCGGCATGGACCGGCTGATGCCGGCGGTCTTCGAGGTCTACGACCTGTGGAACACGCGCGTCCCCACCGCCGAGTTGAACCGCTGGTTCGAGATGATGCTGGAAGCCCATCCGCCGCCGGTGGTTTCGGGGCGCCGGCTGAAGCTCCGCTACATCACCCAGGCGAAAACCCGGCCGCCGACCTTCGTGCTGTTCTCGACCCGCGCCGAGAAGATTCCGGAAAGCTACCTGCGGTATCTGGTGAACGGGCTCAGGGAGGATTTTGGCCTCGACGGCGTGCCCCTCAGGGTGGCCCCGCGCAAGCGCGACAACCCCTACGATTCCAAGAAGAAATAGCCGCGCCGGCGGCGTTCGCCGGAAACCCGGTCCTTCGAATTTGATTGTGCGTTGCAATATTTTTATTGCGTCGCACAATTTCCGTTCCTATCTTATGTCCAGGTGCCGCACGCGCCGGGTGTCCGCCCGCGACGCAGCGACGCAAGTGGAGTGTTGAGTTCCGCGCCATGACGACCCGAAACCTCGAACAGTTGTTCCGTCCACGATCGATCGCCGTGATCGGCGCCTCGGCGCGCGCCGGCGCGCTCGGCAATATCGTCATGCACAATATCCTCGAGGGCGGTTTCGAGGGGCCGGTCCTGCCGGTCAACCCGAACCATCAATCCGTCGCCGGCGTCCTCGCCTACCCCGATATCGAGCACCTGCCGATGGCGCCGGACCTCGCCGTCATATGCACGCCGCCGGCGCCGATCCCGGGCTTGATATCCGAGCTTGGCGAGAAGGGAACCCGCGCCGCGATCGTCCTGACCGCCGGCCTCGACAAAGCCGTCACCGAAGATTCCGTGACGGTTCTCGACGCCATGCTGGAAGCCGCGCGGCCGCACCTCTTGCGCATCCTCGGGCCGAACTGCCTCGGCCTGTTGTCGCCGGGCATCAATCTGAACGCCAGCTTCGCGCACCTGCCGGCGCGGCCGGGAAGCATCGCGTTCGTCTCCCAATCCGGGGCGCTGTGCACGGCGGTTCTCGACTGGGCGCACCTGCACGACGTCGGGTTTTCGCATTTCGTCTCCCTCGGCAATGCCGCCGACGTGGATTTCGGCGATGTCGTCGACCACCTTGCCAACGATCCGAACACACGTGCCATCCTGCTCTATATCGAAGCCGTCACGGACGGCCGGAAGTTCATGTCGGCGTGCCGCGCCGCCGCGCGCAACAAGCCCGTCCTGGTCGTCAAGTCCGGCACCGCGGCGGAAGGCGCCGTGGCGGCGGCGACCCACACCGGCGCGCTCGCCGGCAGCGACCGGGTTTACGATTCGGCCTTTCAACGCGCCGGCCTGCTCCGCGTCGGCGACATCGATGAGTTGTTCGCCGCCGTCGAAACACTGGCCCGCGCCAAACCGCAGAAGGGCGAACGGCTGGCGATCTTGACGAACGGCGGCGGCATCGGGGTGTTGGCCATTGACGCGCTGGTCAATCGCGGCGGCGTCCCGGCGGTGCTCAGCGAGGAGACCCTCGCGGCCCTCGACCGGGTGCTGCTGGCGACCTGGTCGCGCGGCAATCCGGTGGACATCATCGGCGACGCCCCCGGAAGCCGCTACGCCGACGCCACCCGCATCCTGGCCAGAGCGCCGGAAACGGACGCGGTGCTGGTGATGCACGCGCCGACCGCCACCGCCGACAGCGTCGAAGCGGGCCGCGCCGTCATCGACATCGCCCGCGAGACCAAGGGCAACCTGTTAACGAGCTGGGTCGGCGGTCAGGCCGTCGAGCCGGCGCGCAAGGCCTTTCACGACGCCGGCATCCCTACCTACAATTCGCCGAAGCAGGCGGTTCAGGCGTTCATGCACCTGGTCGACTACCGGCGCAACCAGGAGATGCTGCTGGAGACCCCGCCTTCGGCGCCGCACGATTTCACCCGCGCCACCGACACCGCGCGTTTGGTCATCGAGGCCCGGCTGGCCAACGGCTCGGACATGATGAGCGAGCCCGAGGCCAAGGCGGTGCTCGCCGCCTACGGCATTCCGACGGTGCAGACGCATATCGTCCGCACCCCCGAGGAGGCGGCGGAAAAGGCCGCGGCCATGGGCTTCCCCGTTGCCCTGAAGGTGATGTCCGACGACATCACGCACAAATCCGACGTCGGCGGCGTTCAGTTATTCCTCGAATCCGAGGAGGCCGTCCGGAACGCCGCCGAGCACATGCTGGAAAGCATCGGCGGGCGTGTTCCGGACGCCGACATACAGGGGTTCTCGGTCCAGCAGATGGCCGACCGGCCGGGCGCGCATGAGGTTTTCATGGGAGTCATGAACGACCCCATATTCGGGCCGGTGATCGTCTTCGGCCACGGCGGCACCGCCATCGAGGTGATCGACGACAGCGCCATCGCCCTGCCGCCGCTGAACATGAAGCTGGCCCGAGACCTGATCGAACGGACCCGGATCTCGCGGCTGCTCAAGGGCTATCGGAACCGCCCGCCGGTGGACATGGACAGCCTGTGCCTGACGCTCATGCAGCTCTCGCAACTGATTGTCGACATCCCCGAGATCGCCGAGGTGGATATCAATCCCCTGCTCGCCGACGAGAACGGCGTGCTGGCCTTGGACGCGCGCATCCGGGTGGCCCGCGCCCGGACCGGCGCCGACCGCCGCCTCGCCATCCGCCCCTACCCCGAGGAACTGGAGGAGACAATTCACCTCGAGTCGGGGCGCGAGCTTCTCGTTCGCCCGATCCGGCCGGAGGACGAGCCCGCGCATTACGCCTTCCTGTCGAAGCTGACGCCCGAGGACACGCGTTTCCGGTTTTTCGGCCAGGTCAGCCAATTGCCGCACTCGCAGATGGCGCGCCTCACGCAGATCGACTTCGACCGCGAAATGGCCTTTGTCGCCGTGGCCGAGGCGGCCGCCGGCGACGGCGAGACCCTGGGCGTCGTACGGACCGTCACCGACCCGAACAACGAACGCTGCGAGTTCGCCATCGTCGTCAGGTCCGACATGAAGGGACAGGGATTGGGCCGGAAGTTGCTGGAGAAGATGATCGGCTACTGCCGCGGTCGCGGCACGCGGTCAATGGCCGGACAGATTCTCCGCGAGAACAAGCCCATGCGCGGCCTCGCCCGGCAACTGGGATTCAAGGAAATGCCGCAACCGGAAGACTCGATCGTCGAGGTGGAGCTCGACCTGAAGGAACACCGGGAAACGCCTTGACCCCCGCCCCGCCGGCCGCTTCTGCCGGACATGTTAATTTACATTAATAGAAGCCGCCGAACCGGATTCAACCGTGATAGGATACGCCGGGATTATTCGGGGACGTCGGGCACGATGGCGGAAGCGGCTATACCGGAAAACGATGAAGAGCGGCTCCGCGCGCTGCATTCCTACGACCTCATCGGCCACGACGTGGATCCCGTCTTCGACACCATCATCCGCATCGCCGCCGATATCTGCGACGTCGAGATATCGGTGATCGCGCTGATCGACCAGGACAAGCAGTACTTCCTCGCCCGCAACAACATGAAACCCCGGGAGACGCCGAGGGCCATCGCGTTTTGCGCGCACGCCATCCTCGAGCCTTACGAGCTGTTCGAGATCGAGAACGCCACCGAGGATCCGCGCTTCAAGGACAACCCCCTGGTCACCGGCGAGATCGGCGTCCGCTTCTATGCCGCCTGCCCGCTGACCACGGCCGACGGCCATGCCATCGGCGGGCTTTGCCTGATCGGCAAGCAGCCGAAATCCCTGAACGACACGCAGCGCGACACGCTCCGCAACCTGGCCGGGATCATCATGACCCTGTTCGATGCGCGCAAGGCCGAGATGGCGGTCGCCGATCAGCTCCTCAGGGCGAAGGAATCCGCGGAATCGGCCAATGCCGCGAAGTCCCAGTTCCTGTCGTCGATGAGCCATGAGCTGCGGACGCCGCTGAATTCGATCATCGGCTACTCTCAGGTTTTGCAGCAGGAAACCTTCGGACCGCTCGGCAACAACAAGTACCGCGAATACGTCGACGTCATCAACATCTCCGGCAATCACCTGCACGACGTGATCGGCAACATCCTCGATATCTCGAAGATCGACGCCGGCGAGATGACCCTCGACGAGAGCGAAATCGCCGTCGAGGGGTTTGTCGGCGAATGCCTGCAGATCGTGCGCGAGCACGCGGACCGCGAGGGAATCCGCCTCGGCGCCAACGTCGATCCGAAACTGGTGATGTTCCGCGGCGACGCCCTGAGGCTCAAACAGGTGGTTCTCAACCTGTTGTCGAACGCCATCAACTTCACGCCCCGCCACGGCACCGTCACCGTCGACACCGGCGTCGACGACGCCGGCGCCATGACCCTCGCCGTGACCGATACCGGGACCGGCATCGCCGCCGACGATATCCCGACCGTGCTCGAGCCCTTCGGCCAGGTCCGCGACGGCTATGAGCGCACGCACCGGGGAACCGGCCTGGGCCTGCCCCTGTCGAAGAGCCTGGTCGAGCTCCACGATGGCGAAATCGACATCGAAAGCGAGGTCGGCGAGGGCACCAGGGTGGTCATCACGTTTCCCGCCGAACGCACCATCCGGCCGTCCTGACGCCGGCGCCGGTCCAACGCTGTCGCTAGCCGCCGCCCCGCTGGAAGGCGCGATCGAAGCGTTCCATGGCCGCGGCGCGCTCGGCTTCGGAATAGCCGTCGAAGGTCAGCGTCACCGGCGTCGCCGGCACCGCCAGCAGGGCGATCTGCCGGGTGCCTTCCGGGCCAAGCGTGATCTCCAGCCGGCGCTCGCCGTCCTCGGCGACGATCCTGTCGGCCTCGCGCCGGTAGCCGCCCGGCTCGAATGCGTTGACGATGGAGCGGAAGAAGTCCGCGTGGGTGACCGCCATTTCCTTGGTGATGGTGACCGGCCCGGCCATCGGCCTCAGCCGCCCGCCACCGGCGGCCAGGCGGCCAGGTGATCGCCGTCGGCCAGCGCCCGGGTGGCGCGTTCGCCGGGCGGCACGAACAGGCCGTTGATCAACACCAGGTGGCACTGCTCCAAGGGCACATTGAGCTGCTTGAAGGCGTCGTCCGGCGTCGCCGCGTCGGCGACGTCGAGGTCGACCTCGTTCTTCTCGGCGCCGGCCGGCAGGTACTGGCCGAGCGCGGCGTAAAGCTTGATCCGGATCCTCATGACGGCCGGCGGCCTACTGGGAATGCGCCACGTAGGCTTCCATGAAGCGGTGCGGATCGGCCATCAAGGCGTCCTTCCATTCACCGAGCGCCGTGCGGTTCTGGATCAGGCCGCGCAGCACGCCGATGTGGTCGGTGCGTCCGAGGCTCAAGGCGCCGACGATCCGCTCGCCGTCGAACTCGAGACGGATGTAGCGGAATCCCTCGGCGTCGACGATCTCGGCGTGGTCGCCGCCGTCGACGCCGTCCCAGGCGCCGAAGGAGGCGGAGACGAGGCCGATGGTATCGAGCACGTTCATACCCAGCGAGCCCTTGTAGGGGGTCGGCTTGCCGGCCATGTTGAGCGCCGCGATGCGGCCGTGATCGACGGCGGTGGGCTGGATCGCGTGCACCGACCAGCCGCCGGTCGAGAAATCGGGGCCCTCGGCGCAATCGCCGGCCGCGTAGATGTTGTCGGCGCTGGATTTCAGGTGCGCGTCGACGACGATGCCGGTCTCCACCTTGACGCCGCTGCCGTCGAGGAAATCCGTGTTCGACTTGACCCCGGTGGCGACGACCACGAGGTGCGCGGGGATCTGCCCGCCGGTGTCCAGGTCAACGTTGAGCCGGTCCTCGCCGGCGCCGGCGGCGGCCTCCAGCTTGGTCACCCGGGTGCCGGTGAGCACGGTGACGCCCTTCGCCTCGCACCAGCGTTTCAGCATGTCGCCGCCGGTCTCGTCCATCATCCGGGGCAGCATCCGGTCCTCGGCCTCGACCACGGTCAGGTTGACGCCGCGCTCGGCCAGGGCCTCCAGGATGATGCAGCCGATGAAGCCCGCGCCCATGAGCACCACGTCGGCGCCCGCGTGCGAGAGCCCGATGATCTGGCGCGCGTCCTCGAGCGTCCAGCAGTGATGGACGCCCGGCAGGTCGAGCCCGTCGACCGGCGGCTTCACCGGGCTGGCGCCGGTGGCGATCAGCAGCTTGTCGAAGGCCTGGCTGCCGCCGCCGGCGAGGCTCAGCTTGCCGGCCTTGGCGTCGACGCCTTCGACCCGGCCCTGGCAGAATTCGATCCTGCGGTCGTCGTAATGGCCGTCGGCCTTACGGAGGTAGGTGCCGTCCTCCTCGATCTTGCCGGTCAGGTAATAGGGGATCGCCATCCTCGAGTACGGCGGCTCCGGCTCGTCGCCGATCAGCACGATCTCGCCGGCCGGATCGGCCTTGCGCAGGGTTTCGGCGGCGACCACGCCGGCCGGCCCGGCGCCCACAACCACATAGGTCATCGTATGCTCCTCGCTTGCACGTTCATTGAGAGAGGCGCCCGGAACGGCGCCGGGCGGCGCCGGTCCCGGGCGAATGCACCCCCTCCCCGATGGGTTCCCGGCCGGTTAGAGCGCCAACCGGTCCAAGGTCTCTTTGCTGGGCACGCCGTCCGGCGTCCAGCCGCGGACCTCGTAGTATTCCGGCAGCATCTTGTCCAAGCCGTTGGTCAGGCCGTCGGCCGGGCCGGTCTTGGCGGCGTCCTTCAACAGGCGCTTCGGCAGGTTGTCGTCCTTGCCGGTGAAGCCGGCCACCAGGTTGAACTGGCGCTCCAGGTTCCAGACGCGCTCGCCGACCTCCAAAAGCCGCTCCGCCGTCCACTCGCCCTCGCAGGCCGCGTCGAGCTGCGGCGCCACGTCCTCGAGCGTCCAGGCGAAGGACGTGAAGATGCAGAGCCCGGACGAATCGAAGGCCGCGGTGGCGTCCTGGAAGGCCTTGACCAGGCCGGCCTTGCCGTCGGTGACCAGCGGGTCGGTCTTCTCTGGGATTCCCAGCACTTCCGAGGCCACGGTGTAGCTCCGGAGGTGGCACGCGCCCCGGTTGGACGTCGCGTAGGTCAGCCCCATGCCCTGGATGCCGCGGCTGTCGTAGGCCGGGAACTCCTGGCCCTTGACCGACATGGAGAGCTCGGGCTTGCCGTACTTCTCGCACAAGAGCTTCGAGCCGAGGCCGATCTCGGCGCCGAAACCCTCGCCCCGGCCGGTCAGCTCGGCCAATTGGGTGAGCGCCTCGGCGTTGCCGAACTTGAGCTCGATGCCGCCTGTCTCCTTGTCGGAGATGACGCCTTCCTCGAACAGTTCCATGGCGGCGCCGACGGTGGCGCCGAAGGAGATCGGGTCTATGCCCTGCTCGTTGCAGACGAAGTTGGCGAAGGTCAGCGCGTCCAGGTCATCGACGCCGGTGGCGGCGCCCAGCGCCCAGGCGGCCTCGTACTCAAGCCCGCCGGACGCCTTTTGATACTCCGGCCGGTCCTTCACCGTGAAATGCGTGCGGTCGATGGTCGAGACCCGCCCGCAGGCGATGGTGCAGCTGAAGCAGGCCGCGTTGGTGACCAGGTTCGGTTTGCCGTCCGATTCGCGCGGTTCCGCCATGGCTTCCGCCGAGATGTTGTTGGCGCCCTCGAACTGGACGTCGCGGTGGTGGCGGGTCGGCAGCGCGCCGGTCTCGTTGATGACGGTA
>JAPPPF010000037.1 GCA_028817665.1 Magnetovibrio sp. | reverse complement strand
CGACCCGGACCGCGAGGGCGAGGCCATTTCCTGGCACGTCCGCGAGATCCTCGACAACTCCAACGCGCTTGGCGGCGTCGACGTCAAGCGGGTGGTCTTCAACGAGATCACCAAGGACGCCATCCTCGCCGCCTTCGACCACCCGCGCGAATTGGACAGCGAACTGATCGAGGCGTACCTGGCGCGCCGGGCCCTCGATTACCTGGTGGGGTTCAACCTGTCGCCGGTGCTGTGGCGGAAACTGCCGGGCAGCCGCTCGGCGGGGCGCGTCCAATCGGTCGCCCTGCGCCTGATCTGTGAGCGCGAAACCGAGATAGAGAATTTCACGGCGCGCGAGTACTGGTCGGTGAAGGCGGCGATGACATCCAGCGCCGGCGCGCCCTTCGAGGCCCAGTTGACCCATCTCGACGGCGAGAAACTGGACAAGATGGCGCTCGGCGACGAAGCCGCCGCGAACGCCGCCGTCGCCGCCATCGAGAACACCACATTCAGTGTCGCCAAGATCGACCGCAAGCAAACGCGCCGCCATCCGGCGCCGCCGTTCACCACCTCGACCCTGCAGCAGGAAGCCTCGCGCAAGCTCCGCTTCGCCACCCGCAAGACCATGCAGGTCGCGCAGAAACTCTACGAAGGCGTCAACATGGGCGGCGAGACCGTCGGCCTGATCACCTACATGCGGACCGACGGCGTGCAGATCGCCGGCGAAGCCATGGGCGCGGCGCGCGCGCTGATCGGCCGCGACTTCGGCGACGCCTACCTGCCCGCCTCGCCGCGTATATATAAGTCAAAGGCGAAGAACGCCCAGGAAGCGCACGAGGCCATCCGGCCGACGGACGTCTCGCGCAAGCCCGACGACGTCGCCCAATACCTCGACGACGACCAGCGCCGCCTCTACAACCTGATCTGGCAACGCACCGTGGCCAGCCAGATGGAATCGGCAGTCCTCGACCAGGTCGCCGTCGACCTCGGCTCGGCCGACGCCAAGACGACGCTGCGCGCCACCGGCTCGGTGATCGCCTTCGACGGCTTCTACCGCCTCTACCGCGAGGGCCGCGACGACGGCGAGAAACGCGACGGCGCCATCGGCGAGGACCGGATCCTGCCGCCCTTGAAGGAAGGCGAGGCCGTGGAACGGGGCGAAGTGACGCCGGAGCAGCATTTCACCCAGCCGCCGCCCCGTTATTCGGAAGCCAGCCTGGTGAAGACGCTCGAGGAATTGGGGATCGGCCGGCCGTCCACCTACGCCAGCATCCTGACGGTGCTGCAGGAGCGCAACTACGTGCGCCTGGAGAAGCGCCGCTTCGAGCCCGAGGACCGCGGCCGCGTCGTCACCACGTTCCTGGAGAACTTCTTCGGCCGCTACGTCGCCTACGACTTCACCGCCGAGCTTGAGAACAAACTCGACGACATCTCCGGCGGCCGCATCGACTGGAAGACGGTGCTCCGGGACTTCTGGGAAGCCTTCTCCGTCGCCGTCGCCGACACCAAGGATCTCCGCATTTCCGAGGTCCTGGATCGGCTCGACGAGGTTCTGGGACCGCACTTCTTCCGTGACACGGGCAACGGCAGGGATCCGCGCAAATGTCCGACCTGCGACGACGGCCGGCTCAACCTGAAGCTCGGCAAGTTCGGCGCCTTCATCGGCTGCTCGAACTACCCAGACTGCCGCTTCACCCGGCCGCTCGCGGTCTCCGACGGCGACGACGCGGAGAACGGCAACGGCGGCCCGAAGGAGCTCGGCACCGACCCCGAAACCGGTCTGATGGTGACGTTGCGCAAGGGCCCCTACGGCTGGTACGTGCAGTTGGGCGAGGAGGAAGGCACGGGCAAGAAGAAGGTCAAGCCGAAACGCGGCTCGGTGCCGAAGACCCTAGATCCGGCACTGGTCGATTTGGAGAAGGCGCTCGGCCTGCTGTCCCTGCCGCGCGAGGTCGGCACCCATCCGGAAACCGGCGACAAGATCACCGCCGCCATCGGCCGCTTCGGCCCCTACATCAAGCTCGGCGGCACCTACGTCTCGCTGAAAGGCGACGACGACGTCCTGACGATCGGCCTCAACCGGGCGGTTCACCTGCTCGCCGACGCGCCGCGCAAGGATCCGCCGCGCGAACTGGGCAAGCATCCCAAGGACAAGAAGCCGGTGACCCAGCGCGAAGGCCGCTGGGGACCCTACGTCCAGCACGGTCGCCTGATGGCGACGCTGCCGAAAGGCACCGACAAGGACGCCGTCACCCTCGAGGAAGCGGTGGCGCTGCTCGACGCCAAGGCGGCGAAGAAGGGCGGCGGCAAGAAGGGCGGCGCGAAGAAAGGCGGCGCCAAGAAATCCGCGGCATCTAGCGGCTGAGTTCCGGCGCCAGTGCCCAAGAAATCGAAAGCCCCGTTCCCGACCCGCGACGAAGTCCTCGAATTCATCCGCGACAATCCGCGCGACACGGGCAAGCGCGAGATCGCCCGCGCCTTCGGCCTCGACGCCGAGCAGAAGCGCGACCTCAAGAAGCTGCTCCGCGAACTGACTCTCGACGGCAGCCTGCAGAAGGGCCGCGGCCGACGATTCAGCCCACCGGGGCACCTGCCCGAGGTGATGATCGTCCAGGTCACCGGCATCGACGAGGACGGCGATCCGGTGGCGCAGCCCATGAACTGGGAGGACGGCGAGACGCCGCCGACCATCCGCATGGCGCCCGAACGCCGCGGCCAACCGGCGCTCGGTGTCGGCGACCGGGTGTTGGCAAGGCTGACCAGGATTTCCGATACCCTCTACAAGGCGAAGACGATCCGCCGGATCGCCCAGGCGCCGGCGACCGTGCTCGGCGTCTTCGACGTCGTCGACGGCACCGGCCGCGTGCGGCCGACGGACAAGCGCGCGAAGGCCGAGCTCGTGGTCCGTACCGGCGACGACCTGGGCGCGGCGCCGGGCGATCTGGTGCGGGCCGAGGTCATGCCGGGCCGCCGCCTCGGCTTGCGCCAGGCCAAGGTGGTCGAACGCATCGACAACCGCGACGACGTCTCCGCCGTCAGCCTGATCGCCATCCACGAACAGGGGATTCCCGATCAATTCTCGCCGGACGCGGTGGCCGCCGCCGAGGCCGCCGGACCGGCGCCGCTGGGCCAACGCGACGACCTCCGGAAAATCCCGCTGATCACCATCGACGGCGACGACGCCCGCGATTTCGACGATGCCGTCTGGGCTGAACCCGACGGCGACCCCGAGAACCCGGCGGGCTGGCACCTGATCGTCGCCATCGCCGACGTCGCCTGGTACGTGCGTCCCGGCTCGGCCCTCGACCGCGACGCCCGGACGCGCGGCAATTCCGTCTACTTCCCCGACCGGGTCGTGCCGATGCTGCCCGAGGCGCTCTCCAACGGCTGGTGTTCGCTGGTTCCGAACGAGGACCGGCCCTGCCTGGCCGCGCATCTCTGGATCGACGCCAACGGCCACCTGCGCCGCCACACGTTCACCCGCGCCCTGATGCGCTCGGCGGCGCGGCTGACCTACAGCCAGGTTCAGGCGGCGCGCGACGGCAACCCCGACGACGCCACTGGCCCGCTCATGGAAACGGTCATCGAGCCCTTGTACGGCGCCTTCGGATCGCTGCTCCGCTACCGCCAGGAACGCCACGCCCTGGAACTGGAGCTTCCCGAGCGCCAGGTCGTGGTCGGCGAGGACGGCCGCGTCGAGAGCATCCGCGAGCGCGAGCGGCTCGACAGCCACAAGCTGATCGAGGAGTTCATGGTCACCGCCAACATCGCAGCCGCCGAGGCGCTCGAGCGCAAGCGCGTACCCTGCATGTACCGGGTTCACGACCAGCCGTCGCGCGAGAAGATCGCGGCGCTGTCGGAATTCCTCGCCACCATCGGCCTGCGGTTCGCCAAGGGACAGGTGCCGACGCCGCTGCAGTTCAATAACATCCTGTCGAAGGTCGCCGACACGCCGGAAACCCACATGGTCAACGGGATCATCCTGAGGAGCCAGGCACAGGCCGAGTACAGTCCGCGCAACATCGGCCATTTCGGCCTGGCGCTCCGGCATTACGCGCACTTCACCTCGCCGATCCGCCGTTACGCCGATCTCCTGGTGCACCGGGCGCTGATCTCAAGCCACGGCCTCGGCGACGGCGGCCTGCCGCGCGAGCCCGACGACTACGTGGACCTGGGCGAGCATCTGTCCGGCACCGAACGCCGCGCCGCGGCGGCCGAACGCAGCGCCGTCGACCGGTTCACGGCGGCCTATCTCGGCGCCCAAGTCGGGACCGATTTCGCCGCCCGGGTCAACGGCGTCACCCGGGCCGGCCTGTTCGTCACGTTGAGCGAAACCGGCGCCGGCGGGTTGGTGCCGATACGCACGCTGCCCGACGACTACTACATCCACGACGAACGCGCCCACGCGCTGATCGGCGAGACCCACGGCCTCAAGTTTCACCTCGGCCAGAGCTTGAGCGTGCGGCTCATGGAGGCGGTGCCGATCACCGGCGGCTTGATATTCGCCGTCACCGACGGCGGCGAACGGACCGACGGCCGGCGCAAACCTTCCGGCCGGCGCGGCGGGCCCAAACGCGGCGCCAGGCGTGGTACCAGGCGCACCAAGGGCCGGGCCGGACGGCGGCGCTAGGATGGCGCCTCCGGTCCCGGGGGGTGACGCGGACCCAGATTTGTTGGACAATGTCGCGATGATCCGAAAGCCGCATCGTTCACGCCTATCGATGCTCGCCGCGGTCCTGTTGATCGCCGGCTGTGCCGTCGCGCCGCCGAAACCGGAGCGCGCCGCCGATACGATGCGCCACGAAGAGGTGTTCGCCGCCGGCTTCAACAGCATCGTCGAGAAATACATCGATCCCGTCGCCATCGACGACATCGCGCTCGGCGGGTTGCAGGGGTTCGCCTCCATCGACCCGGCGCTCAGGGTGCGCCGCGCCGGCGGGCGGGTGATCATGGAATACGACGGCGACCGGATCGCCGAGGCGCCGGCGCCGGCGACCGACGCGCCGCGCGGATGGGCGAAGTTGACCGCGTCGTTTTCCAGCACGGCGCGCCATTCCTCGTCACTCATGGGCAAGGCCAGCGACGAGAAGATCTACGAAGCCGTGTTCGACGGCGTGCTCTCGGACTTGGACGTGTTTTCCCGCTACGCCGGCGCCGAGGAGGCGCGGCGCAACCGGGCCCGGCGCGAGGGCTTCGGCGGCATCGGCATCCGGTTCAAGTTGAAGAACGGCGACCCGGTGATCACCGAGGTGATGCCCGAGACCCCGGCGGCGCGGGCCGGGCTCAAGGTCGGAGACGTGATCGTCCGGGTCGGCGAGACGAACGTCCGCAAGTTCAAGCTGAAGCAGATTGTCGCCAAACTGCGCGGCCCGACCCACTCCAAGGTTCACGTCCGGCTATACCGCGCCACCGAGGACCGCCACGTCGAAGCGGTCATGGAACGTCTGCACATCGTGCCGCCGACGGTGAAGGCGAGCATCGAGGCCGGCGTCCTCTACATCAAGGTATCGAGCTTCAATCAAGCCACGGCGCGCGGCGTCGCCGCCGAACTGGAGAAGGCGAAGACGGACGCCGCCGGGACCTTGAGGGGAGTCGTCCTCGACCTCAGGGGCAACCCCGGCGGGCTTCTCAAGCAATCGGTGAAGATGGCCGACCTGCTGCTCACCCACGGCCACATCGTCTCGACCCGGGGCCGCCACCCGGACAGCCTGCACCATTACGAGGCCGGCGGCCGCGACTTGGCCGACGGCAAGCCGGTGGTGGTCCTGGTCGACGGCAAGTCGGCGTCGGCGTCGGAGATCGTCGCCGCGGCGTTGCAGGACCGCGAACGGGCCGTCCTCATCGGCACCTCGTCGTTCGGCAAGGGCACCGTGCAAACGGTGATCCGGCTGCCCAACAACGGCGAGATCACGCTGACCTGGTCGCGGCTGATGGCGCCGTCCGGGTACGCGCTTCACGGCATCGGCGTGCGCCCCGAGATCTGCACCAGCGGGACGCCGAAGAATCTCAAGGCGGAGGTCCGCAAGATTCTGGCGGCGCGGCTGCAAACCAAGAAGACCTTCGCGTCGTGGCGGAGCACCAGCTTCCGGGAGAAGTCGGCCCGCAAGGAACTGCGCAAGACCTGCCCGTCGGCGCGCCACAAGACGGACCTGGACCTTCAGATGGCGCGCATCCTGCTCGACGACGAGCAATTGTTCTCTCAAGCGCTCGATCTGTCCTCGACCACAGTCCAGGCGCGCAAGTAACCGCGTAGTTCTTGACACCATCGACGGAGCCTGTATCTTGCGCGCCTCACGTTCGCTGACACACGAGTGGAGCTAGGAACATGGCCAAACCGGCGACAATTCTAATCAAGCTGGAGAGCACCGCGGGCACGGGTTACTACTACGTGACCAAGAAGAATCCGCGTAACCAGACCGAGAAGATGGAATTCCGGAAATACGATCCGGTGGCGCGCAAGCACGTCATGTTCAAGGAAGCGAAGATCAAGTAAGGCGCGTCCCGCTCGCCCGAAAACGTCGAAGGCCGGGAAAACCCGGCCTTTTTCATGCGCGATTTTCGGTTCACCGAGGCCTCCCCGATGGAAGACCGTCAATTCAGGAACTTCGCCACGGTCTCCAGGAAGGTCGGTACGGAAATCGGCTTCGCGATATAGCCCTCGCAACCGCCCTCGCGGATCTTCTCCTCGTCGCCCTTCATGGCGAAGGCTGTCACCGCGACCACAGGAATCTCCTTCAGGTCGTCGTCCGCCTTCAGCATCTTGGTCACCTTGAGGCCGGAAATCTCCGGCAGTTGGATGTCCATCAGGATCAGGTCGGGGCGGTTCTCGCGGGCCAGCTTGAGCACGTCGCGGCCATCCATGGTCTGAATGGTCTCGTAGCCATGGGCCTGCAGAAGATCATTGAAGAGCTTCATGTTGAGGTCGTTGTCTTCGACGATGAGAATTTTCTTGGCCATGCCTCGATCCGTACCCCAAACCATTCCCCGCGTGCTGGCGGCCCCGATTTCGAGGCCGCGATGTCCACCAAACGTCACCGTGCAAGCGCGGCTTATTTGCCTCGCATAGGTGTGCGGAGACGGTTCGAATTCTGGATCAATTGCGAAGCCAAGTCAAACGGCGGCCCCGCCGGAAAGGCACAGTACGCCGCCGATCCCGGCATGTCGAAGCCCCTGATCGGCAAGTACTTTCGAGACGCCCGCTATTCGCCCCGGACTTCCTCGACCATGTCGCGGAGTTGGTCCACGTCGCCGACGACGAGCGCGCCCTTCTGACGTTCGAGGATGCCCTGGCGGGCCAGGTCGTTCATCACCCGGGCAACGGTCTCGCGGGTCGTGCTGACACGGCTGGCGATATCGGCATGGACGGGAATCGGCGAGATAAGGGCGCGGTTGTCCTCGTCCATGTTGGCCAGGGC
>JAPPPF010000123.1:1638-7504 GCA_028817665.1 Magnetovibrio sp. | reverse complement strand
TTCGCCCTCACGGGCTCCCACCCCCACCTCGGTCCTCCCCCATCAAGGGGGAGGAGGAAGAGCGTCGACGACGGAACCTCTTCCATCCTCATGCTGAGCTTGCCGAAGCATGGGTAGGCGATCCTCCGGAGGGAAGCGCCGGTCCTCCGCCTTCGACAGCCCTATTCACAGTGTCAAATAGCGCGCCACGGCCGATGGTCGGGCCGCGCGAATGATGGAACATACCAGGAAAATACAGGAATGTCAACCTATCATCTTGGATGCCGCTTGTCATTGACCGGACATCCAGCATAGAGCCGGGCCAGTGAACCAACTCTGTCGGTCGGGAGCCATCACGGGTTTCCAGGCTCTCCGATATGGTCAGCCCGGCAGTTTCGCGTAGTAGGTGATGCGCTCGGAAACGACGCCGTCCTCGGCGACCTTGATCAGGCCGCTGCCCTTGATGTCGGTGCCGGGAACCTCCCACCAGCACCACGCCGTGAGCACGCCGCCGTCCTCGTTGGTCACGACCTCGCTTAGCTCCATGAACGGACCGTCGCCGTCGCCGCCGCGGATCTCGGCCACGGCGTCCCTCAGGCCGGCCATGTAGGCGGGAAAATCCGCCTTCGACACCGGGCCCGCGTTCGGGTCGTCGAAGACGAAGGCGTCGGACGTGGCGCTGAGAATGGTCTCGCCGTCGCCGTTCGTCCATCCCTCCGCGTAGGTTCCCAGGAAATCCATGGTGCTCATTTTATCCCCCCTATTCAGTAAGACAGCCGGCTGATCTTTTCAGCCGACGGATCGCATACATTGCCATGTAAACCCCGGGGCCTCTAATCTAATCTCATCGAAACTCAACCTCGGAGAACGCCACCATGGACGCGCGCAAGACGGTGATGATCACGGAAACCATCGAGGCCGACGGCTTCGGCAAGGCCTGCGGGCCGATCGTCCGGGTCGCCGCCCTGGCGGTCGTCCGGAACCCCTTCGCCGGGAAGTTCGTCGACGACCTGTCCGAGCTCTTCGACCTCGGCGGGCGCTTGGGCGAGCGGCTCATGGGCGACGCCGTCGGGCTGCTCGGCGGTGATCCGGTCAGCTACGGCAAGGCCGCCATCGTCGGCGTCGACGGCGAGCTCGAGCACGGCGGCGCGATGATCCACCCGAAGCTCGGCAAGCCCATGCGCGCCGCCGTCGGCGGCGGCGCCGCGCTGATCCCGTCGAACGCCAAGATCGCCGGCGTCGGCGCCGCCATCGACCTGCCGCTCGGCCACAAGGAAGAGGCCTGGTCCTTCGACCACTTCGACACCATGACGGTGATGGTCGCCGACGCGCCGCGCCCCGACGAGATCGTGCTGTGCATGGCCGTCGCCGACGGCGGCCGCCCGCACCCGCGCGTCGGCAGCGGCCCGATCACCGACTGAAGCCGCCGCTCAGCCTTCCTGGGACAGCCGCCCGTCGAGATAATCGATGAAGGCACGGATCTTCGGCGACAGGTGCCGGTTGCTCGGGTAGAGGGCGAAGATGGGGATGTCGGACTGCACCATGTAGCCCTTGAGGATCGGCACCAGGCGGCCCGAGCGGATGGCGTCGTTCACGACGAAGGACGAGGCGCGCAGGATCCCGACCCCGGCGATGGCCGCCTGGCGCAGGCTCTCGATGCCGTTGGCGGTGAAGCTGCCGGCCACCTCGATGGTCTGGGTGTCGGCGGCCGATTCGAACCGCCATTCGTTCATCGGCCGGTGCTGGTTGTGGTGCACCAGGCAATTGTGGCGCATCAGCTCCGCCGGCGTCGCCGGTTCGCCGTGACGCGCGAGATAGCTCGGCGCCGCGCAGATGATCCGCGCCGGCATCAACCAGACCATCATGCTCAGCTTGGCCATGGTCGTCGTCGCCTCGCTGATCGGCGCCAAGGGGCTCGGCGAGGACGTCCTGGAAGCGCTCCAGTACGCCAACGTCGGCCAGGGCATCCTGGCCGGGTTCTCGATCCTGTTCTGCGCGATGATCCTTGACCGGATCGTCCAGGGCGGCCGGAAGTAGGCCCGGGAAATGGCCTAGCTCTTGATCCGGTAGCCGGTCCTGAGCATCCACCAGACGATGGCGATGCAGATGCCGAGGAACACCGAGATCATGCCCAGGCTGACGCCGACGCCGACGTCGGCGATCTCGTAGAAGCTCCAGCGGAAGCCGGAGATCAAATAGAGCACCGGGTTGAACAGGGTCACCTTCTGCCAGACGTCCGGCAGCATGTCGATGGAATAGAAGCTGCCGCCGAGGAAGGCGAGCGGCGTGACGACGAGGAGCGGCACCAGCTGCAGCTGCTCGAAGTTGTCGGCCCAAATGCCGATGATGAAGCCGAACAGCGAGAAGGTCATCGCCGTCAGCACCAGGAACAACAGCATCCACAGCGGATGCGCCACCTGGAGCGGCACGAACAGCCCGGCCGTCGCCAGGATGATCAGCCCGAGGATCACCGATTTCGTCGCCGCCGCGCCGACGAAACCCAGCACCACCTCGACGTGGGAGACGGGCGCCGAGAGGATCTCGTAGATGGTGCCGGTGAATTTCGGGAAGAAGATGCCGAAGGACGCGTTGGAGATGCTCTGGGTCAACAGCGTCAGCATGATCAGCCCGGGCACGATGAAGGCACCGTAGGGCACCCCGCCGATCTCGGTGATCCGGGTACCGATGGCAGAGCCGAAGACGACGAAGTAGAGCGACGTCGAGATCACCGGCGAGACGATGGACTGCAACAGCGTGCGTCCGGTGCGCGCCATCTCGAACTTGTAGATCGCCATCATGCCGCGGAGGTTCATGCGCCCTCCTTCACCAGGCTGACGAAGATCTCCTCCAGCGAGCTCTTCGACGTTTCCAGGTCCTTGAAGCGGATGCCGGCGGCGCTGAGCTCGCCCAGGAGCGCGGTGATCCCGGTGCGCCCGGCCTGGGCGTCGTAGGTGTAGACCAGGCAGGCGCCGCCGTCGGTGAGCTCCAGGTCGTGACCGGCGAGGGCGTCGGGCACGCTTCCGAGCGGTTCCAGCAACTCGAGCCGGAGCCGCTTCTGGCCCAGCTTGCGCATTAGCTCGGTCTTCTCCTCGACGACGATCAGCTCGCCTTTGTTGATGACGCCGACCCGGTCGGCGATCTCCTCGGCTTCCTCGATGTAGTGCGTCGTCAGGATCACCGTGACGCCAGCGTCGCGGAGCCCGCGCACGGTCGCCCACATGTCCTTCCTGAGCTCGACGTCGACGCCGGCCGTCGGCTCGTCGAGGAACAGGATCTCGGGTTCGTGGGACAGCGCCTTGGCGATCATCACCCGGCGCTTCATGCCGCCCGAGAGGGTGATGATCTTGTTGTCCTTCTTGTCCCAAAGCGACAGGTCCTTGAGGACGCGCTCGATGTGCGCCGGGTCGGCGGGCTTGCCGAACAGGCCGCGCGAGAAACTGACCGTGTGCCAGACCGTCTCGAAGGCCTCGGTGGTCAGTTCCTGGGGCACTAGGCCGATGCGCGCCCGGGTCCTGCGGTAGTCGCGGATGATGTCGTCGCCATCGACGGTGACGGTGCCGGCGCTCGGGTTGACGAGGCCGCAGATGATCGAGATCAGGGTCGTCTTGCCGGCGCCGTTGGGCCCCAGGAGCGCCAGGATCTCGCGCGCCTCGATCTCCAGGCTGACGTCCTTCAGGGCCTCGAAGCCCGACGCGTAGGTCTTCGAGAGGCCGTCGATGGTGATCAGCGGTTCGGTGGCATCGGGCATCATGTTCGCCGCTCGTCGGTTGGATCGGGCCGGACCATAGCCGGCCCGGGCGGCGGCGGCAATCCACGCATGCGGCCGGCTCGCCGGACATGCCCGCATGCCGCGCTGAGCCTTTGCCCGGCCGGCTCCTGCCCCCTAGAATGGGCGGCGATCCACGGATGGGAGGCCGCATGGAACCGAAGAATCTGCTGATCATCATGTCCGATCAGCACACCCAGAAAGTGACCGGCTGCTACGGTCACGAATTTGTCGAGACGCCGAACCTCGATGCCCTGGCGGCCCGCGGCGCCCGGTTCGACAGCGCCTACACCACGTGCCCCGTCTGCGTGCCGGCGCGGGCGTCCTTCGCCACCGGCAAGTACGTGCACCAGATCGGCACCTGGGACAACGCCAACGCCTTCGACGGCTCGATCCCGAGCTGGCACGCCCGGCTCCGCGACCGGGGCCACCAGACGGTCTCCATCGGCAAGCTGCACTTCCGGTCTTCCGACGACGACAACGGCTTTTCCGACGAGCAGATCGCCATGCAGATCATCGACGGCAAGGGCGACCTCCTGGGCCTGATCCGCGACGAGGACATGCCGAAGCGCGGCGCGTCGTGGAAGATGGCGCGGATGGCCGGCCCCGGCGAGAGCATCTACACCCGCTACGACCGCGACATCACCGCCAAGGCGATCAGCTGGATCCACGAGGAGGCGCCGAAGCACACGGCCAAGCCCTGGGTGCTGTTCGTCTCCTTCGTGGCGCCGCACTTCCCGCTGACGGCGCCGTCGGAGCATTTCTACAAGTACTACAACCGCGACCTGGCGCCTCCGAAGCTCTACGACATGCGCCACACGCCGATCCATCCCTACCTGGACAAGTACCGCGAGACCTTCGCCTACGACGAGTTCTTCGAGACCCCCGACATGGTGAAGCGAGCGCAGGCCGGCTACCTCGGCCTCGTCACCTTCATGGACGAACAGGCCGGGCTGGTGCTCGCCGCCCTCGACGACGCCGGGCTCGCCGGCGAGACCCGCGTCGTCTACACCACCGACCACGGCGACAACCTCGGCAACCGGGGCGCCTGGGGGAAGTCGGTGATGTACGAGGAGGCCGCTTCGGTGCCGCTGATCGCCGCCGGCCCGGATATTCCCGAGGGCGTCGGGGTCGAGACGCCGGCGACCATCGCCGACGTCTATCCCTTCATCTTCGAATGCGTCGGTGCCGGCGACGACGAAACCCTCTCCGCCGGCGTTCCCGGCACCAGCCTGAAGGCGCTCGTCCACGGCGCCGAGCCGGACCGGGTGGCGTTCTCCGAATACCACGGCATGGGCTCGGCGACGGCCGCCTACATGATCCGCAAGGGCGAGTGGAAGCTGGTCCACTACGTCGACTACCCGGACCAGCTGTTCAACCTGGCCGACGACCCCGACGAACTGACCGACCGGGCCGGCGACGCCGATTGCGCGCCGATCATGAACGAGTTGACGGCGGCGCTCACGGCCATCTGCGACCCGGTCGCCGTCGACCGGGCGGCGAAGGCGCGGCAGGCCGAGATGATCGTCGAGAACGGCGGCAAGGACGCGATCATCGAGCGCGGCGACCTCGGTTTCTCGGTGCCGCCCGGCGTCACGCCGATGTTCGACTGACGATGGAAAGGAACCCACGATGACCCCACCACCCCCCTTCCCCATGGTCGCGCTGCCCGAAGCGCGGAGCGCCAAGCCCCGGACCACCGGGCTGACCATGATGATGGACTGGGGCCTCGCCCACCGGCGCGCCGAGGACTACATGGAGATGCTGGCACCCTACGTCGACTTGGTGAAGTTCGTGGTCGGCACGGCCCGGCTCTATCCGACCGACTACCTGATCCGCAAGCTCGACCTCTACAAGTCGAACGGCGTCGAACCGTTCCTCGGCGGCCAGTTCTCCGAATACGTCTTCGCCACCGACGGCTGGGACGCCATGGTGCCGTTCTTCGAGGAGGCCAAGCGGTTGGGCTTCGACGCGCTCGAGATCTCCGACAACTGCGTGCCCCTGGACGACGCCGAGCGCTCCCGGATGATCGAGACGGCGGTCGGCTGCGGGCTCCACGTGCACGGCGAGGTCGGCTCCAAGGTCGAGACGCAGTCCGCCGCCGAGCTCATCAACCAGGCC
>JAPPPF010000123.1:0-1628 GCA_028817665.1 Magnetovibrio sp. | reverse complement strand
CCGAACTGGTCACCGACGGCAAGCCGGACCGCGAACTGCTGGCGCAGTTGAAGGACGGGATCGATCTCGAGAAGACCCTGTTCGAGCTTCCCGGCCCGTGGATCAAGGGCGTCACGCTGAACGACGTCTACGAGCTCAAGGTGTTCCTGCTGGAAGAGTTCGGCCCCGACGTCAATTTGGCCAACGTCATGCCCGACGACGTCCTGGAGACGGAGGCCGCGCGCTGCGGGTTGAGCGTCGTCGGCCCGAAGGCCGCGGAGTAAGGCCGACGGGAAAAGCATTCCGGCGACGCATGGATTTCGTTAAAGTCGGGATCGGACCGGACACCGGCCGGGACAATACCGACCGGGCCGGATCGCCCGCGAAAGGACGGATGGCGTGGCCTTGAAGATCATCAAGTGGTCGGATGACTACAAGACAGGCATCCGGATCATCGACAACGACCACCGGCAGCTGTTCGAATTGACCGAGGCGCTCGGCGTTTGCGCCGAACGCGGCGAGGGGCGCAAACGGATGGGCGAGATCATCGACCGTCTGGTCAACTACGCCAATGAGCATTTTGTCCGTGAGGAACAGTTCATGGCCACCTGCGGTTTTCCGGACTATGAGGCGCACGTCGCCGAGCATCGCCGCGCCACCGAGGAGATCTACGGCATTCGGCATCTGTTCCGCGCCGATGCCGATGGCCTTGATGCGATGAAAGTCGCTCAGTTCTTCGCGCACTGGCTGGCCGAACATATCCGGCACCGCGACCAGCGCTACGTTCCCTATGTGCGTGGCGACGACGATGCCATGGCCGACGGCCCGCCGGTGTCGATCCGCACCCCCGCCGAAGCGTCGGCGACACGGCTCCTCGAGACGGTATCCGTCGAGGTGCCCGGCGACCGCGCGGAACTGGTCCGCGTCGCCGCCCGCATTCTCGCCGCCGGCGGTGCGCCGGCGGAGAAGCTCGGCGAAATCCTCGATAAACTGGCCTCCCGGAGCCCCTCGGAAAAGCGCCTGGAGGCGATCGCCGCGCGCTATCGGCGTCATCACTGAGCGCCAGGCCAAGCGGGAAGCGGTCGCGTTTCACTCGCCTATTCCCGAGGCGTGCGCTTGCCAGCCCCGATATTCCTGGAAACGCCGCGGCTCACGCCTCCTCGCCGCCGCCCGGCCCCGAGGCTTGATAGTCCAGGTATCCGCGCTGGATGACGATCTGGTCGGCCAGGAACTTGGCGTCGTGCCAGACCCCCCAGATGAATGACGAGCCGCGCCTGGAAAGCCACGGCAGACCCAGGAAATAGACGCCCGGCTCGGCCGAGATTCCGCGCTGGTGCTTCGGCTTGCCGGCGGCGTCGAAGGCATCGACCTGCAGCCAACAGAAATCAACGGCGAACCCCGTCGCCCAGATGATCGAGGCGACGCCCGCCTCGGCGGCGTCCAACTCTAGGACCGGGTTGACGACACAGTCCGGGTCGGGGCCGATCTCGCGGGCCTCGGGCTCGTCCGGCAGATCGAGGCCGTTGCGGGCCGCGTAGGCGTCGGCCTCGTCGAGGACCGACAGGTAGTCGGCGTCCCCCTCGGCGATGTTGGCCGCCAGGTCGCCGGCGAAGGTGAAGGCCCCGCCGGCGTAGGCCTCGGTCCGCCCG
>JAPPPF010000312.1 GCA_028817665.1 Magnetovibrio sp. | reverse complement strand
GCCATGCCCTTGGTGGTCGGCGTCAGGATCGTTTCGGGGAGCTTCTGGTTCTTGGTCAGCCCTTCCGGGAAGTCGATCCCGTACATGGTCCGCTCGCCGCGCTGGTACATGGGCCAGATCGAGGTTTCCGTCGAGCCGGTCATGTAGTCGCGGACCACCATCTCGACGGGCAGCATGTCGAGGCGCTTGGCGACGATGACGTTCGGGTCCGGATAGGAGACCACGTGGTTGGGACAGATGTCGGCGGTTTCTTCGAACCAGAAGGCGGCGGTCTGGTTCAACACCTGGCCTTTGTAGGGCACCGCGGCGAGGACGAAGTCGAAGGCCGACTGACGGTCCGAGGCGACCATGATCCGCTGCCCGTCGGGCAAGTCGTAGGACTCGCGGACCTTGCCGGAGGTGTGGTTCGGCAGTTCCGGGATGGTCACGTCGGTGAGTACGTTGGCGATGATTTGGTCGGTCGAAATGCTGTCGTTCATGGCCTCAATCCTGGTCGCGGGGAAACGTTCAATATGGCGTGAATTGGCCCGAGAACAAGAGGGAAAATCGCCCGGCTGTGGATAAATTCAGGCGTCGCGGACCAGCACCAGGATGAGAATCGCGATGACGATCAAAACGATCCCGGCGAGCTCCAGCCGATTGGTCTTCTCCTTGAAGAACAACACCGACGCCATGAAGGTGAATACCAGCTCGATCTGGCCGACGGCCCGGACATAGGCGGCATTCTGCAGGGTGAAGGCGGTGAACCAGCCGATCGAGCACAGAACGCCGGTCACGCCGACGGCCAGCGCCGGGCGCCAGTGGCGCACGACGGCGCTCATCTGCCCCTTCTCGCGAAGCAACAGGTAGGCGCCCATGATCGTCGTCTGCATGACCAGCGCGACGGCCAGCGCATAGGCGGCGCGAATCACCACTTCGGCGTCACCGAGCGCCAGCGAGGCACCCCTGAAGAACACCACCGAGGCGCCGAGCAAGGCGCCGCACAGCAGGCCCACCATGGTCGGCTTCTCGAGCAGACTGGTCGCCAGGTTCTTCCAGGTCACTTCCTCCGACTGCGCCACCGAGAGCGCCAGGATGCCGGCCATGCCGATGGCGATGGCGAAGATCGCGACCGGGCTGACCGTATCGCCCAGCAGGATCAGGCCGAGCAGCGCGATCTGCACCACCTCGGTCTTCGAATACGTCGTGCCGACGGCGAAGTTGCGCAGCGAGAACAGATAGATCAGGACGAAGGTGAACAGGATCTGCGCGAGCCCGCCGAGCAGGCAGTAGAGCAGGAACAACGCGTTGGCCTCGGGAATTTCGTAGCCGCCGAAGCTCACCAAAGCCCACAGGTAGAGCAGCGCGAACGGCCAAGCGTAGAAAAACCGGACATAGGTGGCGCCGCCGGTGCTGAGCCGTCCCTTGATATGCTTCTGCAGCGCCGAGCGCAGGTTCTGCATGAACGCGGCGAAGATGGTGATCGGAATCCAGAGTTCCAAAGATGGCGCCCCCGAAAATGGCCGGGCGGGCTTGGCCTCGCCGCGACGGTTCCCTACCTTTAGACCATGGACGGAAAAAAACCAGTCCCGGGCGGCTCGGTGCGCCGCGCCGGTCCGCGCTTCATCGCCAGCGAGATCTATCGCTCGACCACCTATGGCTCGAGCCATCCCCTCGGCATCCCGCGAGTTTCCCTGGTCACCGATCTCTGCCGGGCGCTCGGATGGCTCGACGACGCCAATTTCATCGACAGTCCGAAAGCCGGAAAGTCGGAGCTCTCCAAGTTTCACACGGACGCCTACATCGAGGCCGTCTTCGCCGCCGACCGGGACCGCGAGGCAGCGCCGGAAACGGCCCGGCGCCATCACATCGGCGTCAACGGGAACCCGATCTTCTCCGGCATGTTCCACCGTCCGGCGACGGCCTGCGGCGGCGGCCTCTTCGCGGCGCGCCGGTTGGCCGCGGGCGCCGGCGTTTTCCATAGCCCCGGCGGCGGCCAGCATCACGGCCGCCCGGACCGGGCCAGCGGGTTCTGCTACTTCAACGAGCCGGTGCTAAGCATCATGGAGATGCTCGATCTCGGCCTCGAGCGGGTCTTCTACCTGGACCTCGACGCGCACCACGGCGACGGCGTCCAGGACGCCTTCACCGACGACGAACGGGTCCGCACCCTATCGATCCACGAGGCCGGACGCTGGCCCATGCGCCGCGACGGCAAGGCGACGGACCCGGGTGGCGCCGCCGACCGGGCCGGCGGCGGGGCGCGGAACCTTCCGGTGCCGGAAGGGTTCAATGATTCCGAGCTCGAGTTCCTGATGGAAACGGTGGTCCTGCCGTCCATCGACGCGTTCGATCCGGCCGCCGTCTACATCCAGGCGGGCTCCGACGCCCTTGCCGACGATCCGCAGAGCAAGCTCCGCCTTTCCAACGGCGCGCTTTGGCGCGCCGTCGCCCAGGTCGCGCCGATGACCGAGCGGCTGCTGGTCGCCGGCGGCGGCGGATACAACCCCTACGCCGTCGGCCGCTGCTGGGCTGGCGTGTGGGCGGCCCTGAACGGGTACGATATTCCCGACCGCCTGCCGGACGGCGCCGAGGCGCTGCTCCGAGAGATCGTCTGGCAGCATCGCCGCGGCCGCGAACCCTTCGATCACTGGATGACCACACTCGAGGACCGCGCCAATCCGGGCCCTGTCCGGGACGCGGTCCGCGACGTCGCCAAGGAGGTGCTCCGCTCGTGACCCCGCCTCCGCCGATCGCCGAGAAACGCCCGACAACGGAGGTCCGGCACGGACACAGCCGGACCGACGACTACGCCTGGCTGCGCGCCGACAACTGGCAGGACGTGATGCGCGACCCGGACGTCCTCGCCGCCGACATCCGTGCCTACCTGGAAGCGGAGAATGCATTCACGCGGACGGTCATGGCGCCGCTCGACGAAACCATCGAAACCTTGTTCGCGGAGATGAAGGGCCGCATCAAGGAAGACGACTCGTCGGTACCGCTGCCCGACGGGCCTTGGGCCTACTATCGCCGCTACCGGGAGGGCGGCCAGCATCCGGTGTTCTGCCGCCGGCCCCGCGACGCCGGTGAGACGGCAGAGGCTGAGCAGGTTCTGCTCGACGGCGACGCCGAAGCGGATGGTCAGGCGTTTTTCAAGATCGGCGCCTTCGACCACAGCCCCGATCACCGGCTCGTCGCCTACGCGGCCGACCTCAACGGCTCGGAGATTTACACCCTCAGGTTCCGCGATGCCGAGACCGGCCGCGACCTGGACGACCGCATCGACAACGCCCACGGCGCGATCGCCTGGGCCGCCGATGGACGCACGGTCTTCTACACGGTGCTGGACGACAATCACCGGCCGCACGCGGTCTACCGCCATGAAGTGGGCGGCGACCCGAACGACGATGTTTGTGTTTACGAGGAACCGGATTCCGGGTTCTTCGTCGGAGTTTCGGTCAGCGAGAGCCAGCGGTTGTTGTTGATCAGTGCCCACGACCACCAGACGTCCGAAGTCCGTTTCCTCGACGCCGCGACGCCCGACGGCGACTGGCGGATGGTCGCGCCGCGCGAGGCGGGCCACGAGTATGACGTCAGCGACACGGAAAACGGATTCCTCATCCGCACCAACGCCGACGGCGCCGAGGATTTCAAGGTCGTCGCCGCGCCGTTCGACAGGCCGGACCGCGCGGGTTGGCGCGATGTCGTGGCTCACGAGCCCGGGCGCTTGATCCTGTCGATCCAGACCTTCAAGGACTTCTGGGTCCGTTACGAGCGGATCAACGCCCTGCCCCGGCTGATCATCGTCGGCGCGAACGGCGAGGAGCACGCCATCGACTTCGATGAGGATACCTACGCCCTCGGCCTCGGCGGATCCTACGAGTACGACACCTCCGTGATGCGCTTCACCTATTCGTCCATGACGACGCCGGAACGGGTTTACGACTACGATATGGATACCCGGCACCGGGTGTTGCGGAAGGAGCAGGAGGTGCCGTCGGGTCACGACCCCGCCGGTTACGTTACCCGCCGGATCGAGGCCGTCGCCGCCGACGGCGAAACCGTGCCCGTCAGTCTGCTCTACGGAAAGGACACGCCGCTCGACGGCTCCGCGCCGGTGCTGCTCTACGGATACGGCGCCTATGGCATGTCCATGCCGGCGGCCTTCGCGACGGCACGGCTCAGCCTGGTCGACAGGGGCTTCATCTACGCCATCGCGCACATCCGGGGCGGCATGGAGAAGGGATACCGGTGGTACCGGGACGGCCGGGCCGGGAAGAAGGTCAACACCTTCACGGATTTCATCGCCGCGGCCGATGCCTTGATCGGCGAAGGATTGGCCACGGCCGGCAACATCGGCGCGCACGGCGGCAGCGCCGGCGGCATGCTGATGGGCGCCGTCGCCAACATGCGCCCCGAATTGTTCGGCGCGATCCTCGCCGACGTGCCGTTCGTCGATGTCCTGAACACCATGCTCGACGCCTCTCTGCCGCTGACACCGCCGGAATGGCCGGAATGGGGCAATCCCATCGAGGACCCGACCGCCTACGAGACCATCCGCGCCTACTCGCCCTACGACAACGTCGCGGCGAGGGACTATCCGAACATTTTCGTCACCGCCGGACTGACGGATCCGCGCGTCACCTACTGGGAGCCGGCGAAATGGGTGGCGAAGCTCCGGGAAATGAAGACCGACGCCAATACGCTGTGCCTGAAGACCAACATGGACGCCGGCCACGGCGGCGCCGCCGGCCGGTTCGATCGATTGCGTGAAACCGCCGAGCTTTATGCGTTTCTGCTGGCCGCGATGACATCATCGGGTGCTAAGCTCGGCTGATGGAAAGCCATGCCCACTCCGCGCTGACCGGCATCGCCGTCGTCGCCCTCGCGGCGCTCGCCTGCGGCATGGTCATGGAACGGCTGCGCCAACCGGCGATCGTCGGGTACATCGTCGCCGGCGCGCTCCTCGGTCCCTCGGGGTTGGCGCTTGTCGAGGACCGGACGGGCATCGACAGCCTCGCCGAGCTGGGCGTGCTGCTGTTGCTGTTCCTGATCGGCATGGAACTGTCGCTCCGCGCCTTCCGGCGGGTCTGGCGCCTGGCCCTCGGGGTGACGGTGCTGCAGATCACGGCCAGCGTCGGCGTCATGCTGCTCTGCTCACGATTTCTCGGCTGGACGCTGCCGATGGCGATCCTCCTCGGGTTCGTCGTCGCCATGTCGTCGACGGCGGTCGCCGTGAAGATCCTGGAGAGCCTCGGCGAGTTGCGCACGCGAACCGGACGGATCGCGGTCGGCGTGCTGATCGCCCAGGACCTCGCCGTGGTCCCGATGATGCTGACGGTAAACGCCATGGGCGGCGACGGCGTCGATTGGCTGGTGGTCCCGAAGGTCCTGTTCTCAGTCGCCTTCCTGGTCGGCCTGATTCTCTATTTGAGCGGCGGCCGCAAGGTCGAATTGCCGTTCGCCAGGCTGGTGGCCGGGCACGCCGACCTGTTGCCCTTGGGTGCGTTGGCCTTTTGCTTCGGCCTCGCGGCGCTTTCGGGCCTGCTCGGCCTGTCCGCCGCCTATGGGGCCTTTCTGGCCGGCCTGATCATCGGCAACAGCACCGAACGCCAGCCCATGCTGGCCGCGACGCAGCCCATCCAGAGCGTCTTGATGATGGTGTTCTTCCTGTCCGTCGGCCTTCTCATCGACCTCGATTACATCTGGGCGAACCTAGGCGTCGTCATGTTGATCTTCGCGGTCATCGCCATCTTCAAGACCGCCGTCAACGTCGCCGCGCTGGGGCTGTTCGGCCAGGCATGGAACTACGCCTTCCTGGCCGGGATCATGATCGCCCAGGTCGGCGAGTTCTCCTTCCTGCTCGCGGTCATCGCGGTCGACGCGGGCGTCATCACGGCCGACGACAGCCGCCTGATCGTCGCCGTCACCGTCATGAGCCTCGCCCTGAGTCCCATCTGGGTGGTCACCGGCCGCCGGCTGCAGCGGCTGGCGAATTTCGGCATCACCGAGGGCCGGGAACTTATGAAGCTGGTTTACGGCCCCGAAGTGGAATTGGTGTCGGAGGTCTTCGTCGATGCCCGCACCGGCACCCAGCGCCGCCTCAGGATGACCGCGATGTGGCTGCGCCGCCAGCGGAACCGGCGAAGGCGCGAAAGGGAGGCCCGCGCCCAAGCCGCGGCGACGCCGGAACCGGATACCGCCGCGCCCGTCGAGGCGGCGCCGGCACCAGCGGGGGAAGTCCTGCCGCCCGAGTCCCCGGCGCCGGAAGCCGAAACCGCGCGGAAATCCGACGAGGACACCGGACCCGTCATCGACGCAGAGCCGGCGCCGGCCCCCAAGTCCCGCGGAAAGGCGAAATCCAAGAAACCCAAAACAGCAGCGAAAAAAACCGCGAGAAAATCCAAGGCCAAAGGCTCGCCGGCACGCCGAACCCGAACGCGGAGCAAGGATGCCTGACCTGTCGTTCGAGCGCGAGGCCTGGCGGAGCGGCCATGCCATCGTCGCCGGCATTGACGAAGCCGGGCGCGGCCCCTGGGCCGGACCGGTGGTCGCCGGCGCGGTGATTCTTGACGCCGACCGCCTCGGTGGTAACCTGCGCCGCGGCTTGGACGATTCGAAGAAGTTGAAACCCGCCCTGCGAAACGAGCTCTTCGAGGAGTTGGGCAAGCACGCCCGGACCGGCGTCGGCACGGCCAGCGTTACGGAGATCGATACCCACAATATCTTGCAGGCGACCCTGCTCGCCATGAAACGTGCCATCGCCGATCTCGGCCGGCCGGCGCCTGGCTTCGCATTGGTCGACGGCAACCGCGAACCGGCGTTGGACTGCCCGGTGCGAACCGTCGTCAAGGGCGACGCCAAGAGTCTCTCCATCGCCGCCGCCTCGATCGTCGCGAAGGTCACGCGCGACCGCCTCATGGCCGAGCTGGACGCCCTTTATCCGGGTTACGGCTGGGCCCGCAACGCCGGTTACGGCACCCGTGAGCATCAATCCGCGCTGGCCGATCTCGGCGTGACGCCGGAGCACCGCCGGAGCTTCGCGCCGATCCGCAAGATGTTGAGTCCGGAGTGATTCCGGGACTCCATATCTTGCGATGATTTCTCTCTAAGCTATTGATTCCATTTCCTTCTTGACGCGGAGTCCGGGGTTCTCCATGCTGCGCGAACGATGGGCAGAGATCAAAAAAAGAAACGGGGAGGCCCTGCTTCGTCGACGCCGGCTGCATCGCCGGGGTTCGTCGATAGCGTCATCGTCGGCGACAGCGCGGCGGTCATGTCGACCCTGCCGGAAGCCAGCGTCGACATGGTTTTCGCCGACCCCCCCTACAACCTGCAGCTCGAGGGCGAGCTCCTGCGCCCCAACAACTCGAAGGTCGAGGGCGTCGATGACGACTGGGACCGGTTCGACAGCTTCGCCGGCTACGACGCCTTCACCCGCGAGTGGCTCAGCGCCGCCCGCCGCGTCCTGAAACCGAACGGCACGCTCTGGGTCATCGGCAGCTACCACAACATCTTCCGGGTCGGCGCGGCGCTGCAGGACCTCGGCTACTGGATGCTAAACGACGTCATCTGGCGCAAGACCAACCCGATGCCGAATTTCCGCGGGCGGCGGTTCACCAACGCCCACGAGACCCTGATCTGG
>JAPPPF010000020.1 GCA_028817665.1 Magnetovibrio sp. | reverse complement strand
ATCGCCGACGCAATGATCGCCATCGCCGAGGAAGCGGGCCGCGTCGGGAAGGGCGAATGGCCGGCCGACGACAATCCGTTGACCAACGCGCCGCACACGGCCGCCGTGGTCGCGGCCGACGCCTGGAACCACCCCTACTCCCGCGAGCGCGCCGCCTATCCGGTGGCCAGCCTCAAGCTCAGCAAGTACTGGTCGCCCGTCGGCCGCGTCGACAACGTGCACGGCGACCGCCACCTGGTCTGCTCGTGCCCGCCGCTGGAGGACTACATGGAGGCGGCGGAGTAGGCGGGATATACGGGGATATCTACGTAAACTGAGCTTTACTCTTCAAATTCAACTAGGAGAGCTTGGTTTAAAGCGTGATAGAGGGCAGACTCGCCACTTGATCCAGGTGGAAATAGCTCAGTTGTAAAATGTTCATCTTCAAATTGAGCGCGACTGAATAGTTGAAGAAAATCACCAGTCTCGACCAAATCCCCTGGCGCGGCACAGTAAAGATATGCGGGCCTGAATATACGCATAATAGCTCTAAATCCGTTGGTTTTGTTCAACATTAATCCGCGCCCCATGAAATTCCATGCTTCGGGCCATCGCTTACTAACCGCTTCGAAGTAGTTTCTAACTAAATCCGCAATAACCAAATCTTTTTCCTCAATGAACAGGTTTCTCAACGGCAGTTTTTGTAGTTCATCGATTGAAACTAACGATAAGCTGTTCCCTCGGAGTAAAATATCTCGGTCAGTTCGCGGATCTGATGAAATATATCTCATCAAAGATTCTACGAAGGTTGCCTGAGTTATTGTTTCGTTGAATCGACCTTCCGTGGAAACGCCTAGGCGCTTAATTCGTTTGAAAAATGGACCACTTGCATCCTGATCGCCTTGTGCTGCTCGGACATCTTCTTCCAGACGTCCTTGTTGACCAGCAACTCGAACAGCGTCGCCTGCTGGTGCCAGCCCGGGAAGTAGTTGAACTTCACCAGCTTGTGGAAGCCGAGGCGCTTGTCGATGGCCGGCATGGAGAACTCGGTGGCGTCGATGGCGCCCTTTTCCAGGGCCGGGAAGATGTCGCCGCCGGGCAGCAGCGAGGTCGCCACGCCCAACTTCTGCATGACCTTCCCGCCGAGGCCGAAGAACCGCATCTTCAGGCCCTTGAGGTCGTCCGCCGAGTTGATCTCCTTGGCGAACCAGCCGGACGTCTCGGGCGCGATGATCGCGCAGGGAACGACGTGCACGTTGTAGCCGGCCTGATCGTACATTTCCTGATAGAGCTTGAGCCCGTTGCCGTAATAGATCCAAGCCATGTACTCGCCGGCCTCGGGGCCGAAAGGCACCGCCGAGAACAGCGGCGAGGCCGGGATCTTGCCGACCCAGTACCCGGCGGTGGTGTAGCCGGAATTGATCTTGCCCGTGGACACGGCGTCCAGGATCTCGAAGGGCTGCACGAGTTTCTTCGGCTCGTAGACCTTCATTTTCAGCGTGCCGCCCGACATGCGGCCCAATTCCTTGGCGACGCGCGGGATCGGCGAGCCGAGCCCCGGCAGTGCCGTCGAGAAGGCGATCGGCGTCTTCAACAGGACTTTCTTGGTGGCAGCCTCAGCGGTGCCGGGGATCGCCGCCAGGGCGATGGCGGACGCGGCCGCGAGGCTAAGCAGGTGGGTCTTCATGGATAGTCTCCTCTCAGTTCATCGCCGACACCATGCCGACGCTCGTTGAAAGCCGGGGCTGGACCGTCGTTCCGGGCGATGAAGAGACCTCTCCTGCCCGGAGTCTCGCGGTCCTCGGATCGCGACCCGGCGGCGAAGCGTTGAGCTTTCTTGTTAGTATTGGTCAGACCATATTTGGTCAGACCAATACTCCATATATGTTGCATCGCAGCAGAGTCAACAGGTTTTTTGAAAAAAATATAAATTGGCCTGACCAATTCATAATGGTACGGTGGGCCAGGAACGGGAAGCGAGGTCACGTCAGGCATGGTTCAATTCACCGCCATCAAGGCGACGCGGATGTCCGACACGGTCATCCAGCAGATCGAGGAGATGATCCTCGACGGCGCGCTGCGCCCCGGCGAGCGGCTGCCGCCGGAACGCGAACTGGCGGAGCAGCTCGGGATTTCCCGGCCGACGCTGCGCGAGGCCATCGTCATCCTCGAATCGAAGGGGCTATTGGAATCGCGGCGCCGCGGCGGCACCTTCGTCTGCGACGTCAGCGAACCGTCGATCAGCGACCCGCTGATCGATCTGATCAAGTCGCGCCCCGATACGGTGATCGACGTGCTCGAACTGCGCAGCGCGCTCGAGGAAACGGCCGCCGAGCACGCCGCCCGGCGCGCCACGCCGGAGGACCGCGAGGCGATCCGGGCGAAGCATCAGGAACTGCTCGACATCTACGCCGACCCCGACGGCGACAACGAGGCCGAGGCCCGGGTCGACGCGGAGCTCCACATGGCGATCGCCGAGGCCTCGCACAACGTCGCGCTGGTTCACGTCATGCGCGGATTGATGCAGGTCCTGAAGGAGGGAATCGCGTTCAATCTGGACAAGCTACGCGATGAACCGGCGAACCACGCGCGAGTCCGCGCCCAGCACGCCGAGATCTGCGCCGCCGTCCTCGAGGGCGATCCGGCGCGCGCCCGGGCCGCGGCGGCCGAGCACCTGAGGTTCGTCCACGAAACCCTGAGCGAGCACCAACGGGCCGAGGCCAGGGCCAAGCGGGCCCGCCAGCGCTCCTGAGCGGCCCGGCGGGCGCCGGCGCCGCTACATGTCCTCCAGGTCCCACTGCAGCTTCCACTCGCCGTCGAGGCAGTCGCCGGGCTTGCGGCCGCTGATCGACGCCGGCACCAGGCGCGCCACCGGCGCCGGGGCGCGGCCCGCGATCTCCAGGATCATCTTGCGGCGGATGGCGCGGGCGAAGTCGGCGAAACCGTTGGCGACGACCAGGAAGGCCCCCTGCCCGCCGATCACGCATTCCCGGTAGTACCGGTCGAGATCGGGGATCGGCATCATCCCGTAGCGGCTCGGCCGGCCGTTGATGATCGGCAGCCCGTTGATGGTGACGCCGGCCTTGAGGACGCGGCGGCGCGCCGGCAACACGGTCTCGCCGTTGTTGTTGGCGCCGTCGCCGGAAATGTCGATGACCCGCCGCCGGCTCTGGTGCGGGCTGGCGGCGAGGCGGCTCATGGCGAAATCCATGGCGGCGCTGATCGAGGTCCAGAACGCCACCTTCAGGGGCCGGCGGCCGATCTCCGCGGCGAAGGCGGCGGCGCTGGCCTGGTCGTGGATCACCGCCCAATCGGCGATCACCTGCTGATGGTGGTCTCCGGCCCACTCGACGTAGGTCATGGCGACGCGGCCGCGCCGCCCGGCCCGGATCGTCGCCAGCACCTTCGGGTCGGTGATCGCGTTGATGTAGCCCTGGCGCTGCAGCGCGGCTTCCTCGTCGTCGATGGATCCGGAGATGTCGACGGCGAGGACCAGCTCCAGGTCCACGGCCTCGGCGCGCGCGCTGCCGGGGTTCGCCCAGCCGAGCGCCCAGCCAAGGATGAAAATGCCTGCCCAACGTCCCATAATGGGGTATCAAAGCATTGGCGCGCGCGCACCGGCAATGGGAAGGATGCGATGGGTCTCGAAAACGTGAAGGTGGTGCTGTTCGACACCTTCGGCACGATCGTCGATTGGCGCGGCTCCATCACCCGCTTCGGCGAGCGGTTGGGCCGCGACAAGGGCATCGACGGGGTCGATTGGGAGGCCTTCGCCCGGGCCTGGCGGGCTGGCTACCAGCCGGGCATGCAGCGGGTCCGCTCCGGCGAGCGGGCGTGGACCGGCATCGACACCATCCACCGCGAGCGCCTCGACGAGATTCTCGGGGATTTCGGGATCGCCGAACACCTCGGCGAGGACGAGCGCCGCGACATGAACCTCTGGTGGCACCGACTGGACCCCTGGCCCGACAGCGTCCCGGGCCTGGTCCGGCTGAAGTCGCGCTATCTCATCGGCCCGCTGTCGAACGGCTCCGTGGTGCTGCTCGCCTCGATGGCCAAGCGGGCCGGCATCCCCTGGGACTTCATCTTCGCCTCCGACACCTTCAAGGCCTTCAAGCCGGACCCGGCTGTCTATACCGGCGCCATCGAGCTGGCCGGCCTGGAACCCGGCGAGGTGATGCTCGGCGCCGCCCACAACGACGACCTGGCGGCGGCCCGCGCGCACGGCATGCGCACCGCCTACGTCAACCGGCCCTACGAATACGGCTCCGACCAAAGCGTCGATTTCGAGGCCGCCGAGGACTGGGACATCGTCGGCGAGACCATCAGCGACGTCGCCGCGGCGCTCGGCACATGACGGAGGAACGGACCCGATGAGCAATGACAACACGCCTTCGGCGCTCAGGATCGACGGCCTCGACCACGTGGTGCTCCGGACCCGCGACACCGACGCCATGATCCGGTTCTACCGCGACGTGCTCGGCTGTCCGGTGGAACGCACGGTCGACGAGATCGGGCTCCATCAACTGCGCGCCGGCGCCGCGCTGATCGACCTGATCGACGTCGCCGGCGACCTGGCCCGTCCGGACGGCGAGGTCCCCCACGAGACCAGCCGCAACATGGACCACTTCTGCCTCAGGGTCGACGATTGGGACGAGGCGGCGATCCGCACGCATCTCGCGGTGGCCGGCGTCAGCGCCGGGCCGACGGAGCGGCGTTACGGCGCCGACGGCTCGGGGCCGTCCATCTACATCCAGGACCCGGAGGGCAACACGGTCGAGCTGAAGGGGCCGCCGGACGGCGCCTAGGCGGCCTAGAGCAACCCGCCCTCGCCGGTGTCGAAGGCGTCGGTGTCGCCGAACAGGTCCTCCACGTAGGAGAGCTCCTTCCGCAGGCCGCGGCGTTCGCGCAGCTTGCGCTGCGCGCCTTCGGGGAAGTCGGTGAACAGGATCAGCTTCTTCTGCATCAAGACCTCGATCAAGTCCTCGAGGACGCGGGCCAGGGCCAAGTCCGACTGCAGCCATTCGTCGCCGACCATGTTGCCGACCTGCGGCAGGTTGCGTTGCACGAAGGCGGTCAGGGCCGGATCGGCGGGATCGACCTCCTCGGTGCCTTCGACGAACTCCTCGTAGACGGCGAGGATGTTGCCTTCGGCGTCGCGATGAACGAATGGCATGACCGGACTCCCGTTGCTCCAAACCGGATGCGACCAGTGTAGACGACCCGGCGCGCCCGCGTAAGGGCCACGTGCGCGGCCCGGAGGCCGCCGGGCCTTAGGCTTTCGTTCATCCTTTCGATCTAGCCTGTGGGGACACGCGAGGAGACCCGATGATGAAACGTCTACTGACCGCTGCCGCCATCGCCTTACTCCCGGTTCCCGCGGGCGCCGCCGACGCGCCGGCCGTTCCGGACTGGTTCCGCGCCATCGACCGGGACCGCGACGGGACCATCACCATCAATGAAATGCATTCGGCCCGCTATCTCCGCTTCGCCCGCGCCGACGCCGACCGCGACGGCCTGCTGACGCCCAAGGAGTTGCGCACCGACCGCCCCTGGCTGCAGCGTTTCGCCTGGTTCGACGTCAACCGCGACGGACGCATCTCCATCGGCGAGTTCGAGGCCAAGGGCCACGCCCGGTTCGTGGCGCTCGACCTGAACGGCGACGGGCGCCTCAGCCTGCGCGAGATCATGGTCATGAAGAACGCCCAACAGACCGGCAAGGCAACGAGCGGCTGAGCCGTCCCGTTCCCCGGAACCTGGACGCGTGACCGGGCGCCCCGCCGCGTGGTAAATCGAATCGCATGATCATCGCCAGTTACAACATCCAGTACGGCACCGGCAAGGACGGCGAGATCGACTTGGCCCGCATCGCCGGCGAGCTCGGCGACGCCGACATCATCGCCCTGCAGGAGGTCGAGCGCTTCTTCTCGACGACCGGCATGGTCGACCAGGCCGCCGCCATCGCCGAGCTGTTCCCGAAGCATTTCTGGACCTTCGGCCCGGGCGTCGACCTGGACGCCAGCCGGGTCGACGCGGACGGCCGCGTCGAGAACCGGCGCCGCCAGTTCGGCAACATGCTGCTGTCGCGCTGGCCGATCCTGTCGAGCCGCAATCACCTGTTGCCGAAGTTCGGCATGGTCGAACAGCTGGCCCTGCAGCGTTCGATCCTGGAAGGCGTGATCGAGACCGCGGCGTTGGGCCCGGTGCGCGTGCATTCCGTGCACCTGGGCCACGCCGCGGCGCCGGAACGGCGCAACCAGATCGGCCAACTGAACCGCATCCTTCGCGAAGCACCGGGCCAGGGCGGCGTCGTCACCGGACGCAGCGCGTCGAAACACTGGACCGCCGACGGCCCGCTCGTCGACATGCCGCGCCAGGCGGTCTTCCTGGGCGACTTCAATCTCACCCCGGACGATCCCGAATACGACCTCTTGGTTGGTCCCATCGATCCCAAGTACGGCCGGATATCGCGCCTCGACGGCCTGGTCGACGCCTGGCTCGCCTGCGGCAACGACCCGGACGGCGGCGCCACCTGCGGCAGCGGCAACGGGCCGGTGCGGATCGACTACGCCTTCCTGACCCCCGACCTCGCCGATACGGCGAAATCCATGTGGGTCGACGCCGACGCCCAGGGCTCGGACCACCAGCCGATCTTCGTCGAGTTCTGATCCCGCTTGCGCAAAAAAATCGACCGGGGCGGATGCACCCATCCGTCCCCGGCCCAAGTGCGTCGGAGAGAGACCGCCTAGCGGCGCACCGCCATCATCTGGTCGGCGGTCGACAGAACCTTGGAATTCATGGAGTAGGCCTTCTCGGCCCGGATCAGCGCCGCGATCTCCTCGATCGCGTTGACGTTGGAGTTCTCGACGAAGCCCTGGAGCACGCTGCCCGCGCCGTCGATGCCCGGGTTGGCCGGGGCCGCGGCGCCTGAGCGTTCGGTCGCCAGGAACATGTTGCTGCCGACCGGGTCCAGGCCGCCCGGGTTGGGGAACAGCGCGAGCTGGATGTTGCCGACGTTCACCGGCACGTCGGCGCCGGCGATCTTCGCCTGCACGGTACCGGTCGCGCTGATCGTCACGTTGGTGGCGTTCGGCGGAATGATGATGCCGGGCTGCACCGGGAATCCGTCGGGGGTGACCAACTGGCCGGCCTCGCTGGTTTGGAAGGTGCCGTCGCGGGTGAACGCGACCTCGCCGTTCGGCAGCTGGACCTGGAAGAAGCCCTCGCCCTGGATGGCCAAGTCGAACTGGTTCGAGGTCTGCTTCAGCGTGCCCTGCTGGTTGACCCGGTAGACCGACGCGACCTTGACGCCGAGGCCCAGGTGCACGCCGCCCGGCACCTTCTCGCCGGGTGACGACGAGGCGCTCGGCCGGCGCGGGTTGTGCTTGTACAGGAGGTCGTTGAATTCCGTGCGCCGCTTCTGGTAGCCGGTCGTCTGCATGTTCGCCAGGTTGTTGGCGACGACCTCGGTTCGATGCTGCTGAGCCAGCATGCCCGACGCGGCAATCGATAACGCTTTCATGATTCCGTTTCCATTTTTCCCGTTCTAGCTCGCCAGGCCGTCCGAAGTTTTCTCCGATCCGAGCCTGGTCGGGAACTACGATGCAGGTGGCGTGCCAATATGAAAAATCATACATATCAATAAGTTATATCCGTATCGAAAGAAGATTCGGCGCGATTTCGACGCCACCCGGCAGGTTTTGCCGACCGTGCCGGGGAAATCCGCTATAAACGGAAAAACCCAACCCAG
>JAPPPF010000060.1 GCA_028817665.1 Magnetovibrio sp. | reverse complement strand
ATTCTCGTCCATCGGAGGCTCCCTCGCCGGTAGCATTTTCGGTGGCGGGACATCGGCCCCGGTGGGGGATTTCCCGGCGCCCGGCCCCGTCATGGTGGCCCACAGTGGCGGGGTGATTGGCATAGACGGTTTGCCCAGTCGTTCGGTCTCACCGGACCAGTTCGAGAATGCACCCCGGTTCCATGGCGGCGGTGTCGTCGGCAACGAGGTGCCGATCATCGCCCGGCGCGGCGAAACCGTGTTCACGCCCGGCCAGATACGGGCGCTCGGCACTGAACTCAGCCAGCGGCCCGAGGTTCAGGTGAATGTCCATGTCGATAATCGTGCCTCTGGCACCGAGGCCCGCGCCCAGTGGCGCTCGGACGGTGCTGGCGGCCTGAGCCTCGACATCGTGGTCGAGCGGATCGAGGGCCAGATCGCCCGCGACATCGGCCGCGGCGAGGGCCTGGCGCCGACCATGGAGCGGCGCTACGGACTCAACCCGGCGGCGGGGGCGTATCGGTAAGGATCAGCCCTGGTCGTCCGTTTCCAGATGCCGAGGCGCGTCCATGGCGTCGTGAAGGATGCGGACAATGAAAATCCCCGCGTCCTCGATCAGGTAGTAGATCACGTGCCGGGCATGCCGATGGTAGAGCAGTCCGGCATGAAGGGAGTTGGCGGAACGGCCCATGCGCGGGTTCTCCGCCAGGCTTTGCAGACAATCCCGCAGGGACAGGAAATAGGCGTCGGCCTGTGCCTCGCCGAAGCTTTCGAAGGAATAGACGTAGATCCCGTCCAGGTCGATGTCGGCCTTGTTGGAAAGGACGTAGTCAGCCATTCCGCAGCCGGGCCTTGGCCGCCTGCATGATGTCCTCGGCCTTGCGGGCACTGCGCCCGCTTTCCAGCCCTTCAGCGATGGTCGTCCGCAGTTCCTGGTACCGCCGCTGGTCGTGGCGGATCAAGTCGCGGATGTAGTCACTGGCATTGGCGTATTCGCCACCCTTGACCTGGGCGTCGACCCACTCGCGCATGGGATCGGGCAGGGAAACGTTCATCGTCGCCATGAGGCACCTCCTTGGCCAGGCATCATGGCACAGATTGGCAAAGTATGCCATCTCATCCAATAGGTAACCCGCCATGCCCGTCTCCTGGCCGACGACCCTGCCGCTGCCCACCATCGAGGGCTACGGCGTGCATCCGGGCGAGGCGATCCTGCGCACCGAGATGGAGGCCGGCCCGGCCCGCCAGCGGCGACGCTTCACGCAGGTGCCGAGCCGGATCTCGGTGCGCTGGGTTCTGCGCCGCGATCAGTTCGCGCTGTTCGAGGCCTGGTACCGCTGGCACGCCAGGGAGGGCGGCGCGTGGTTCGAGATAGATCTTCTGGGCGGCATCGGGCTGAGCGCCCACGAGGCCCGGTTCACCCGCCAGTTCGAGGCGGCGCTCCAGCCGGGCAACCGCTGGCGGGTGACGTCCGAGCTGGAGATCCGCGAGCGCCCGGTGTTGACCGAGGATGCCCTGGCGATCGCGCTCGAGGAAGACCTGGTCGGCCTGCTTTCGGCGATCGACGGCCTTGCCCAACTGGCCGGCCGGCAGCTGGCGGGGGCGCTCAACTGGAACCGGGGGGACTGAGCCCATGAACCTGCAACAGGAGCTGGAAGCCGCAGTGGCCCGGGCCACGGAAGCGGCGGCGATCCTGCACGAAGTGGTCAATGGCGCCGAGGGCGCCGTCGTCGAGACCGAGGCGGGCGCGGTGAAGTCGCTCGCCGGCGTGATCGCCGAGACCGCCGGGGCACTGGCCGAGCTTGCCGCTTTGGCCGAGACCGCGCGCGAGGGCGTGTTCGCCGACCGGGCGCTGTTCTCCTTCGCCCTCAACGACGCGGGCGAGCTCATCGCCGTCACCGACCGGGTCGAGCTGTTCCAGGTCGCCCGTTTCGAGCTCGCCGCCGACGGCACCGTCAGCATCAGATACGGAGAAGACCTGTGAGCATCGTCAATCTCGGGCGCATCAAGCCGCTGCACCGCGGCGAGTACGACGCGGCGGCAAGCTACTTGGAGCTCGACATCGTCTCCCATCATGGCGCGAGCTACCTCTGCGTCGGCGCCGATCTCCCGCAGGACACGCCGCCACTCGACACGTCGGGCGGGCTCAATGCCGGCTGGCAGCGGCTCGCCGACCGGGGCGAGACCGGCGCGACCGGCCCCGAGGGGCCGCAGGGCATGGCCGGGCCGCAAGGCGAGACGGGACCCCAGGGACCGCAGGGCGAGGCCGGACCCGTCGGGCCCGAGGGGCCCTCCGGCGTCTTCAGCGGTACGTTCTCTCTCAACGCGGCGGGCGAACTGATCCTCACCTATACGGAGTGATCCCATGGCAACGCAGAATCTCGGCCGCGTGCGGTTCCAGCCCAGGGGGGCGTGGAGTGCCGCCACCGCCTATGCCTTCTTCGATCTCGTCGAGCACCAGGGGGCGAGCTACGCCTATGTCGCGGCCAGCCCGTCGTCCGGCACGCCGCCCGACGATACGGCCACCTGGCAATTGGTGGCGGCACGGGGCGAGACCGGGGCCGCCGGCGCCACCGGGCCGCAGGGCCCGGCCGGCGCGACGGGCGACCAGCCGGCACACCAGTGGGCCGGCGCCGCGCTCCGCTTCGAGACCCCGAGCGGCGCCTGGGGAAGTTACGTCGACCTGCAGGGCCCGCAAGGCTCCCAGGGGGCGCAAGGACCCACCGGGCCACAAGGACCGCAGGGCCCGACCGGTCCCCAGGGCCCCGCCGGCAACTGCAATTGCGCCTGCGATTGCGGCAACAACTGAGGTGTATCCATGCTGATTGCCGTTTCCGACGGCCTGCCAATGCCGCTGTTCGCGGCGCTGGCGGCCAATAAGGCTCGTGTCTCCTTCGCGCTCCACGCGCCGCTCACCGCTGCCGGCATCGACGGCTGGTCCGGCGAAGCGATCGAGCTGCCGAGGCGCCCGCGCAAGTTCGCCTTCGCCGCGCCGCTCTGCCGCGATCCCAAGGGCGCGGGGCTCTTGCGCCTGGTCGATCGGGTCGATATCGACCTTAAGGATCTCACGGCCGCCATGAACCCCCGCCGGCTCGGCCCCTGCACCAACCTCTATATCGCCTTCGACCCGGAGCGGCGGCGCTTCCTGCCGCCCTACAACAAGTTGGTGGAGAGCTTCGCCGCCAAGGACGACGGCGCCCACCACATCGCCCAGCGCCAGGTCAACGTGGTCGGCCAGGTGCTGCTGCCGTTTCCGGACAGCAATCCCGCCGAGGGCGCCGCCCGGCTGACCATCAACCGGGAGGTGGGATTCTGGACCAATGCCGATCCGGAGACGGTCGACAACGACCATAGGGCCCATGCCGCCTTCGTCGCCCGGGTGTTCCCCCGGCTGGAGGTGACGCCCGAGCGCCTTACCGTCGCGCCCGACGGCCGGACGACGGTCGGCGTGCAACTCACCGATGCCGCCGGCGCGTCGCTGCAGCGCCCCGACGTGCGCCTGTTCGCCAAGTCCGCCGCCGGCTACCTGCCGAGGACCGAGGTCTCGACCGACGCCGACGGGCGGGCCGCGATCGTCTTCCTGGCCCTTGGGCTCGTGGCGGGCGATACCGCCGACATCGAGGTCGGCTTCAAGTGGCGCTCCAACATCGCCCGCTGCCGCGTCGAGGTGGCGTGATGGCCGCCCCGATCTTCCCATACGCCGAGGTGCCG
This sequence comes from Magnetovibrio sp., assembly GCA_028817665.1. Lineage (GTDB taxonomy): Bacteria > Pseudomonadota > Alphaproteobacteria > Rhodospirillales > Casp-alpha2 > UBA3470. The sequence continues at coordinate 4,044 of JAPPPF010000060.1, read as the reverse complement.
GCGGCGATGACCGTGCTCGATCACATCCGGGCCCATTCCGACTGGGACGAGGCGGCGGCGCGCTTCGCCGGGCGCTTCGAGCCCGATCTCAGGCTGGATATAAAGGTGCCGGCGGAGGCCATCCGCCGTGAGGTGGCGCGGGCCTATCGGGACCTCGGCTGGCACCGCTGGCGCTCTACCCCGGGAGGCAGCTATTCCGGCCTCGCCATCACCCACAACCCGGAGCGCGGCGCGGCGGAACGGGGCAACGGCCTGCTCGGCCACGAGCGCTACCGGGACTGCGACACCCAGGATTACTTTGCCGTCGACCGCCAGATGGATACGCAGTACCGGGTGCGCGGCGACTATCTGGATACGCTGGGCTTCCGCCGGCTGAACGACTTCTCCGCCTATCCGGCCCTCGCCCATCTGCTGCGCGGCTTCGGGCGCCCGATCTCGCGCTCGCGCATCGCTTCGCTGTTCGGCGTCTCGGAGACCTCCCGGCCGGACGTCGGCTGGCACCTCGACGAGGCCCCGACGACGCTGCTGCGGCTCAACATCTGCATCGAGGCCGACAGCGACTATGCCCTGGAATATCGCGAAGGCCCCGCCATCCAGCTCGCCCCCGGCGACGCCCTGGTGATCAACACCGATGTGGAACACCGGGTGACGGTCAGGCATCCGAGCATCTCGACCCGCACCCATCTGGTGATCGGCGTCCTGCCCTGGCTCGACTACGACGCCGATCGGGACGCCTGGTCGTTCAACGACTGCTACGGCCGCATCCATCCCTACGACATGGTCCGGGAGGGCCTGATCCATGCCGCTGTTTGATCTGCATCTGGAAACGCCCGACAGTGCGACCTTTACACTTGCCTACGACACCGGGACCTCGGAGATCGCCGGCGCGGCCCTGGATTACGCGGTCTTCGGCGTGACGCCGTCGCCGCCGCGCGCCTGGCCCGCCGTCGCGGCGGTGTCGCCCGATTGTCCGGGCCGCAAGACCGCCGCCGCGCGGGTCATCAAGATCTCCCTCGGCCTCGCCTGCAACCGCGCCTGTGGCTATTGCAGCCAGGGCAGCGAGCGGGCCCATACCGGCGCCACCCGGCCAGGCGATGCCCCCGCCTTCATCGCCGGGCTGGCGGACTGGTGGGACGGCGGCGAGGACGGCCGCGGCGGCGGCACCCGCTTCGAGTTCTGGGGCGGCGAGCCGCTGGTCTACTGGAAGACGCTCAAATACCTCGCCGAGGCCATTCGGGAACGCTGGCCGAACGCCGCCTTCTCCATCATCACCAACGGCGATCTCCTGGATGGGGAGAAGGTCGGCTGGCTCGACCGCGTGGGCTTCGCCGTCGGCCTCTCCCACGACGGGCCGGGCCAGCATCTGCGCGGGCCCGATCCCCTCGACGATCCCGAACGCCGCGCCGTGATCCGCGATCTGATCGAGCGCCTGGGCCCCGAGGGGCGGGTCTCCTTCAACTGCGTGCTGACCGCCCGCCATTACAGCCTCGTCGCTGCCGAACGCTGGATCGCCGATAAACTCGGTCTCGCCACCGTGCCCATGGCGACCGAGGGCCTGATGCTGCCCTATGACGCCACCGGCATGCTGCTCTCGCCCAAGGGTGCGGAGCACGATGTCATATACGCCTCGCTGCTCGGCGAGCTTATAGAGGGTTCGGCCTACGGCAACGTCTCGGTCTGGAAGGCGACCCGGGCCTTCGCCCAGGGCCTCGCCGATGGGCGGCCGGTCACGGCGCTGGGCCAGCGCTGCGGCATGGACCGGCCGGCGCACATCGCCGTCGACCTCCAGGGCCGGGCGCTCACCTGCCAGAACACCGCGGCGCCCAAACACCAGATCGGCGAGGTGGCGGCGATCGGGGACATCCGCCTCGCCCGCGCCCATCACCACAGCCTGCGGCCCGCCTGCCGGGCCTGCCCGGTGGTGCAGCTCTGCCAGGGCGCCTGCATGTTCTTCGAGGGCGCGCTCTGGGAGCAGGCCTGCGACAACAGCTTCACCTATTACACGGCGCTGCTGGCCGGCGCCCTCTACCACATGACCGGCGGCGGCGTGCTGAAGGCGATCGAGAGCCGTGACGGGACGCCGATCCGCCAGCGATCCATCGAACCCGAAAAGGCCGCCTGAGCCATGCCCGATCCGGCCCTGTCCGAAGCGATCCGCGAGGCCTACGCGTCCGCGCCCTCCGACACCGTCATCCTGCACACGCTTGAGCTGCGCCATCCGTCCTTCCTGGACGATGACGGCCAGCCGACCGCGATCCGGGTGGTCCGAGACCATGTCGACCTGATGGCGCGCCTTGAAGAAGGTGCGCCAGTCGACGGCGGGTCGATCGTGCGTTTCGTGGCCATGGGCTTCGAGCTCGAACTGCCGCCGGTCGACACGGCACCGGTACCCGAGATCGCCGTCACCCTCGACAATGTCAGCCGGGAGATCGTCCGCCACCTCGATGCGGCCGCCACCAGCCAGGACAAGATCGAGGTCACCTATCGGCCCTACCTCTCGACCGACCTGGAGGGGCCTCAGATGGATCCGCCGATCACCTTGGTTCTGACCGAGGTCGAGGCCAACGCGCTCCAGGTCACCGGGCGGGCCCGCATGCTGGATATCGGCAACAAGGCGTTTCCGTCGGAGACCTACACGGCCAGGCGGTTCCCGGGGCTGGCGCGTTAACCGGCGGCGAGCGTTCCCTTCAGGGCGCGGCGCGCGACCGGGGTTGGCCACCAGTGTCATGACGGCGCCACGCTTGCGAAGGCGCCAGCGCTTCCCACCCGTCGCCGGCATCGACGATGCAGGAGATGCCGTTCGGCGCCGTCTTGGTCACGGTATAGGTCCCGGCCGGGCCGACAAACATCCGCATCAGGGTGCCGTCGGCGGAGACTCCGGCCGCGACGGCCTCCTCGCGGTAATTGTCGCGCAGCGCCTCGTCCATGACCGTCTGCCGCAGGCAGGGGAACACGGCGGCGGGTTCGGCTGTGCCCGGTATCGGCAGGGCGATCAGGATCGCCGTGAGCAGGGTCGAAAGCCCTCTCTCAAGGCGCTTGGGACCGCCTCCAAAATGAAAGGCTCGACATGGCAAACCTCCTTCAAAGAGGCCGCGAATGCGGCAGTTCACATTCATTATATGGGTAATAAGCTCCTGAAATTCAAGAAGACCGCGAGTTGCATCCGATCTCCCCACTGGGCGGAAAGCTGCATCGGCCTGCCGTGGTCGGCCACGGGGGAAGGGCCGCCAAGAGGCGAAGGTGAGCAGGACCGTCGATCCAATGGATCGGCGAAAGCCCGCGCAACGCGGAGCCCTGACAGGGAAACATGGAGTTTCCACTGCTGGGCCTTCGTCTGCTGGGTTCAGGAGCGGCAATTTGGGCGGAGCTTGCCCGCAATCGCTAATCCGGAGGATCTGCTCGCCATCGCCCGAGACTTCCGCGACCACCAGGAACGCAAACGCTGGGCGCGGGTGGAGATCCCCGCCGAGGGCGACTGCGTGCTCATGCGCCAAGCCCGCTACCCGATCCATGTCGGCGTTTGGCTGGACGTGGACGGTGGCGGTGTCCTGCACTGCGCCCAGGAGGCCGGCGTGGCGTTCCAGAGCGGCACTGCACTCGCTGCCAACGGCTGGCGCATCGAAGGCTATTACCGTTTTACCGGGGAAAACTGATGCTCGCCGCCGTGACCATGGTTCGTAACCCGTTCTGTCCGGATCGGGACCGCGAGGTGTGCCCGTTACTAAGCCCGGTCACCATTACCCAATGGCTCGATGATCAGGGGGTCCAAGAGGCGAGGGTGAGCAGGACCGTCGATCCGGTGGATCGGCGTAAGCCCGCGCAACGCGTAGCCCGGACAGGGACAAAAACCGATTGGTTCGATCGTCCGACCATCTGCCTGCACAACGGCAGGGCCGTCCTGCGCGCCGACTGGACCACCACGGTCATTTCTGACGGTGACGTGGTCGCCTTCGTGACCCTGCCCCAGGGCGGTGGCGGTGGCGGTGGAGGCGGCGGCAAGAACCCGCTGCGCACTGTGCTTTCCATCGCCGTCATGGTGGCGTC
>JAPPPF010000024.1:15465-30534 GCA_028817665.1 Magnetovibrio sp. | reverse complement strand
CGCTGCCGTCGAGCGGGCGCAACGCGGTGCCCGGCCGGGCCAGGTTGACCCCCGCCCCCCTCGCGGTCTGCGATTTCGCCGACCGGCGCCTGGAACTGCTGCCCATCGACACCCTGGGCACCCCCGACGGCGCCCAGCGCGCCGTCGCCACGGCCATCGGCGACGGCGCCCAGATCATCCTCGGCCCGCTGCTCGGGCATTCCGTGCGCGCCGTGGCGCCGGCGGCGCGTGCCGCCAACGTGCCGGTGATCGGGTTCTCGTCCGACCGCTCGGTGGCCGGCGCCGGCGTCTACACCATGGGCTTCCTGCCCGAGGACCAGGTCCGCCGGGTCGTCAGTTTCGCCTTCCAGAAGGGGCTGTCGCGGTTCGCCGTGCTGGCGCCGGACAACGTCTACGGCGCCACCGTCGTCGATACCCTGGAGGCCACCATCGGCCGGATCGGCGCCGAGCTCGCCTCGGTCCACTACTACGACCCGGGCGCCCAGGACTTCACCGAGGTCGTCCGCCTGCTCGCCGACTACGACGAACGCCGGAAGGCGCTGCTGAAGCAGCGCGAGGAACTGGAGAAAGCCGGCGACGCGGTCTCACTGCAGGCCCTGAAGCGCCTCGAGAACCTGCAGACCATCGGCGACCTGCCCTTCGACGCGCTCCTGATCGCCGACGGCGGCAAGCGCCTGCAGTCGGTGGCGGCGCTGCTGCCCTTCTACGACGTCGACCCGTCGAAGGTGCGGATGCTCGGCACCGGCCAGTGGGACGTGCCCGGGATCGGCGCCGAACCGGCGCTCTTGGGCGGCTGGTACGCGGCGCCGCAGCCGGCCGCCCGCATCGAGTTCCAGCGCCAGTACCGGGCCACCTTCGACAGCCCGCCGCCGCGCCTCGCGACCATCGCCTACGACGCCGCGGCGCTGGCCGCGGTGCTGGCCCAGGTCGAGACCGGGCCCGACTTCTCCGCCGCCACCCTGACGACGCCGAGCGGCTTCGAGGGCCGCGACGGGATCTTCCGGTTCCTGCCCTCGGGCGTCGCCCAGCGCGGCCTCGCCGTCCTGCAGGTCCGCAAGAAGGACGCCCGGGTCATCCACCCGGCGCCGGCGACCTTCGAGGCGCAGATCAACTAAGGCAAATCCCGAACGCCGCGGCGCGCCGCGGCGGCGTCTGCGCGGCGATCAATTTTCATTCCGAAAGCTCCGGCGCCAACAGGCGCGCGAGCACCGCGTTGAGGCGCAGCCGCCCGGCCGGCGTGGCGCGGAGCGTGACGCCGTCCCAGTCCAGGAAGCCGCCGTCGACGAGTTCGGCCAGGCGGGCGCCGTCGGCGAGCTCGAGGAGCCCGGCGCCGGTCAGCCGTTGGAGGCGCGCCGCCGCGAGGCCGTTCGTCAGCCGGAGCCCGGTCATCACCAGTTCCTCGGCCCGGTCGAGGCCGGTCAGTTCGCGCCGCTTCGCCGTCGCCTCGCCCCGCGCCGCCGCGGTTTCCAGCCAGCGCGCCGGGTCGTGGATCTGGTGCGTCGCCCAGTGCCGGCCGGCGAGCGTCAGCCGGCCGTGGGCGCCGGGGCCGACGCCGACGTAGTCGCCGCCCCGCCAGTAGGTCAGGTTGTGGCGGCTCTCGGCGCCCGGCCGCGCGTGGTTCGAGACCTCGTAGGCGGCAAGCCCGGCGCCGCCGAGGACCTGCTGGGTGACCTCGTACATCTCCGCCGCTGGATCCTCCGGCGCCGCCTCGACGCCGTCGCGGAAGAAGGCGGTGCCGGGCTCGATGGTCAACTGGTAGACGGAGAGGTGTTCGCCGGCCAGCGTCAACGCTTCCGCCAGTTCGGCCCGCCAGGCCGCCGGCGTTTGGTCCGGGAGCGCGTAGATGAGATCGAAGCTGAACCGCTCGAACTCGGCCGCCGCGGCGGCCAGCGCGGCCCGCGCCGCTTCGGCGTCATGCAGCCGGCCGAGGAAGCGGAGGGCCGCGTCGTCGAGGGACTGCACGCCGACCGACAGGCGGTTGACCCCGGCGTCGCGGTAGGCCCGGAAGCGCCCGCGCTCCGCCGACGACGGGTTGGCCTCCAGCGTCACCTCCAAGTCCGGTGCCGCCGGCCAGTGTGCGGCGGCGCGCGCGATCACCGCGCCGACGGTGTCCGGGTCCATCAGCGACGGCGTGCCGCCGCCGAAGAAGATGCTGGTCAGCCGCCGCCCGGCGGTCTCAAGCGCGTAGTGATCGATCTCGGCGAGGAGCGCGTCCAGCCAGGCGCGATGGTCGACGGCGCCGGTCTCGTGGCTGTTGAAGTCGCAGTAGGGGCACTTCCGTTCGCAGAACGGCCAGTGGACGTAGAGCGCCAGCTCGGCGCCGGGTTCGGGGGCGGCGGTGTCGGCCATGCGCCTATGTTAGCGGCAACGGCCAGGAAAGCAGAACCTCCGGGCACATGTGGCCGCGGTGCAGCCGGGTCCGCTCCATGACGCGGCGCCCGCCCATGGCCTCGTAGAAGCCGAGCGCCGGGTTGTCGGCGTGGACGACGACGCCCATTTCCCTGAAGCCGCCGTCCGCGAGCGCCGCCGCCGCGGCCTCCGTCAGCCGCCGCCCGAGCCCCGTCCCCTGGGCCGCGGCCAGGAGATAGAGGGTATCGAGAATGCCGTCGAAACCGGCCTCGGGTTCGTCCGACGGCTTGGCGCTGACGAAACCGACGACGCCTGCCGCGGTTTCGCCGACGAACACCGCGACGTCTGGGTCGGCGATGTCGCGCTGCCAGCGGGCCTGGGCCTCGGCCTCGGTCAATCCCTCGATCATGGCGCCGGGCAGGATGCCCGCATAGGTCTCGCGCCAGGCCCGGCAGTGCACGGCGGCGATGGCGTCGGCGTCGGGCGGTTCGGCCGGGCGGATCGCGGCGCCGGCGGTCATGTCTCGAAGCAGGCGGCGACCAGTTTGGCGAAGGCGTCGGCGCGGTGGCTGATGTCGTGCTTGTCGGCGGGCACGAACTCGCCGAAGGTGATCTGGTAGCCGTCCGGGACGAACATGGGATCGTAGCCGAAGCCACGGTCACCCCGGGGCGGCCAGACCAGGTCGCCGTGGACGGTGCCCTCGAACATCTCCAGGTGCCCGTCGGGCCAGCAGAGCGCCAGGGCGGCCACGAAATGCGCCCGCCGGCTCCCGTCGCCGACCTCGGACATGACCCGTTCCATGGCCATGTCGAAATCCTTCTCGGGCCCGGCCCAGCGCGCCGAATGGATGCCCGGGCGGCCGCCCAGCGCCGCCACGGCGAGGCCGGAATCGTCGGAGAGCGCCGGCTTCCCCGACGCCGCCACGGCGGCGCGCGCCTTGATCTCGGCGTTGGCCAGGAAGGTCTCGCCGTCCTCGACGGGCTCGGGCAGCCCGAGCGCGCCGGCCGAGAACACCTTGGTGCCGAAGGGCTCGAGCAGCTCGGCGATCTCGCGCAGCTTGCCCGGGTTGTGGGTGGCGATGACCAGTTCGGGTTCGGTGAAGCGGCGGGCCATGGATTTCACGCAACCACCGGGAAACGCGTCATGCCCGGGCGTGATCCGGGCATCCACGACTTCGGTGCCGAGACAAGGAAAGTCGTGGATTGCCGGGTCAAGCCCGGCAATGACGGAAACGCATATCGGGGGGGAAAATACATGGGGCTGATTTCACGGCTCCAATCCCAGCGCCCGGCGCTGCGCCTGGGCGAGTTCGCCGATGCCCTTCTTGGCGAGGCCCAGGAGCTCCATGAACTGGGCCTCGGAGAACGGGTCCTCCTCGGCGGTGCCCTGGATCTCGACGATGCCGCCCGAGCCGGTGAGGACGAAGTTGGCGTCGGCCTCGGCGGTCGAGTCCTCGGCGTAGTCGAGGTCGAGCACCGCGGCGCCCTGGTAGAGCCCACACGACACCGCCGCGACCTCGCCGATCAGCGGGATCGACTGGATCACGCCCAGGTCCTTGCAGCGCTGGAAGGCGCGATAGAGCGCCACGTAGGCGCCGGTGATCGAGGCCGTGCGGGTGCCGCCGTCGGCCTGGATGACGTCGCAGTCGAGGCGCACCTGGATCTCGCCCATGGCCTTCAGGTCGGTGACGGCGCGCAGGGACCGCCCGATCAGCCGCTGGATCTCCTGGGTCCGGCCCGACTGCTTGCCGCGCGCCGCCTCGCGGGCCGTCCGCGTGTTCGTCGAGCGCGGCAGCATGCCGTATTCGGCGGTGACCCAGCCGTGGCCGGCGTCGCGGAGCCAGCCCGGCACCCGGTCCTCGACGGAGGCGGTGCACAAGACGTGGGTGTCGCCGAAGCGCGCCATGCACGAGCCCTCGGCGTGCTTGGCCACGTCGGGCTCGAGGATCACCTGGCGCATTTCATCGGCGGCGCGGCCGGACGGTCTCATGGAATTACCCCGCGGGAAAGTTTTCGAAGCGGGCGCCAAGCTAGCTCGGCGGTGGGGCGAGAACAAGGGCGCGGGATGTCTTTATTCAGCCCCTCAGGCGCCGGGCGCGGGCCTCCGGCCCGCTTGGCTTACGCCGAAACGGTTCGGCGGGGCCTCAATGGCCCAAGGTCCATGTACGTCGCTCGCCGGACCAGGTGAAAATCATCCATCGGTCGCGTGACGCGCTTCCGTTGACGTTGCCGAACCACAGACCTATTTTCTGCGAAGATTGGAGCCCCGAACGCATGATCACCGAGCTCAACGAACGCTCGCGCGAGATTTTCCGGCTGATCGTCGATTCCTACGTGGAAACCGGCGAGCCCGTGGGCTCGCGCGCGATCTCCCGGAAGCTCGGCGCCAAGCTGTCGCCGGCGACGGTCCGCAACGTCATGGCGGACCTGGAGGACTCGGGCCTCCTCTTCGCGCCGCACACGTCGGCCGGCCGGCTGCCGACGGACGCCGGGCTCCGGATGTTCGTCAACGGGCTCTTGGAGGTCGGCAACCTGTCGACCCAGGAACGCGACGCCATCAAGGGCCAGTGCGCGGGCTCGCCGAACAGCCTGGAGGGATTGCTCGAGGAGGCGACGACGGTGCTCTCCGGGCTGACCGGCTGCGCCAGCCTGGTTTTGGCGCCGAAGACGGAAAGCCCCTTGAAGCACATCGAGTTCGTCAGCCTCAGCCCGGGCCGCACGCTGGTCGTCATGGTCACCGAGAGCGGCATCGTCGAGAACCGGGTGGTGCAGACGCCGGAGACCCTGCCGGCGTCGAGCCTGGTCCAGGCCAGCAACTACCTGAGCGCGCGCCTCGTCGGGCGGACCCTCTCGGAGGCCTACGACGAGATCATGGCCGAGCTCGAGCAGGCCCGCGCCGAGATCGACGCGCTGACGTCGCGCGTCGTCGAGAGCGGCCTCGCGGTCTGGTCCGGCGACGGCGAGGCCAGCGCCCAGTCGGGATCGCTGATCGTCCGCGGCCAAGCGCACCTCCTGGAGGACGTCTCGGCGATGGCCGATTTGGAGCGCATCCGCGCGCTGTTCTCGGCCTTGGAGACCAAGGAGGAGATGCTGAAGCTGCTGTCCCTGACCGACACGGCCGAGGGCGTGCAGATCTTCATCGGCGCCGACAACCCGCTGTTCAACCTGGCCGGCGTCTCGATCGTCGCCGACAGCTTCCAGAACACCAACGAACAGATCGTCGGCGCCATCGGCGTCGTCGGCCCGACCCGCATGAACTACGCCCGCATCATCCCGATGGTGGATTACACGGCGAAGCTCATCGGCCGGCTGATCGGATAAGACGGAGACGCAGACGAAGATGTCAGAACACGACCCCCAGAACCGCGAAGAAATCGAGGACGGCGCGCCGGCGGCCGCCGAGCCGACGGCACCGGAGGCGCCCGACGCGCCTGATGCGACCAGCGCGCCGGAACCGCAACCCGAGGCCGCCGCCACGGACGGCGAAGCCGGCGCGCCGGACGCCGCCGACGCATCGCCCTGGGCCGACATCGACCCGGCCGAGGTCGCCGCCGCGGCGGAAGCCGCCGAGGCCGACCCGGCCGCCGAGCTGGCCCGTTTGGAGACCGAGCTGGCCGACCTCAACGACAAGCTGCTCCGGGCCCTGGCCGAGACCGAGAACGTGCGCCGCCGCGCCCAGCGCGACAAGGAGGACGCGTCCAAGTTCGCCATCAAGAACTTCGCCGAGGGCATGCTCAACGTCGCCGACAACCTGGGCCGCGCGCTGGCCAGCATCGACGCCGACGCGCGCGCCGCCGATCCGAACCTGGAGAACCTGTTCGTCGGCGTCGACATGGTGCAGAAGGACCTGATCGCCACCTTCGAGCGCTACGGCATCCAGCCGATCAAGGCCTTGGGCGACAAGTTCGACCCGATGCTGCACGAGGCCATGTTCGAGATCGAGGACGCGGAGACCCATGCCGGCACCATCGCCCAGGTCCTCGAGCCCGGCTACACGCTGCACGGCCGGACGCTGCGCGCCGCCAAGGTCGGCGTCACCAAGGGCGGGCCGAAGGCCGAGGCGCCGGCCGAGGCGGCCGCCGAAGCCGACGCCGCCCCCGCCGACCCGGCCCAGCGCGAGGGCCAGCAGGCCTACGAGAGCCAGGGCGAACCGAAGGACACGTCCGGCGGCCAGGTGGACGAGGAGCTTTAGGGCGGCGGGCCGCCCTTGCGGTCGGGCGGCTGGTCGGTCCGGAGCATGCAGCCGGAAAGATTGTTGTCATTCGCCGGTAGCCGGGCGCGGATGCGCTGGAAAACGAACAACGATCCACCAACCGCGTTCTCCATCTCCTCATTCTCGAGATAAAGCAGCTCGCACACGCCATCGGTTCTCGCGATGACGAAAAAACAAATGCCGTCGCTGCCGGTTCGTTCACAAACAACCTCGCCCGGCACACGAGCGCCATCGCTGGGCCAGCGAATCAAGACGTGCGCGCCAACCCGCACGGATTCAATGAAACACATCGACGACCTCCAAATCATCACGCCATTATTTTCATTGACAATATTTAAAATTCATCGAGTTGTCAAATTAACCATCAAAAAGTGAAAACTAGTATATATGTTGCTGTTTTGTTCAGTATATTGCTCAAAATTCATGAGAATTGCCCAGAATTTCACTAATTGCCTTGAATTATTCATCTCAAGAATTAACCTTTGGGTCAATCTAGGCGATGTGAGGGTCTGAGGGAGGGCCGCAGAATGGATGCCGACGCAAGCATGGACGCGGCCGATCCGCAGTTTGGCCGGCGCCTGAAACGAATTCTGAAGGCCAAGCGGCTGACCCCGGCGGATTTGGCCGGCCAGGTCACGGGTGCCGGACACAAGCTTGATCCTTCGACGGTGTCAAAATGGAACAAGGGGCATTCTCCCCGTGCCAAGACCATTGAGGCGGTCTGCGATGTCTTGGGGCTGGCGCAGAACCTTTTCGATTTCGAGGACGAGGAATTCGACGCCTTCATCGATGAGTTGCGCGAATCGCAACGCGCGAGTCAGGACGAGACGGAAAAGCGGCCGAGCCCGGCCGATTGGATTTTCAACCTCATCCGAGGCACCCATGCGATCGTCAGGCATTCCTTCGACGATCCCAGCCGCTACTCGGTCTCCGTTCTCGAGGTCACCGATCGGGTCGACGATCGGATCCGGTTCGTGCACCGTGAATCCCAATTGGTGATCGAAGGTGAGATCATGCTGGGACTCGGTGCCCTGGCATTCTCCGGCTACGACAAGAATCGCGGCTACTCCTTCCAAATGATGTTCGAGCAGCCGACGGGCTCGATCAGCGCGTTGCGAGGCTTTATCGTCGGGCAGGCGTTCCGCCAAGGCGGCGCCGTCGCGGCGACCGCGGCCGTGCTGACCAGATTCAACGACGGTACATATCCGGAGGAATTTCGCGGCGTCTTCAGCCGGGAAGAGCTGGCGCGGAAATTTTCCGGCGAGCTCTTCGCCTCCGACGAGGTTTTGCAGGATCTCGCCACGGGCTTCCTGACACCCGGCTCCGAGCAATCGAGCGGATTTGTCCATCGGCTGCAGAGGTGACGCGGAGCCCCGATCGGATAAACCGACCGGCGCCACTTGAATTCGAATTTAGTTCTGCCTAGGTTCTCATCAAATATGATCGCGTCCGAGGCCGGCGGGAGCCGAGGAAGAGCCTATCCCAAGGGGCGACCACCGAAAAAAGGCGACGCGACGGCGGACAAAGACGGACAAAGGCGACAAATGTCGCGAAAGTGGTCGCCAATGTCCGCCTCGTAAGGCCTTGACGGGCAAGGCAAATTCCGGGTCCTGGCGGCGAAAGGCGGACAAATGCGTACAACGGCGGACAAAGACTATCAGCCGCTGCCGGCCCGGGCGGCTTTTTAATCCTCCCGCAAGACCCTGCAAATATTGTGTGTTCCCGCCGACACGCCTATATAACACCCGGAACGTCGCATGACTGGACGTTTCCGGGTCATAACTTCGGGGGCCCTCGCTGACGCCAGTTGGGTCATGAGCGCCCGCCGCAAACGTAAGAGGATAAGATGAGCAAAGTCATCGGTATCGACCTCGGCACCACCAACTCGTGCATCGCCCTGATGGACGGGTCCGACGCCAAGGTCATCGAGAACGCGGAGGGCGCGCGCACCACGCCCTCCATGGTCGCCTTCGCCGAAGGAGACGAGCGGTTGGTCGGCCAGCCGGCGAAACGCCAGGCGGTGACCAATCCGGAAAACACATTGTACGCCATCAAGCGCCTGATCGGACGGCGTTTCGACGACCCGATCACCGAGGAGGACAAGAAGCTCGTCCCCTACGCCATCGTCAAGGGCGACAACGGCGACGCCTGGGTCGAGGTCGACGGCAAGAAGTATTCGCCGTCCCAAGTCTCGGCCTTCATCCTGCAGAAGATGAAGGAGACGGCGGAGAGCTATCTCGGCGAGGACGTGACGCAGGCCGTGATCACGGTGCCCGCCTATTTCAACGATTCACAACGCCAGGCGACCAAGGACGCCGGCAAGATCGCCGGCCTCGAGGTGCTCCGCATCATCAACGAGCCGACCGCCGCGGCGCTCGCCTACGGGCTCGAGAAGAAGGAAACCGGCACCATCGCGGTCTACGACCTGGGTGGCGGCACCTTCGACATCTCGGTCCTGGAGATCGGCGACGGCGTCTTCGAGGTGAAGTCGACGAACGGTGACACCTTCCTCGGCGGCGAGGACTTCGACAAGAAGATCGTCGATTACCTGGCCGACGAGTTCAAGAAGGAGAACTCCATCGACCTGCGCGACGACAAGCTCGCCCTGCAGCGGCTCCGCGAAGCCGCCGAGAAGGCGAAGATCGAGCTCTCCTCGACGCCGCAGACGGAGGTCAACCTGCCGTTCATCACCGCCGACCAGGCCGGGCCGAAGCACCTCAACATCAAGCTCTCTCGCGCCAAGCTGGAGGCCCTGGTCGAGGACCTGGTGGCGCGTACCATCGAACCCTGCAAGCGGGCCTTGAAGGACGCCGGCCTTTCCGCCGGCGAGATCGACGAGGTCATCCTGGTCGGCGGCATGACCCGCATGCCGCAGGTCCAGGAGACGGTGAAGTCGTTCTTCGGGCGCGAGCCCCACAAGGGCGTCAATCCGGACGAGGTGGTCGCCATCGGCGCCGCCATCCAGGGCGGCGTCCTGAAGGGCGACGTCAAGGACGTGCTTTTGCTCGACGTGACGCCGCTGTCGCTGGGCATCGAGACCTTGGGCGGCGTGTTCACGCGCCTCATCGACCGCAACACGACGATCCCGACGCGCAAGTCGCAGTCCTTCTCGACCGCCGAGGACAACCAGACGGCGGTGACCATCCGGGTCTTCCAGGGCGAACGCGAGATGGCCGCCGATAACAAGATCCTGGGTCAGTTCGACCTGGTCGGCATCCCGCCGAGTGCGCGTGGCATGCCGCAGATCGAGGTCACCTTCGACATCGACGCCAACGGCATCGTCAACGTCTCGGCCAAGGACAAGGCGACGGGCAAGGAGCAGCAGATCCGCATCCAGGCCTCGGGCGGCCTGTCCGACGACGACATCGAGCGCATGGTCCAGGAAGCCGAGCAGAACGCCGAGGACGACAAGGCCCGGCGCGAGGGCGTCGAGGTCCGCAACACCGCGGACAGCCTCGTCCACGCCGCCGAGAAGAACCTCAAGGACTACGGCGATCAGGTGCCCGACGAAGACAAGCAGGCCATCGAGACCGCCGTCGCCGAGCTCAAGGAAGCGCTCGAGGGCGACGACACGGACGCCATCAAGGCCAAGACCGAGACCTTGAACGAGGTCTCCATGAAGCTCGGCGAGGCCATGTACAAGGCGGCCCAGGCCGAGGGCGCCGCCGAGGGCATGGACGGCATGGCCGATGCGGCCGCCGACGCGGGCGGCGCGGAGACGGCCGCCGGGGCCGACGACACCGTCGTCGACGCCGACTTCGAGGAAGTCGACCCGGACGCCGACGCCGACGCGGACGCCGGCAAGGACAAGAAGGACGATTGACGGCGACGGCGGCGGGCCTAGGCGCCCGCCGCCCTTCCGCCGCCGAACGTCCACACCGGCCCCGACGGGGTCATCCGGGGGATCGCGGCCATGGCGAAAGACGATTTCTACGCGACGCTGGGCGTCGACCGCGACGCCGACGACGGGGCCATCAAGAAGGCCTACCGGAAACTCGCCATGCAGTACCACCCGGACCGCAATCCGGGCGACGCCGAGGCCGAGCAGAAATTCAAGGACGTCAACGAGGCCTACGAGGTCCTGAAGGACGGCGAGAAGCGCGCCGCCTACGACCGCTTCGGCCACGCCGCCTTCGAGCAGGGCGCCGGCGGCGGCGGGCCGGGCGGCTTCGGCGGCGGCTTCGCGTCCGGCTTCGCCGACATCTTCGACGAGATGTTCGGCGACTTCGCCGGCGGCGCCCGGCGCGGCCCGCAGAACGCCGGCAAGGGCGCCGATCTCCGCTTCAACATGGAGGTCGGTCTCGAGGACGCCTACAAGGGCAAGCAGACGGAGATCCGGGTGCCGACCTCGGTGGCCTGCGACTCATGCAAGGGCTCGGGCGCCGAGGGCGCCGCCGGGCCGGTCGCCTGCCCGACCTGCCAGGGCGCCGGCCGGGTCCGCTCGCAGTCGGGCTTCTTCACCGTCGAGCGCACCTGCCCGAACTGCCAGGGCACCGGCCAGGTGATCAAGGATCCCTGCCGGACCTGCGGCGGCCAGGGCCGGACCCAGAAGGAAAAGACGCTCAGCGTCAACATTCCGCCCGGCGTCGAGGACGGCACCCGCATCCGCCTCGCCGGCGAGGGCGAGGCCGGCTTGCGCGGCGCGCCGCCGGGCGATCTCTACATCTTCCTGAGCCTGAAGCCGCACCGCTTCTTCCAGCGCGACGGCGCCGACATCTACTGCCGGGTGCCGATCCCGATGACCACGGCGGCCTTGGGCGGCACCGTCGAGGTGCCGACCGTCGACGGCACGCTGGCCCGCATCTCGATCCCGTCGGGCACGCCGACGGGCCACCAGTTCCGCCTCAAGGGCAAGGGCATGAGCGTGCTCCGCTCGAAGGCCCGCGGCGACATGTTCGTGCAGGCCCGGGTCGAGACCCCGCAGAACCTGTCGAAGCGGCAGAAGGAATTGCTGAAGGAATTCGAGAGCGAGGGCGACGCGGCCAAGAACAGCCCCGATTCCGAGGGCTTCTTCTCCAAGGTCAAGGACCTGTGGGAGGATTTGAAGGAATAGCCGGCGCGCCGGTCAGCCGCCGTCCGCGTCCGCCAGTTCGCGCATCCCGTCGAGCACCTTGACCGCGTCGTTGGTCAGCCGGCAGAGCGCCTCGTGGGTTTCCTCGTCGATGCCGAGCCGGTCGATGATGTCGTTGGCGTAGGCCGATTCCTTGACGTGGTAGTGACCGTCGATGACCGACAGGATCAGGATCTCGACGACGAAGGCCATCTTCGCCGCCTGGGAATCGAAGACGTCGAGTTCCGCTGGCGGCGCCTCGTCGGCGAGGGAGCGTTTCTTGGTCAGTCCGGCCTCCCGGATCAACTGGTCCATGTAATGAATCTCGGAATCGTCGACCTCGCCGTCGGCGGTCAGCATGTCGGCGGCAAACTCGAAGAAGGCTTTCTTCTGGTCTTCGTTGAGAACGTGGAAGAACATGACCGCGTTTCCTCCCTTGCCGTCGGCGACGATCATCTGCTGGGCGAGATCGAAAAAGCTCTTCTTCTGCTGCTCGCTGAGGACGTGTAGGAACATCTCTTGCCCGCACTTGCCAGTGGGCCCATCGGGTTCACGGCAGTATAGCCGAGCCGGCGCGCGAGGCCAGCCCCCGAAACGGCCGGGCGGCGGCGCGGCGGCGGACTAGAGGCAGCCGACGGGCAGGCCGGCGCGGGTCCAGTCGGCCATCCCGCCGGTGACGAAGTAGGCCTCCGGCAGCCAGCCCTCGTCGAGCACCAGCTGACCGGCCGAGGCCGAGCGCACACCCTCTTCGCAAATGAACACGACGCGCTTGTCGGGCGCCGGTGGGACGTCTTCCAGCGCGAAGGCCGAAAGCGGCATGTTGAGCGCCCCGGGCACGCAGGCACGGGCGGCCTCCTCGGGTTCGCGCACGTCGATGATCATCGCCGTTTCCTGATCGAGCCAGCGGGCGACGTCTCGGGCGGAGCTGGAAATCACGGTGCGCATGGGAACCTCCTGAATGAACGATGACGGACCCCTTATAGATGGTTGTGAAATGTCGTCGGATGAAGGCTTCGCGATCCCCAACACCTTGGAAATTCCTTCACCAATGAAGCGCCGCGGCGCGCAGGAAACCCTGGCCATCGCAATCCGCCTGGCTTATGACGAGGGCCTGGATCGAGCGCAGAGCGGGAGATTGCGATCATGAAGATTGGCGTGGTGGGGTGTGCCGGGCGCATGGGGCGGATGCTGGTGGCCACGGTGCTGGAGACCGAGGGTGCCGAACTGGCCGGCGGCACCGAGGCGCCGGGCAGCCCGTTCGCCGGCGCCGACGTCGCGCAGTTGGCCGGCGCCGAGCCCGCCGGCATCGCCGTCGGCGACGACGCGGCCGCCCTGTTCGAGGCCGCCGACGCGGTCATCGACTTCACCATCCCCGCCGCCACCGTGGCCCACGCGGCGCTCGCCAAGGCCAGCGGCACGGCCCTGGTGGTCGGCACCACCGGTCTGGGCGAGGCCGAGATGGCCGAGCTCGCGGCGGCCGCCGAGGGCGCGGCCATCGTCCATGCCGGCAACATGAGCCTCGGCATCAACCTGCTGGTCGGCCTGACCGAGCAGGTCGCCGGCGCGCTCGGGCCCGACTACGACATCGAGGTCGTCGAGATGCACCACCGCCACAAGATCGACGCGCCGTCGGGCACCGCCCTGATGCTCGGCCGCGCCGCGGCGGCGGGCCGGGGCATCGATCACGGCGACAACGCGGTGATGAGCCGCGAGGGTGAGACGGGGGCTAGGCCACGGGGCGCCATCGGCTACGCGGCGCTGCGCGGCGGCGACGTCATCGGCGACCATTCGGTGATCTTCGCCGGACCCGGCGAGCGCATCGAGATCGTTCACAAGGCCGGCGACCGCTCGTTGTTCGCGCGCGGCGCGCTGACCGCGACGCTCTGGACCGAGGGCCGCGCCCCCGGCCTCTACACCATGCGCGACGTGCTGGGCATGAGTTGAGGCCGTGCCCTAGGCCGGCTCGGGCGCCCTCGGCGCGCAGAGGCCGGCGAGCACGCGGCGCAGCTTCTCCGCCACGTCGATCCGTTCGTCCGGCGTCAAGAACGCACCGATGGTCAGGGCTTCGCCCCGGTCGCGGAGCTCCAGGCGCACGTGGCGCGGGTCCGATTGCTCCAGGTTGACTTGCAGCCACGGCCGCTGGAACGACCATTCGCGCCGCCGCCCCCAGGGATCGACACGCTCGACCACCAGATCGGCCTCGGTGACGGCGATCCGCTCGACCATGTAGCTGCGCCGGTGGTTGTAGCGAAGCAGGGCATAAAGCGCGATCAGCTCGACGCCGAGGAACCCGAACACTGGCCAGGCGCCGACCAGGACGAAGATCAGGCCGGCCGGCACCAGCACCGCCGCGAGCGCCAGCGCCAGGACCCGGATGGCGCCCGGCGTGCTCGACCGATTCGGCCGAAGCTCGGCCTGGAACAACACGCCCTCTGGCGCCGCCGGCTGCGCGGTTACGTTCATGATCCCTGCTCCCGGTACGCCTTCATCATAGGCCGGCGCCGGCGCCGGCAACACAAAAACCTTGTCGCCGCCCGACCCCCGGATATGGTTCTAGGCGACCGTCCGCGCCCAAGGAGTTCCGGAATGTCCATGAACAAGGCCGACCGACACGAGTTCTACAGCCGCCTCCAGAAGGCCATGCCGGCGCCGAAGGGCGAGCTCGAGTACGTCAATCCCTACACGCTGCTGGTCGCCGTGGTGCTGTCGGCCCAGGCCACCGACGTCGGCGTCAACAAGGCGACCAAGGCGCTGTTCAAGAAGGTCACGACCCCCGAGCAGATGGTCCGGCTCGGCGAGGCGCGGCTCAAGGACCACATCAAGACCATCGGGCTCTTCAACACCAAGGCGAAGAACGTGATCAAGCTGAGCCAGGCGCTGATCGACGAGCACGGCTCGGAAGTGCCGGACGACCAGAAGGCGCTTGAGGCGCTCGCCGGGGTCGGGCGCAAGACCGCCAACGTGGTCCGCAACATCGCCTTCGGCGCGCCGACCATCGCGGTGGACACCCACATCGACCGGGTCTCCAACCGCACCGGCCTGGCGCCCGGCAAGACGGTGCTGGCGGTGGAGAAGAAGCTGCTCAAGGTGACCCCGGACGAGTTCAAGCTACACGCCCATCACTGGCTGATCCTGCACGGGCGCTATACCTGCAAGGCGCGGAAGCCGCTCTGCGAGGAATGCATCGTCAACGATCTCTGCCGGTTCAAGGGAAAGGCGGTCGGCTAGGTACGGCCGGCGAGGGCCTCGGCGAGCGCCTGTTTCGTCAACGGCTTGCTGATCGAGCCCAGGACGTCGAGGCCGCGTGTCTTGGCCAGCTCCTGGGCCACCATGATCGTGTCGGCGTCGGCGCCGCTGACCAATATGATCGAGCCTTGGAACTGGCGGCTGGCGAGATGGCGCATCATCTCGGCGCCGCCCATGTCGGGCATGCTGAGGTCGACGAGCGGGACGGCGGC
>JAPPPF010000024.1:0-15455 GCA_028817665.1 Magnetovibrio sp. | reverse complement strand
CGAGCAGGACGTCGGCCGGCTGATCGGTGAGACCCCGCCGGTTCAGGCCCTCGAGGCCGTCCTCCGCGACATCGATGTCCTTGGCGCCCATCTGTTCGAGCAGGCCGGTGGCGACGGTCTGCGCGAAGGGATCGTCCTCGATGATCAGGAACGAGAGGTCAGCGAGATCGTAGGCGCCGTCGTCGGGCATGGTTGGGCTTTCGATTTGAGACGTGGTTCTCCGCCGTGCCCCATCCTAGCCCATCGGCGGCCCGGCTGTATATCCCGGCCTAACCCTTATCCGCCCCGCCCCGGGCCTTCAACAGGGACACGAAACAGGCTTGGCGCGACGCGGCGTCCCGGCCGGTGCCGCGGACGTCGAGGTAGTCGACGGCCAGGGCGCTGCCGCCGCCCGGATAGAGGATCAGGTCGAGGACGCAGGCCTCGCCCCGGTATTGCCAAAGCTCCGCCGGATTGTCGCGGCGCCGGAACTGCGGCGCGCCGAGCAAGGCCTCCAGGTCCGCCGCGCTGCGGCCTTCCAGGGACGCGAGCATCGGATACTCCGGGGCCGGCGGCGCCTCGCGGGGCGCCGCGGCGGCGATGGTGGTTTCGGTGTTCTCGGTGGCCGTGATCTCCGCCGCCGGATGGGCGAGCTGACTGGACTCGGCCTCGCCGCTGCCATCGGCGGCGGCGCAGCCGCCAAGCATTAGTCCGGCGGCGAGGACGGCGCCCTTCCGGAGCCTCACCCGTTGTCCCCGCCGTCGGCGGCGCCGGCGTCCAGGGTTTGCATGTCTCCCGACACCTCGCCGCCCGACTCGATGACGATGCGGCCGTAACGGACCTTGCCCTTGATATGGCCGCCGGCGCGCACCACGAGCCGCTCACGGGCCACGAGATCGCCTTCGTAACGGCCGGAGATATCGGCTTCCTCGACCTCGGCGGATCCCTTGAAGAATCCGGTCGGGGCGACTTCGATCACCCGGGCGTTCGACAGCACCGCCTCGACGCGCCCCTCGACGACCAACTTCTCGCAGGCCGTGATCTCGCCGTTCAGGGAGATGTCCCGCCCGACCACGAGACGGCTGCTATCGGGTTCGGCGCCGACGGCGCCCAGCGGCCGGTCGACGCGGCGCGGCGCGGCGCCCGGGATATCGGGAACCCGCCGCGGTACTTCCGGCTGAAAGGAGGTCGCCGTCGGCGGTTTCGCCGGCGCGTGGCTGCCCTTCTTGGAAAACGGTTTGAGGGGCGGCGCCGCGGTCATGTCGGCGGGCTTGTCCGCGCCGCCGCCGCCACTGCTGTCGCCGCCTTCCTTTTTCTTGCCGAACATCGATTTCTCCTTAAGTGGGCTATATTAAGCCGTGACCAGCGCCGAGCCCTCGGCGCCGCGCCACGCTTCGAAAAGATGAACCATGGTGGCCGTGGCGATGATCGGCGTCAGCAGATTGACGATGGGAACCGTCATCATGAACGCGAAGATCACACCGACCATGAACAAGGTCGTTTGGCGCCGTTTGCGGAGCGCGCGGGTCCGTTCCGCGTCGAGCCGGCGCAGCGACACCAGCTCGAAGAACTCGCGGCTGATCAGGTACCCATTGGCCGCGTAATAGAGGATCGCGTAGAGCGGTCCGGCGAAGATGAACAACAACAACACCATGTTCATCGCCACCATCGCGGCCAGGAACTTGGCCGCCGCCGTCAACGCCTCGGTGAAAGGTTGTTCGGGCGCCTGGGCGAGGTCCGGATAGTGGCGCGCCTCGACCGCGCTGGCGACGCGTTCCAGATAAAGGCCGACGACGGCGCTGATGGCGGCCGGGAACAGCAGCCACGTCAGCACCAAGGCGCCGAAGCGGGCGACGATGTCGGAAACCGTCTCCATCCAGCCGGTTTCGAAGACCTGGGTATGGCTGAGCAGCGCCTCCATGCAGGCGAACAGGAACAGGAACGTCAGGATGGCGATGCCAATGCTGATTAACACGACCTGGCGGGTCGCCGGATCGCTGAGTTGCCGTATCCCTTTGGTAAACGCACTAAACATATTTAAATCAAACTTTTATGATACTAGATTAAATCAATTCATTAACTGTGGTCGCGGAAACAACATCGGCCTCGGATCGGTTTAGCTTGAAACTGAATAAAACAACATAAGAATATGAAAAAGCAAGAAAATCTTTTCAATCTACCGGCGAATAGATACCGGATCGCCGGCCCGCTGAATCTCTAGGCCCCACCCCGGTCATTCGCCGCTGTCGATCCGGCCGGGATCGGAAAAAACACGACTTCTTTCAAGATATTGGCATTTTTTCCCACCACCTCAAATCCTCGCCGCAGGCCGTGCGCGGACTCCCGGGGATTTGAGGTCAAGCAATTGAATTAACTAGATATTTCCCAATTACATTCAGAGACCGCCCGGGCGCCGTTGGCGCGCCGCTGAAAATTTCGCGGCGCGCGGTTTCAGCGTCGTATCCGAGGTGTATGAACGCGTGTTGCGGTGGCGGCACGCATGGCTATACTGCGCCCGCCCGGCCATTGGCCGGGCGGTTTTTCTTAAAGAGGATCCAGCCGTGAGCGACACCCGATTCGATGTCCTGGGCATCGGCAACGCCATCGTCGACATCCTGGTTCAGGCCGACGACGCCTTTCTCGAGGCGCACGGTCTGATCAAGGGCGCCATGGCCCTGGTCGACGCCGAGCGGGCGGCGGCCCTCTATCAGGCTGCCGGCCCGGCCGTCGAATGCTCCGGCGGATCGGCCGCCAACACGATCGCCGGCCTGGCGTCGCTGGGCGGCCGCGGCGCCTTCGTCGGGAAGGTCCGCGACGACCAGCTCGGCGGCGTCTTCAGCCATGACATTCGCGCCGCCGGCGTGCATTTCGAAACCCCGTCGGCGACCGCCGGCGCCGCCACGGCAACCAGCCTCGTGCTGGTCACGCCGGATGCCGAACGGACCATGCAGACCTACCTCGGCGCTTGCGTCGATCTCGGCCCCGACGACATCGACGAGGCCGAGATCGCGGCCGCGAAGGTGACCTACCTCGAGGGCTATCTGTGGGATCCGCCGGCCGCCAAGGAGGCCTTCCGGAAGGCCGCCGGCGCGGCGCACGCGTCGGGCCGCGAGGTTTCGCTGAGCCTCTCGGACCCGTTTTGCGTGGACCGCCACCGCGCCGACTTCCGCGAACTCGTCGAAGGCCACGTCGACATCCTCTTCGCCAACGAGGACGAGATCATCTCGCTCTACGAAGCCGCCGATTTCGACACCGCCCTGCAGGCCGTCCGCGGCCATTGCGCCCTTGCGGCGCTGACCCGGAGCGCCAAGGGTTCGGTCGTGCTGGCCGGCGACGAGGTCCACGTCATCGACGCCGAACCGGTCGCCGACGTCGTCGACACCACCGGCGCCGGCGACGCCTACGCGGCGGGATTCCTGGCCGGCTACACCGGCGGCCGCGATCTGGCCACCGCGGCGCGCATGGGCAACATCGCCGCCGCCGAGGTGATCTCGCACTTGGGCGCGCGGCCGGCGACGGCGCTCGACGCGCTCGTCGCCGAACGCCTCGGCGCCTAGGAGACACGTTCGTGACCGAGCTTCGCAACATCGCGATCATCGCCCACGTCGACCATGGCAAGACCACCCTGGTCGACGGCCTGCTGCGCCAGTCCGGCGCTTTCCGGGCCAACCAGCAAGTCGCCGAACGGGCGATGGATTCCAACGACCTGGAGCGCGAGCGCGGCATCACCATCCTGGCCAAGTGCACGTCCTTGAGTTGGGGCGCCACCCGCATCAACATCGTCGACACGCCCGGCCACGCCGACTTCGGCGGCGAGGTCGAACGCATCCTGTCCATGGTCGATGGCGTCCTGTTGCTGGTCGACGCCTCCGAAGGGCCGATGCCGCAAACCAAGTTCGTCACCGCCAAGGCGCTCGGCCTGGGGCTCCGTCCGATCGTCGTCGTCAACAAGGTCGACAAGCCGGACGCCCGGCCCTACGAGGTGCAGGACGAGGTCTTCGAACTGTTCACCGCCCTGGACGCCAGCGAAGAACAGCTCGACTTTCCGACCGTCTTCGCGTCCGCCAAGAACGGTTGGGCCGCCGATGAGCCGGACGGCGAGCGCGCCGACCTCTCGGCCCTGTTTCAGCGGATCGTCGACCACGTGCCGGCGCCGGAAGCCGATCCCGACGGAGCCTTCGCCATGCTGGTCACGACCATGGAGGCCGACCCATTCCTGGGCCGCGTCCTGACCGGGCGCATCCAGAGCGGTGCCATCCGGCCGAACACGACGCTGCGGGCATTGAGCCGCGACGGCGCCGACGTCGAGCAAAGCCGGGTCACCAAGGTTCTGGCCTTCCGCGGCCTGAAGCGCGAGCCGGTGGAGCGCGCCGAGGCCGGCGACATCGTCGCCGTCGCCGGTTTCTCGACCGCCACCGTCGCCGACACTCTCGCCGCCCCCGAGGTCGGTGAGCCGATCCCCGCGCAACCCATCGATCCGCCGACCCTGGCGATGACCTTCTCGATCAACGATTCGCCGCTCGCCGGCCGCGACGGCTCGAAGGTCACGTCCAGGATGATCCGCGACCGGCTGCTGCGCGAGGCCGAGGGCAACGTCGCCATCCGCATCGCCGAGGCCGACGCCAAGGACGCCTTCGAGGTCGCCGGCCGCGGCGAGTTGCAGCTCGGCGTCCTGATCGAACAGATGCGCCGCGAGGGCTTCGAGCTGTCGATCAGCCGGCCCCGGGTGATTTACCGCGAGGATCCGGAGACCGGCCAGCGCCAGGAGCCCTTCGAGGAAGTGGTGGTCGACGTCGACGACGAGTACTCCGGCGTCGTCGTCGAATCCATGAACGCCCGGAAGGCCCGGATGACCGACATGCGCCCGTCCGGCGGCGGCAAGGTGCGGATCACTTTCATCGCGC
Organism: Magnetovibrio sp.; assembly: GCA_028817665.1. Taxonomy (GTDB): domain Bacteria; phylum Pseudomonadota; class Alphaproteobacteria; order Rhodospirillales; family Casp-alpha2; genus UBA3470. Next base: position 10,572 of record JAPPPF010000024.1, on the reverse strand, counting down.
CGTCGCGGGGCCTGATCGGTTACCACGGCGACTTCCTGACCGAGACCCGGGGCACCGGCATCATGAGCCGCCTCTATCACGACTACGGCAGTCACGCTGGCCCGATCCCGGGGCGCCGCAACGGCGTCTTGATCTCCACCTCGGGCGGCAAGAGCGTTGCCTACGCGCTCGCCAACCTGGAAGACCGGGGGCCGTTGCTGATCCCCTCGGGCGTCGAGGTCTACGAAGGCATGATCGTCGGCGAACACACCCGCGGCAACGACCTCGAGGTCAATCCGCTGAAGGCCAAGCAACTGACCAACATCCGCGCCGCCGGCAAGGACGACGCGGTCAGCCTGACGCCGCCGAAGCGACTCAGCCTGGAACAGGCCATTGCCTATATCGCCGACGACGAGCTGGTCGAGGTGACGCCGCAGCACATCCGGCTCCGCAAACGCCATCTCGACCCGCACGAACGCAAGCGCGCGCAGCGCCGCGCCGAGGCCGCCGAGGCGGCGGCCACCGGCACCGGTTGAGGGGACCGGGGCCCCGGGCTAGGCTCGTCGCATGAGCGAAGCCGACCTACCAACCACCAAGATCACCTCGGGCGCTTTTTGGCGCCTGCTGCCGGCCGGCATGCGGCGGCGCTGGTGGTTGTTCCGCCTCTTCGATTGGCTGGCCCGGCACTGGCCCGTGTTGAAGTCCCGGCGCGGTCTCTTGGTCATCCGCATGGACGGAATCGGCGACATGATGCTGTTCCGCGCCAGTCTCGACGACTACGCCGCGGCCTTCGGCGTCGAGCCGTCCGACATCACCGTCCTCGGCTGCAAGAGCTGGGAGCCGATCGCCGCCGACGTGTTCGCCGGCTACCGGGTGATCGCCATCGACGAGCACGCCTACGCGCGCCGGCCGCTCTACCGGTTCCGGGTCAACCTCCGGGTCCGGGCGCTGGCGCCGCGGGTGACCGCGTCGGACGCCTACTTCCGCCGCGCCCTGATGGCCGACAGCTTGGCCTGGGTGGCGGGCGCGCCCCGGACCGTGGTCTCGCTTCCCTACATGAGCGAGCGCACCCGGGCCGAATACACCTGGTACCTGAGCCAGGGCGCCGAGGTCATCGACACCGGCGCCTACCCGATCCACGAGACCGAGCGGCACGCGAACTTCGTCGCCGCCGTCGGCGGCGGCGCGGCGGCGCCTCGGGCGACGTCGATTGATTGGCCGAGCGCGCCTCCCGCGGAGGTCGACGGGCCCTACGCGGTCCTCAATCCGGGCAGCAACGAGTTCGGCCGGCGCTGGCCGTTGGCCCAGTACGTGACGCTGGCGCGCAAGCTGCGCGAGCGTGGCCTCCAGGTCGTATTCGTCGGCAAGGCGGACGAGAAGGCGGCGGACCCGGCGCTGCGGGAGATCGCCGGCGAGGCCGGCGTCCACGACCTGACCGGCCGCACCAGCCTGGCCGGCCTGCTCGGCGTCATGAAGGGAGCCCGACTCGTCGTCAGCAATGACACCGGGCCGGCGCACGTCGGCATCGCCCTCGGCACGCCCACGGTGGTGATCGTCGGCGGCGGGCATTTCGGCTGTTTCGTGCCCTATCCGGAGACCGTGCGGCCGGCCCATGCGCGGTTCGTCCATGAACCCATGGACTGCTACCACTGCTTCTGGCGGTGTCACAAGCGCAGCGACCCGAAGGCCTCGTTCCCCTGCGTTGCCGCGGTCGGCATGGCCGCCGTCGAGGCGGCCTGCGACGACCTCCTGGCCTTGAGCCCGGACGCATGAGCGGACACGGCTGGCGCGAGTCGCTCCGGCTCTATCTGGACAAACGCGTGCTCGCGCTGTTCGTCCTCGGTTTCGCCAGCGGCCTGCCGCTCCTCCTGGTCTATTCGACGCTGTCGCTGTGGCTGCGCCAGGAGGGCGCGTCGCTGACCGACATCGGCTGGTTCTCGCTCGCCGGCATCGCCTACGGGCTGAAGTTCGCCTGGGCGCCGCTGGTCGACCACCTGCGGCTGCCGCTGTTCACCGCGTGGCTCGGCCAGCGCCGGGGCTGGCTGCTGTTCTCGCAGCTCATCGTCGCCGCGACCATCGTCGCGCTCGGCGCCACCGACCCGGCCGGCGGGCTGACGGCGACGGCCTTCTGGGCGGTCGCCCTGGCCTTCGCGTCGGCGACCCAGGATATCGTCGCCGACGCGCTCCGCATCGAGATGCTCGATGACGACGAGCAGGGCGGCGGCGCCGCCAATTTCGTCAACGGCTACCGGATCGGGACCCTGGCCGCCGGCGCCGGCGCGTTGATCGTCGCCGACCTCTACGGCTGGGTCTGGGCCTACGCGGCGATGGCGGCGCTGATGACGGCCGGCATGGCGGTAACCCTCTCGGTCGCCGAACCGGCGCGGCCCGAGACGCCGAGCGCGCCGGCGCCGGGGCTCGGCGAGCGGTTCCGCGGCGCCGTCGTCGAGCCGTTCCGCGAGTTCGCGACCCGCGACCATTGGCTGGCGACCCTCGCCTTCGTCACCGTCTACAAGTATGGCGACGCGCTGCTCGGCGCGATGGCCAACCCGTTCTACGCGGACCTCGGCTTCACCGGCACCGAGATCGCCGTGGTCACCAAGGGCTGGGGGCTCGCCATGAGCCTGCTCGGCGCCATGCTCGGCGGCGCGTTGACGTTCCGCTACGGGGTCTTGAAGGCGTTGCTGGCGACCGGGATCGGACAATTGCTGGGCAACCTGGCCTTCGCGGCGCTCGCCGCCGCCGGGCCGTCGATCGCCATGTTGAGCTTCGCCATCGCCGTCGAGAACCTGACTGGCGCCATGGCCACGGCGGCCTTCGTCGCCTATCTCTCGGGGCTTTGCAGCCTGCGGTTCACGGCGACCCAATACGCGTTGCTGACCTCTCTGACGGCGCAGGCGCGGACCGTGTTCGCGGCCGGCGGCGGCTGGCTCGCCGACCAGCTCGGATGGATGATGTTTTTCCTCTCCACCATCGCCGCCGCGGCGCCGGGGCTGTTGCTTCTGATTTGGCTGATCCGGCGGGCCGGCCAAGTTCCGCTGGCCAGTGCCGCCCCGGAGCGCTAAAACCCGGATGGTTGGGGACCAAGGACAGGATGAGATGTCATGATTATCGATCAAATCCCCGTCGGCTCGAACCCACCCTACGACGTCAACGTGATCATCGAGATTCCCATCGGCGGCAATCCGGTGAAGTACGAACTCGACAAGAAATCGGGCGCCATGTACGTCGACCGGTTCCTGCACACGGCCATGTACTACCCCTGCAACTACGGTTTCATCCCGCACACGCTTTCCGACGACGGCGATCCGACCGACGCCGCGGTGCTCGGCCAGATCCCGGTCATCCCGGGCGTCGTCATCCGGTCCCGGCCGATCGGCGTGCTGGTGATGGAAGACGAGAGCGGCATCGACGAGAAGATCCTCTGCGTGCCCGTCGACGAGCTTCATCCGTACTACGGCGACGTCGGGTCGTACCGCGATATCCGCCCGATCATGCTCGAACAGATCCAGCATTTCTTCGAGCACTACAAGGACCTGGAATCGGGAAAATGGGTGAAGGTGCAGCGCTGGGGCGAGGCCGAGGAGGCCATGGAGCTGATCCGCGAGGCCATCGAGCGGGCCGCCGCCGAGCAAGATGCCGCCGACGAAAAGCAGCGCGAGGATCTCGGCCTCGACATGGAGTGAGGGAGGGCGGCCGATGGCCGACGACGTCAAGAACCGCATGCGCATCGCCGCCGGCGATATCACGCGGCTCGACGTCGACGCCATCGTCAACGCCGCCAACGAGACCTTGTTGGGCGGCGGCGGCGTCGACGGCGCCATCCACGCGGCCGCCGGCCCGGACCTGCTGAGCGAATGCAAGACCCTCGGCGGCTGTCCGACGGGCGAGGCCAAGATCACCAAGGGGTACGCGCTCCAGGCCCGGCATGTCATTCACACGGTCGGCCCCATTTGGAGCGGCGGCGCCGCCGGCGAGCCCGAACTTCTCGCCAGTTGTTACCGCCGCGCCCTCGAGGTGGCCGTCGAGCACGGCCTTGTCAGCATCGCCTTTCCCGCCATCTCGACCGGCGTTTACCGGTTTCCGCCGGAGCGCGCCGCCTTGATCGCGGTTTCCACCACGGCGGCCTTCCTCGCCCGGCACCGCTCGGTCGAAACGGCCATATTCTGCTGTTTTGGGGAGGCCTCCGTCCGGCACCACGAAGCGGCGCTGGCGGCGCTGGGATAGGTCGAGCGACGGAGGCCCGGCGGCGCGAGGACGCGGTCTAGGAATCGCCGTCCGATTCGTTCATGGAGACGAGATAGGCGAGGCCCAACAGCGCGATACCGCCCACCACCAGGGCCACGGGCACGAGATAATCCATGAGTTCAGCTCCCAGACACGAATTCACCGCCATCATCGTGGCAGGACCGCGTGAACCCCGGATTAAAGCGATATGGGCCTCGCGTGAACCCATGTGAAATCCCATAACGCGATTCGCGGTCCCGATCCCCACTTTGCCGAGCGATCCGACATCGCGTTTCGAAGCGGGAAATTTCGCCTTTGCATCCACAGCCGACACCGGCACCATGGCGCATCCGATGGACTGACGGGACCTCGCCGCCATGGCGCGCAACATCCTCTTGATCACCACCGACCAGCAGCGTTTCGACGCGCTCGGCTGCAACGGCGGCCAGATCGCGCGGACCCCGAACATCGACCGATTGGCCGGGTCCGGGCTCAACTACCTTCAGGCGCGCAACCAGAGCACCGTCTGCATGCCGGCGCGCTCGACCATTCTCACCGGCCAGTCGATCCGCCGCCACGGCGTGACGTCGAACGGCATTCCCCTGCCGCCCGACGAACCCAGCCTGGCCCACCACCTCAAGGCCAACGGCTACGAGACGGCGCTCTTCGGCAAGGCGCACTTCGAGCCCCACGCGGCCAAGACCTATTTCGAGAACACGGCGGCCGGCGAGGGGTCGACGGGCCCGCACCGCGGGTTCGACCGCATGGAGCTTTGCGGCCACACCGGCCGCGCCGGGCGGTCCCTGTTCCACTATCCGAAGTGGCTGGCCGAGGCGCATCCGGATCACGTCGACGGGTTCCATGAATACGCGGTGAAGGGCTCGCCGTCGAACGCCGGGTGGGGCGAGACCGGCGCGCCGCAGGTCGCCCGCAACCCGATCCCCGTCGAGCACTATCACACGCACTGGACGGCGGCGCGGACCATCGATTGGCTTCGCGGCCTCGATGACGGCGCCGATTGGTTCTGCTGGATGAGCTTCCCCGACCCGCATCACCCCTGGGACCCGCCCGCCGAGGCGGCGGCCCGGTTCCCGTGGCGCGAGATGCCGCTGCCCGACGGATACCCCGGATCGCCGGAGAAATGCCTCGAGATCCTCGACGCCAAGCCGCGGCATTGGCGCGCCTGGTACACGGGCGCCGCGCGCTTCAATTTCGAGGTGCCACCGGCGTTCGTTCCGGCGGAATTGACAGCCGACCAGATCCGCGAAGTCAACGCCATGGTCCACGCCGAGAACGAGTTGATCGACGCGGCCGTCGGCATGGTCATGGACCACCTCGCCGAGCGCGACTGGGATGACGGGACCGACGTCTTCTTCACCACCGATCACGGCGAGTTGCAGGGCGACTTCGGCATGCTGTTCAAGGGCCCCTACCACGTCGAGGCGCTGATGCACGTGCCGTTGATCTGGCGCCCGGCCCCGGCGGCCGGCGTGCCGGCCGACCGGATCTCGGCGGAGGTCGGCCACATCGATATCGCGCCGACGGCCTGCGCCGTCGCCGGCCTGCCGGTTCCCGACTGGATGCAGGGCCGCCCCCTGCCGACGCGCGCCGGCGACAGGCGGCTCGATGGCACCACGACCGAGTGGTTCGACACCTGGGAGGGCCATGAAATCGTGCTGCAGACGCTGGTTCGCGACGGCTGGGTGGTCACCCGCTACGGCACCACCAACTATTACGACGGCACCGAGGGCGAGCTCTACGACCTCAACGAGGATCCGCGCCAGTGGGTCAATCTCTGGGACGATCCGGCCCGCGCCGCGATCAAGGCCGACCTCCTGGCGGCGCTCGACGATCAATTGCCGGAAGGCCGCGAGACGGCCCTGGAGAAGGTGGCGCCCGTCTGACCGGCGCCGCCGCGGCTCAGTCCGCCGCCTGCGCCGCCAGCGCCGCCATGTTGACCATGTCGGAGACCGTCGTGCCCATGGGCACGATCTGCGCCGGCTTGTTGAGGCCGATGAGCACCGGGCCCAGCACCGTGCCGCCGCCCAGGGCCTTCAGCATCTGGGTCGAGACCTGCGAGGTATGCAGGCTCGGCATGATCAGCACGTTGGCCGGCGCGGTCAGCCGGCAGAAGGGATAGTTGGCCATGATCTCTTCGTTCAGCGCAACCTCGACGGTCATCTCGCCCTCGTACTCGAAGCCGACGTGGCGCGCGTCGAGGACCTGGACGGCCTCGCGGACCGGGTGCGCGCGTGGCAGGTCCGGGTGGCCGAAGTTGGAGTACGAGATCAGCGCGACCCGCGGCTCATGGCCGAGGCTGCGCGCCATCGCCGCGGTTTGTTGCGCGATGTCGGCCATTTGCTCGGCCGACAGGACCTCATGGATGGCCGTGTCGGCGACGAACAGCGTGCGCCCTTGGGTCATCACCATGGACAAGCCGAAGACATGGCTGTCCGGCGCCGGATCGAGCACCCGGGTGATCTGCTGAAGCGCCATGTGGTAGTTGCGGGTCAGGCCGGTGACCAGGGCGTCGGCGTCGCCGCTGGCGACCACCAGGGCACCGAAGACGTTACGGTCGCGCTTCACCATGCGCTCGCAGTCGCGTTCCAGGTAGCCCTTGCGCTGCAGGCGTTCGTAGAGCGCCGATATGTAGTCTCCGGTCGATGGGCTGAGCTTGGAATTGGTGATCTCGATACCCTCGGTGGCGGGCAGGCCTAGCCGCGTCATCGCGTCGCGCACCCGCTCCTCGCGGCCGACCAGGATGGGCGTTCCGTATCCGCTGTTGAGGAAGGCGTAGGCGGCGCGGATGCTCTTCTCCTCCTCGCCCTCGGCGAAGACGACGCGCTTCGGACTGCCGCGCAGCTCCTCGAAGATGCCGTGCAGGCTGCCGGCCGTCGGGTTGAGGCGGGCGGAGAGCTCCGCTTCGTAGGCGTCCATGTCGATGATCGGGCGCCGCGCGACGCCTGAATCCATGGCCGCCTGCGCCACCGCCTTCGGCACCGCGGTGATCAGGCGCGGATCGAAGGGCGCCGGGATCAGGTAATCAGGGCCGTAGCGGAGGTGACTGCCGGCGTAGGCGGCGTCGACCTCGTCCGGCACGTCCTCTCGGGCGAGGTCGGCGAGCGCGTGCGCCGCGGCGATCTTCATGTCGTCGTTGATGGTCGAGGCGCGGACGTCGAGGGCGCCCCGGAAGATATAGGGAAATCCGAGCACGTTGTTGATTTGGTTGGGGTAGTCGGACCGGCCAGTGGCGATGATCGCGTCGTCCCGCACCGCCTTGACGTCCTCCGGCGTGATCTCCGGGTCGGGGTTGGCCATGGCGAAGATCAGCGGCTTGTCGGCCATCGAGAGCACCATCTCCTGGCTGACCGCGCCGCCGACGGAAAGCCCGATGAAGCAATCGGCGCCGTCCAGCGCCTCGGCCAGGGTCCGTGCCTTGGTGCTCGAGGCGTAGGCCGACTTCCACTGGTTCATGCCTTCCTTGCGGCCCTTGTAGATGACGCCCTTGGAATCACACATGACGATGTTCTTGCGCGGCATGCCCATGTTGACGAACAGCTCGGCGCAGGCGATCGACGCCGAGCCGGCGCCGTTGACCACCATCGTGAACCTGTCGATCTTGCGCCCCGTCAACTCGAGCGCGTTGATCAGCCCGGCCGCGGTGATGATCGCGGTGCCGTGCTGGTCGTCGTGGAAGACCGGGATGTCGAGTTCCTCGCGGAGCCGTTGCTCGATGACGAAGCATTCCGGCGCCTTGATGTCCTCGAGGTTGATGCCGCCGAAACCGGGGCCGAACCGCTTCACCGTCTCGATCACCTCGTCGACGTCCTCGGAATGGACCTCGACGTTGAACCCGTCGACGTCAGCGAAGCGCTTGAACAGGACCGACTTGCCCTCCATCACCGGCTTCGCGGCCAAGGCGCCGATGTTGCCGAGGCCGAGGACCGCGGTGCCGTTGGAGACGATGGCGACGATGTTGCCGACGGCCGTGTAGTCGTAGGCGAGGTCCGGGTCGCGGTGGATCTCCAGGCAAGGCGCGGCGACACCCGGCGAATAGGCCAGCGTCAGGTCGCGCTGCGTGGTCAGCGGCTTGGTGGCGCGGACCTCCAGTTTGCCGGGGCGGCCCTTGGCGTGCATGCGCAGCGCTTCCTGGCCAAGGATTTGGTTGGCTTGTTCGTCCATGATCGTCGGGTTCCCAGGTTGCCTTGCTTTCTTCCCTCGCTCACGGCCGCGGCCTGTGGATATCTTCGGGATATCTTCGTCTGCGCGCCGGCCGGCGCTGCTTTCGCCATTCCCGTGAGCCTGATATGGTCATTGTGCCGAAGCTGTCCCGAGAGTAAAGCGCCATTGCCCATGTCCCAAGGCCCCTCAGACGCCGCCGCCGGGCCGGCCGCCGAGGCCCCGGCGATCCCGAACGCGGCGGCGGTTCCCGAGGCGGACGCTGAGCCATCGGCAACGAAGACACCCGGTTCCACGAACGGCAACGGCGGCAAGAAGGGCCGCCAGGCCAAGCCCTCGGACGGCGTGACGCCAATGATGGCGCAGTACCTGAAGATCAAGGCGGCGCACCCCGACAGCCTGCTGTTCTATCGGATGGGCGATTTCTACGAACTGTTCTTCGAGGACGCGGTGAAGGCCGCCGGCGCCCTCGATATCGCGCTGACCAAGCGCGGCAAGCATCTCGGCGAGGACATCCCCATGTGCGGGGTGCCGGTGCACTCCCACGAGGCCTACCTGCACCGGCTGATCCGCCGCGGTTTCCGGGTCGCGATCTGCGAACAGACGGAGGATCCGGCCGAGGCCAAGAAGCGTGGCGCCAAGGCGGTGGTCAACCGCGACGTGGTCCGCGTCGTGACGCCCGGGACGCTCACCGAGGACACGCTCCTGGACGCCCGGCGGAACAATTACCTGGCCGCCGTGGCCCGCGCCCAGGACGCCTTCGGCTTGGCCTGGATCGATGTCTCCGCCGGCGTGCTGATGACCCAGCCCCTCGACGCCGGCGGCCTCGACGCCGCCCTGGCGCGGCTCGACCCGGGCGAGGTGCTGATCTCCGATGGTCTGTTGGCACGGCCGGAAACGTCCGACGTCTTTTCCGCATGGGCTGACCGGCTGACGGCGCTGCCCGCGGCGCGGCTCGATTCGACCGCCGGCCGCGGGCGCCTGGAAACGCTCTATGGCGTCGCCGCCCTCGACGCCTTCGGGGAATTCGGGCGGGCCGAGGTGGCCGCCGCCGGCGCCCTCGTCGACTACGTCGAATTGACGCAGAAAGGCCGGCTGCCCAGGATCGCGCCACCGAAGCGCCTCGGTAGCGGCGCGGTCATGGAGATCGACGCGGCGACCCGGCGCAATCTCGAGCTGACCCGGACATTGAGCGGGGAAACCCGGGGCAGCCTGCTCGGCACCATCGACCGCACCGTCACCGGCGCCGGTGCGCGCCTGTTGGCGGAACGGATGGCGCAGCCGCTGACCGATGCGACGGCCATCGGGCATCGGCTCGACGCAGTCGGGTACTTCGTCGACGATGGCCGGGTCCGCGACGCGGCGCGCCAATGCTTGAGCGGCGCTCCGGATCTCGCCCGGGCGCTGTCACGGTTGACGCTGGGCCGCGGCGGTCCACGTGATTTGGCGGCGGTCCGTGACGGGCTCCGGTCGGCCGCCGCCATGCGGGAACTCCTGGAGGCCGGCCGCGGGTTGGCGCTGCCCGACGACCTGGAGCGCGCGCAAGCCAACCTGGGCGACCACGCCGGGTTGATCGAACACCTGCAGCGGGCCCTGGCCGAGGAATTGCCGATCAGCGCGCGCGACGGCGGCTTCGTGGCGCCCGGCTTCACCGGGGAGCTCGACGAACTGCGCGCGCTGCGTGACGAAAGCCGCAAGCTGATCGCCGGACTGCAGGCGCGCTACGCCGAGGAAACCGGTGTCGCCAACCTGAAGATCAAGCACAACAACGTGCTCGGCTATTTCATCGAGGTGCCGGCGCGCCAGGCCGACAAGGTGCCGACCGGCGCCGACGGCGCCTACATCCATCGTCAGACCATGGCCAACGCCATGCGCTTCAGCACGGTCGAACTGTCGGATCTCGAGGGCCGGATCGCCAAGGCGGCCGACCGCGCGCTGGCGCTCGAGCTGGAGGTGTTCGAGGGCCTGGTCCAGCGGGTCGCGGCGGACGCCGAGACGATCGCCGCCGCGGCCGACGCCCTGGCCGAGACCGACGTCGCGAGCGCCTTGGCCGATCTGGCGGAGCGCCGCCGCTATGTCCGGCCGGTCGTCGACGACAGCACGGCCTTCGAGGTCGCCGGCGGCCGCCATCCGGTGGTCGAGGCGGCCCTCGAGGCCGGCGCCGGCGAGCCTTTCATCGCCAACGAC
>JAPPPF010000295.1 GCA_028817665.1 Magnetovibrio sp. | reverse complement strand
GTTTCCAGGTCGCGGACGATCTCCTCGAGCTCGCCGAGGGACTCCTCGAAGCTCAGTTTCTTGATATCGGCGGGGATTTTCTCTTCGGCCATTTTCGCCTCGGTCTTAAGGGGCCGGGAGTGTACTCGGCGGCCTCCTCCAGGGCAAGGAACAGCGCCGCGCTTATCGGTCCCTAGGCGGCCATCAGGGTGCGCACGTGGGCCTGCACGCTTTCACGCAGCGCGTCCAGGTCGTAGCCGCCCTCGAGCAAAGAGACGACGCGGTTGTCGCAACACCTGGCGGCGACGTCGAGCAACTGCTCGGTGACCCAAGCGTAGTCCTCCGTCTGCACGTTCAATTGCGCCAGCGGATCGCGGGCGTGGGCGTCGAAACCGGCGGAGATGATCAACAGGTCCGGGTTGAACTCGGTCAGTGCCGGCAGGATCCGGTTCTTGTAGCCGGCCCGGAATTCCGCCGAACCGGCGCCCGGCGCCAACGGCACGTTCCAGATGTTGTTGGCGCTGCCGGTCTCGCTTTCCTGGCCGGTACCGGGATAGGCCGGCCATTGGTGACTGGACCCGTAGAACAGGTTCGGTTCGGGCTCGAAGCTGTGCTGCGTGCCGTTGCCGTGATGAACGTCGAAGTCGATCACCGCGACGCGGTCCAGCTTGTGGGCGCTGCGCGCGTGGAAGGCGGCGATGGCGGCCGAGTTGAACAGGCAGAACCCCATGGCGCGCGAGCTCTCCGCGTGGTGGCCCGGCGGGCGCACCGCGCAGAACGCGTTCTTGGCGTCGCCGCCGACGACCCGGTCGACCGCCTCCACAGCGGCGCCCGACGCGCGGCGGATGGCCGCTCCGGTGTTCGGCGACATCGCCGTGTCGGGATCGAGGTGCACGCGGCCCTCGTGGGGCACGTTGTCGATGACCTTCTCGACGTAATAGGGCTTGTGCACGGCCTCCACCAACCCGAGGTCGATCTCCGGCGCCTCGACGCGGTGCAAATATTGGAACGACTCGTCCTCGAGGCCGGCCAGCACCGAGCGCAGACGGTCCGGGCATTCGGGATGCATGGGCCCGGGGTCGTGGCCGACGCAGTCCGGGTGTGAATAGAGATATGTGGTCATGCCGGACCTCCCAAGGGCGCGCGGGCGCGGGTTTCAGATGGCCGGCCGCCTAGGGCCGGGCAGTCAATTCTTTCAGGTAGTCGACCAACTGCGCAAGCTTCTCGCGGTTCGGCACCCGCTGCACCGGCATCTTGGTGCCCGGCAGGAACTTGTCGGGGCCGACGTCGAACAGCTTGAAGAGCGTGTCCTCGTTCCAGACGAAGTCGCGGCCCTTCAGGGCGTCGGAATACCGGTACCCCGGCACCGTGCCGACCCGGCGCCCGAACAGGCCGGCGAAATGCGGGCCCGAGCGCCGCGTGCCGTTTTCGCTGAGCGCGTGGCAGCGCGCGCATTTCTTGAATAGTTCGGCGCCCGGATGATCGCTCTGCAGCCACGGCTTGGGCTCGCCCGAAGCCGCGTCGCCGGCGGTGCCGATGCGGTCCCCAGTGGCGACGTGCCAGACCCGGGCGCTGTCGTCGGAACTCCCGGAGACGACGAACCGCCCGTCCGGCGAGATCCCGACCGACCAGGCGATGGTGTTGTGCGCCTGGATGGCACGGCGGACCTTGCCCGTCGCCAGGTCCCACTGAATGACGTAACCGTCGCGGCCGGCCGAGATGGCGGACTTGCCATCCGGCATGTACCCGACGGCATAGACCTGATTGTCGTGGCGCTCGTAGGTCTTCAGCGGCTTCAGTGTGTCCAGGCTCCACAACCGCAACGTCTTGTCGATGCTGGCGGTCAAAAGCCGCTGGCCGTCGGGCGCCACGGCGATGTCGGTGATCCCCATGCGGTGGCCCTCGAGAACGCCCTTGGCGCGGCCCGTGTTGATATCGTAGAGACGGACCACGCGATCGTGGCCGCCGACCGCGACCAGACCGCCCGCGCCGACCATCGCGACGACGTTGACCGGGCTCGGCGTCTTGATGAGCCGCACCTCGGCGCCGTTCCGCAGGTCCCAGACGCGGACCGTCCTGTCCCAGCCGCCGGAGACGGCGACGCGGCCGTCGGCGCTGGCGTCGACGCTCATCACCTTGTGCCGGTGGCCTTCGAGCCGCAAGGCGATTTCCGGCGCCGCGCCGCCGAGCCGCCAGACCAGCACCTTCCAGTCGTCGCCGGCGGTGACGACGCGGCCGTCGGCGAGATAGGCGACGCTGGTCACCGGCCCGGCGTGACCGTCGAGGACGGCGATCTCGCGCTGGTCCTCGAACTCCCAGACGATGGCGGTGAAATCGAAACTGCCGGTGACGACGCGGCGGCCGTCAGCGGAGAAATCGATGGCGCGCACCATGCCGCCGTGGCCGAGCAGATCGGCGGACGGCCGTCCCGGCACGAGAAACGCCGCCAAAGCGACGGCGAACACTGCCACGTTCCTCAAGCTTCCCAACACATCCATATATTGGTGATGACGCGCCGGCTTGCCAAGAGGCGAGCGCGCCGCCATCAGGTTTTGCGGTGTGCCGCGATGAACGCCGAAACCGCCACGCCGACCAGCGTGTCGGCCTCGTTCGGGCACGGGACCCGCTCGATCCCGAGCACGCGGCGCATGTAGAGGTCGTTGCGGAGCATCGCGAAAAACAGTTCCGCCGACGATTTCGGATTGGGAACGGCAAGCTCGCCCTTGGCGTCGACGTCGAAAAGATAGTCAGCCAGGACATCGGCGGCGAGACGGGGACCGGCCCGGTAGAAGGCATCGGCGAGTTCGGGGAACCGCGAGCTCTCGCCGACGATGGCCCGGAAGAGCTTCATGTTCTCGGGCGACAGGATGGCGTTGACGAAGCGCTCGGCGATGTCGTGCAGCACCTGACCGACGTCGCCGTCCTCGGTGCCGACGGTGACGGCCGGCGCCAACAGGTCGTCGCATTTCTGCCGGATGATCGCCTCGAACAGGGTGTCCTTGGCGCCGAAATGGGCGTAGACGGTCTGCTTCGAGACCCCGGCCGCCTGCGCGATGGCGTCCATGCTGGCGGCGCCGTAACCGGCGCCGAGGAAGATCTCGGTGGCGCCGGCGATGATCGCGTCGCGTTTCGAGACGGGTTCCTCTTCGCTCTCCAGTGCGGTCGCCGCCGCCGTATCGGCTGCCATGATCCGTCGCCTTCTCGGTCCGGCGGGGCCCGCATGGAGCCGCGCCGGAATGGGTATCAAAGGATTGCGCAGGTTACAGAATTACCGTAACTTGGACTGGACGGTCCAGTCCAATTTTGACAAGACATCGGACCGACGGCCGGCGCGGACATGTCACGTCGTCAGGGAAGACACGGAATTTCGGAGATCAGGGCCGCCGCCCCGCTCCGCCCTGCTTCGCGACGGTGGCGGGTCCGACGCCGATCGCAGCCCCGAGGGACGAGACGCGGCCTATTCTCATGCAAGGACTCGATATGATCGATCCAAGACGCTTCGCCCGCCGGCTGACCGCGGCCGCCCTGCTGGCCGCGGCGGTCGGCCTGGCGCCCGAGAGCGCGGCGGCGCAAGCGAAGGCCAAGACCGCGGCGGAGACGGAAGCAGCGCCGCAGGCGACCCGCGTCGTCGTCGACCGGGTCCGCGAGGAGCCGCACATGCAGACGGTTCCGGTGCTCGGCCGTTTCGTCGCCCGCCAGTCGGGCGTCATCGCGGCGCGCATCGGCGGCGCCATCGGCGAATACCGGGTCGACGTCGGCGACCGGGTCAAGGAAGGCGACGTCATCGCCGTGCTGATCAAGGATACCCTGCAGTGGCAGCACAACCTGCAGAAGGCCGAGGTCACCCACTACGCGGCGCAACTGAAGACCAAGAAACAGGAGATCAAGCTCCGGCGCCAGGAGATGAAACGGCTTGAGTCGCTGCGCAAGTCGCCGGCCTTCTCGCAGGCCCGCCTCGACGACAAGCGCCAGGAGGTCGCCGTCGCCGAGAGCGAGGTCGCCGAGGCCGACGCCAAGCTCAGGATGGCCGACGCCAACCTGAAGCTGACCGCCATCAATCTCTACAACGCGGTGATCCGCGCGCCCTACGCCGGTGTCATCTCGAAACGCCACGCCGACGTCGGCGCCTACGTCGATATCGGGTCATCGGTGGTCACCCTGCTCGACGACCAGACCATGGAGATCGAGGCCGACGTGCCGGCCGAACGGATTCCCGGCCTGAAGCCGCACACCCGGGTCCCGGCGATGATCGACGCGGAAACCCGGATCGCCGCCATGGTGCGGGCCGTGGTGCCCGAGGAGAACCCGCAGACCCGGACCCGCGCCGTCCGCTTCATCCCGGTGTTCAAGAACGGCGACAGCGCCGCCGCGGCCAACCAATCGGTGACCCTGATGCTGCCGGCCGGCAGCAGCCGCAAGGTGGTGACCGTCCACAAGGACGCGGTGATCAGCCGCAAGGGCAAGAATCTCGTCGTCCTCGCCGCCGACGGCAAGGCGGCATTCCGGCCAGTGCGCCTCGGCGAGGCGTCCGGATCGCGGTTCATCGTCAAGTCGGGCGTCGAGCCCGGCGACCTGGTTGTCGTCCGGGGCAACGAGCGGCTGCTGCCGGGAACACCGGTCAGCTTCGACGCGCCGTCCCCCGCCGCCGGCACCGACGGCGCCGACCAGCCCAAGGGGTAACGGCCCGTGAACCTGATCCGGCTCGCCATCGAACGTCCGGTCGCCGTCGTCGCCGCGGTGCTCATGGTGGTGATGTTCGGCCTGGTGGCGCTCAACGCCATTCCCATCCAACTGACCCCCGACGTGCGCAAGCCGGTGATCAGCCTGCAGACCATCTGGTCGGGCGCCGCGCCGGCGGAGATCGAGCGCGAGATCATCAACCGTCAGGAAGAGGTGCTGCGCGGCCTCGAGGGCCTGGAGAAGATGGTCAGCGAAACCCAGGACGGTCGCGGCCGGATCACCCTCGAGTTCGGCATTGGCCAGAACATGGAGCGCGCGCTGCTGCTGGTCGCCAACCGCCTCGACCGGGTCAACGGCTATCCCGACGAGGCCAACGAACCGACGATGCGCACGTCCAGCTCCGACGACAATCCGATCACCTGGATCGTGTTCCTGCGCGACCCCGGCAACGACCGAGAGATCCACACCTACGGCGATTTCGTCGAGGACGTCGTCCAGGACCGCCTCGAACGGGTCTCGGGTGTCTCGAGAGTCAACGTCTACGGCGGCTCGCCGACCCAGATGGAGGTCATCGTCAATCCCGAGCGGATGGCCCGCTACGGCCTCACCGTGACCGAAGTGGTGCGCACGCTGCGCAACGCCAACGCGTCCGTCTCGGCCGGCGATCTCGACGAGGGCAAGCGCCGCTACGTGGTCCGCACCGAGGGTGAGTTCTCGCGCCTCGAGGACGTCCGCCAGGTGCTGTTGCGCTCCGACATGGACTCGGGCTCCGGCCGCATCGCCCGGGTGACCGTCGGCGACATCTCCGAAGTCCGCTTCGCCAGCAAGGACCCGACGTCGCGAATCCGCTTCAACGGCCAGCCGGCGATCGCCATCAACTCGGTGCGCGAGCACGGCGCCAACGTAATCGAGGTGATGCGTGGCATCCGCGCCGCCATCGCCGAACTTAACGAGGGCCCGCTGAAGCAGGCCAACGTGCAGCTCCGCCAGGTCTACGACGAGACCGTCTACATCGACAGCTCCATCGACCTGGTGCAGCAGAACATCTTCATCGGCGGCGCCCTGGCGGCGTTCATGCTGCTGTTGTTCCTGCGCTCGGGCGGCGCCACGCTGGTGGTCTCGCTGGCGATCCCGGTCTCGGTGATCGGCGCCTTCGTCGCCATGGCGGCCATGGGGCGCTCGATCAACGTGATATCGCTGGCCGGCATCGCCTTCGCCGTCGGCATGGTCGTCGACGCCGCGATCGTCGTGCTCGAGAACATCTACCGGTTCCGCGAACAGGGGCTTTCCCGACGCGAGGCCGCCTACCGGGGCGCCTCCCAGGTCTGGTCGGCGGTGCTGGTCTCGGCCCTGACGACGGTCATGGTGTTCATTCCAATCCTGGTCATGGAACTGGAGATGGGCCAACTGTTCCGCGACATCGCGGTGGCCTTGTCGGTCTCGGTGATGCTGTCGCTGCTGGTCGCGGTGACGGTGATCCCGGCGCTGTCGAACCGGCTCCTCGGCGGCGTCGGCGAGATCAGCAAGACCCGGCTCCGCATCCCAGTGATCGACGATCTCGCCGAGCTCTTCGTCCGCGCCACCGTCGGCTTCACCCGCCGCGTCACACGAAGCCGCATCCTGTGCCTGACCGTGGTCGCCACGATCTGCAGCGCCGGCGTCGCCGCGACCGTGTTCTTCCTGCCCAAGCTCGACTACCTGCCGGACGGCAACCGCAACCTGATCTTCGGCATTCTGGTGCCGCCGCCGGGCTACAACCTGAAGACCACAGAACAGATCGCCAGCGGTTTCGAGGCCGAGGTGAAGCCGTTGCTGGCCGAGGTCTCGGGGCCCGAGTCCGAGCCCGGCGGCCCGCCGAAGCTGCAGCGTTTCTTCTTCGTCGCCTCGCGCGGCCGCACCTTCGTCGGCGCCTCGGCCGTCGACCCGACCCGCGTCGGCGAGCTGATCCCGGTGATGCGGAAGGCCGTGTTCAAGGAGCCGGGCACCTTCGGCGTGGTCTCGCAGCGCTCGCTGTTCGGCCGCGGCGTCGGCGGCAAGCGATCCATCGAACTCAACGTCTCCGGGCCGGAGTTGGAGCAGATCCTCGACGTGGCGCTGCGCACGGTGCGGCAGATCGACCAGGTTCTGCCGCGCAGCGAGGGCACCCAGATCCGGCCCAAGCCCGGGCTCGAGCTGGGCGCGCCGGAAGTCCGGGTGTTCCCGGACCGGATCAAGCTCGCCGACAACGGCGTCACCGCGCGCGAGCTCGGCGACACCCTCGACGCCTTCAACGACGGGCTCCGGGTCGCCGAGATCACCGTCGGCTCGAAACGCCTCGACCTGATGCTCAAGGGCACCGCCGTCGAGGTTCAAGAAACCCAGGGGATCGCCAACCTGCCGGTGGTCACCTCGTCGGGCAAGATCGTGCCGGTCATGTCGCTGGCCGACATCCGGGTCACAGCCGGGCCGACGCAGATCCGCCACATCGACCGTGAACGCACGGTGACTCTGGAGATCCGCCCGCCCGAGAAGATGCCGCTCGAGGTGGTGCTGGAGAAACTGCAATCGCAGGTCCTTGACAAGCTGCGCGCCGAGGGCCTGCCGCCGGGGGTGCGGTTCACGCTGAGCGGCGCCGCCGACAAGCTGATTCAAACCTGGGACGCGCTGGTCATCGACCTGATCATCGCCATCGTCATCGTCTATCTGGTCATGGCGGTGCTGTTCGAGAGCTTCTTCTACCCGCTGATCATCATGCTCTCGGTGCCGCTGGCGACGGCCGGCGGCGTGTTCGGCCTGGCGCTGGTCAACCTCTACATCTTCCAGCCCTTGGACATGCTGACGATGCTCGGCTTCGTCATCCTCATCGGCATCGTCGTCAACAACGCGATCCTGCTCGTCCATCAGACGCTATATCACATCCGCTGCGACTTCATGGAGGTCTGCGACGCGGTCATAGAGGCGACCCGCAACCGGATCCGGCCGATCTTCATGTCGACCCTGACCAGCGTCTTCGGCATGCTGCCGCTGGTCACCTTCCCGGGTGCGGGCTCAGAGCTCTACCGGGGGCTCGGCTCCGTGGTGGTCGGCGGCTTGAGCCTGTCGGCGGTGCTCACCCTGGCGATCATTCCGCCGCTGCTGGC
>JAPPPF010000195.1 GCA_028817665.1 Magnetovibrio sp. | reverse complement strand
TAGGCGCACTCCATGAACCGCTCGGCCGGCAGTTCGATGCCGGCTTCGGCCAGCGCCTCGTGGACGCCGGAGACCCGTTCCATCGCGCGGTCGTTGCCGTGGGTGAGGCCGGCGATCATCGCGATGTCGCGGTGTCCGAGGTCGACGAGGTGGGCGGCCATGCGCTTGGCGGCGCGGTGGTTGTCGAAGCCGACGCAGGCGTTCGGGCTGTCCGGGCGGTAGGTCCAGGTCTCGACGAAGGGGACGCCGCGGCGCTCCAGCATCGCCACGGCGTCGGCATCGTGGATCCGGCCGACCAGTAGAAGTGCGTCGACGCCGCGCTCCACCAGATTGCGGATGTGCCGCGCCTCGTGGCCCGCGTCGTAGCCCGAGGTCGCCAGGACCAGCGAGTACCCGGCGCCGCCGAGCGCCGTCTCGAAGGCGTCGATGCCTTCGGAGAAGATCGCGCTCGACAGGGTGGGGATGACGGCGCCGATGGTTCTGGAGCGCCGCGACGCCAGGGCCCTGGCGGCGCCGTCGGCGACGTATCCCAAGGCGTCGATCTGGCGCCGGACCCGGTCGCGGAGCTCGGGGCGGACGGCGTCCGGCCGGTTGATCACCCGCGAGACGGTGGCGGTCGAGACGCCGGCCGCCCGGGCGACGTCGCCGAGCGTCGGGCCGGCCGGGGATGATTTTCGTAAGCGCTTACTCAATGTTTGGAAAACCTCCGGGGTCCATGGGTAGGCGGTGCCTTGAATTCGGATGTTCCACTGTCTTGGTATTTATCATTTTATTTAATTATTAGACATCCCTAACCCCGAATTTCTGTTGACTCGCCCGGTTCCGTGCGGGATAGTGCGCTTAAATGTAAGCGCTTACATCCATGCATGCATAATCGCTTTCATGACCGAATGCAAATCCGGCCTGATCGGACCCAGTGGAGAGACCCAGCATGACCATCGAATACCTGAAGAAAGCGGCGAAGAACCCGGCCACCGGCGAGGATGAGACCCGCCGCATCGTCGCCGACATGTTGGCCGAGATCGAGGCCGGCGGGGAAGCCGGCGCCGAGGCCTTCGGCGAGAAGCTGGACGGGTTCTCCGGCGACATCGTGGTCGGCGCCGAAGCCATTCAAGCGGCCGCCGACAAGGTGCCCGAGCAACTCAAGGACGACCTCAAGTTCGCCTACGACCGGGTCCGAGGTTTCGCCGAGAAGCAGCGCCAAAGCATCGGCGAGTTCGAGGCCGAGTTGTCCCCAGGCCTGTGGGCAGGACAGAAGCTGATCCCCATCGATACCGCCGGCTGCTACGTTCCCGGCGGGCGCTACGCCCACGTCGCGTCGGCGATCATGAGCATCACCACGGCGAAGGTCGCCGGCGTCGAGAACGTCATCGCGTGCTCGGCGCCGAGCGCCGAGCACGGCGGCCCGCACCCGGCGATCCTCTACACCATGAACCTTTGCGGCGCCGACCACATCCTGGCCCTGGGCGGCGTCCAGGGCATCGCCGCCATGGCCTTCGGCCTGTTCACCGGGCACAAGGCCAACATCCTCGTCGGTCCCGGCAACCGGTTCGTCGCCGAGGCCAAGCGCATGCTGTTCGGCCGGGTCGGCATCGACCTGTTCGCCGGCCCCACGGAAATCCTGGTGATCGCCGACGCCGGCGCCGACCCCGAGGTCGTCGCCTTCGACCTCGTCGGCCAGGCCGAACACGGCCCCGATTCGCCGGCCTGGCTGGTCACCACCAGCCGCGAGCTGGCTGAGAAGACCATGGCCCGCATGCAGGACCTGATCGACGCGCTTCCCGAAGTGCAGCGCAACGCCGCCGACGCCGCCTGGCGCGACTACGGCGAGGTGGTGCTCTGCGACACCGACGAGGAGGCCGCCCGGGTCTCCGACGAATACGCGCCCGAGCACCTGGAGGTGCAGACCGGGAACCTGGACTGGTACGTCAACCGCCTGAAGAACTACGGGTCCCTGTTCGTCGGCGAGGAGACCACGGTGGCCTTCGGCGACAAGTGCTCGGGCACCAACCACATCCTGCCGACCAAGGGCGCCGGGCACTACACAGGCGGGCTGTCGGTGCACAAGTTCATCAAGGTGGTGACGACCCAGCGCGCGACCCGCGAGGCGAACCGCGACGTCGCCGCCGTGACCGCCCGCATTTCGCGGCTCGAGGGAATGGAGGGGCACGCGCGGACCGGCGACGTGCGCCTCGACAAGTACTTCCCCGACGAGTCCTTTCAACTGCAGCCATAGCGCCGGCCACGGCGGGGAGCGCGCGCATGTTCAGTATGGTCAGCGACCTATTCGGCCTCGACGACCGGGTCGCCCTGGTGACCGGCGCGTCGTCTGGCATCGGCCGCCACATGGCCATGACGCTGTCCGGCGCCGGCGCCGACGTGATCCTGGTGGGACGTTCGTCGGACCGGCTGACGGAAACCGCCAAGGAGATCATGTCCTACGATGGCGGCGCCCTGGTGCTGGCCGCCGACCTGCAGGACCGGAGCGAGATCAAGCGCGTCGCCGCCGAGGCGGCGAAGCCGTTCGGCGCGCCGGACATCGTCGTCAATGCCGCCGGCGTCAATCTTCGCGACCCGGCCGACGCAGTCAGCTTCGAGAACTGGGACGCGACCCTCAACATCAATCTCTCGGTGCCGTTCTTCCTGACCCGCGAGCTGGTGCCGGGGATGCGCGAGAAGGGGTTCGGCAACGTCATCAACATCGCCTCGCTGCAATCGGTCCGCGCCTTTTCCGACAGCATCGCCTACGGCGCGTCTAAGGGCGGTGTCGCGCAGTTGACCCGCGCCATGGCCGAGGCCTGGTCGAAGGACGGCATCGTCGCCAACGCGATCCTGCCCGGGTTCTTCCCGACCGAACTGACCAAGCCGGTCTACGACGACCCCGAGAAACTGAGCCACAACGCGGCGATGACGGCGGTCGGGCGCAACGGCGAGCTCGAGGACCTCGACGGCGCGACCATCTTCCTGGCGTCCAGGGCGTCGGCCTACGTGACCGGCCAATTGCTCGCCGTCGACGGCGGCTTCACCGCGAAGTAGGGATCATGAAGGCACTCGTTTACACCGGCCCCCGACAGATGGAATTCCGCGACGAGCCCGGGCCCGAACCGGGCGCCGGCGAGGTGTTGGTGGAGGTCGAGGCGGTCGGCATCTGCGGCTCCGACATGCACGCCTATTTCGGCCACGATGACCGCCGCCCGGCACCGTTGATCCTCGGCCACGAAGCCTGCGGCCGCGCCATGACGGGCCGCCACGAGGGCCGCCGCGTGGTGATCAATCCGCTGGTTTCCTGCGGGCGCTGCGACGATTGCCAGGGCGGCCGGGCGAATCTCTGCGCGGCGCGCGAGATCATCTCCATGCCGCCGCGCCAGGGCGCCTTCGCGGAGATGATCAAGATCCCCGAGACCAACGTGATCGTCGTTCCCGAGGACATGGATCCGGCGCACGCGGCGCTGACCGAACCGATCGCCACGGCGCTGCACGCCGTCGGCGTCGCCCAGCCGCCGGTTTGGCGGCCGCTCGGCGAGTGCCGGGCCCTGGTCCTCGGCGGCGGCGCCATCGGGCTCTCGGCGGCCTTGGTCCTGAAGAGCCGCGGCGCGCGGAACATCCACGTCGCCGACACCAATCCGCTGAGGCGCGGCACCTCGGAGAACGCCGGCGGGTTGAGCGTGGTCGATCCGACGTTACCCGGCGCCATCGCCGAGAACGGCTTCGAGCTGGTCATCGACGCGGTCGGCGGGCAAGCCACGCGCCGCGCCGCCTCGGCGGCGGTCGCGCCGGGCGGCGTTATCGCGCACATCGGCCTGCAGGATAGCGACGACGGTCTCGACATCCGCAAGCTGACGCTCCAGGAAGTGACCTTCGTCGGCACCTACACCTACACCATGGTCGATTTCCGGGCCACGGTGACGGCCATCGAGGAGGGCGTCCTCGGACCGCTCGATTGGATCGAACAGCGTCCGCTGAGCGACGGTCCGGCGGCCTTCGACGATCTCGAGCACGGCCGCACCGCGGCCTCGAAGGTCGTCCTCGTTCCCTGATCGATCGCGGGCATTGACCGCGGCCGCCGTTGCGGGGAATAAAGACGGTATCGCCAACGACCGCGCGGACCCCAATGCCATGGCCCTGAAGACGACTTGCATCGGCGCCTTCCCGAAACCCGATTGCCTGCCCGCGTTCGACTGGTTCCAGGCCGACGGCGGCCCCGACACCGCGCATCCGACGGCGCGCTACGCCGCCGCCATCGCCGAAATGGGCGACGATGCCGAGGCGCTTTTCGTCGAGGCCGCCGTCCGGGTCATCGCCGACCAGGTCGAGGCCGGTATCGACATCGTCACCGACGGCGAGGTGCGGCGCGAGAACTATATCTACTACCACTGCCGGCACCTCGACGGCTTCGACTTCGAGAACCTGACGGAGCAGGACGTCCGGGGCGGCAACTACACGGCCTGGCTGCCGACGGTGCGCGGTCCGGTGGCGGCCATGGGGCCGTTCCTGCCGCACGACTGGCGCGCCGCGCAGGCGCTCACCGATCGCCCCGTCAAGGTCACCCTGCCGGGCCCTATGACCATCGCCGACAGCGTCGCCGACGCGCACTACGGCGACCAGAAATCACTTGGCGCCGATCTCGAGCAGGCCATCAACGCCGAGGTCCTGCGTCTCGCCGAGGCCGGGTGCCGGCATATCCAGATCGACGAACCCCTGTTCGCGCGGCGCATCGAGGACGCCCTGGATTACGGGTTCGACAATCTCGAGCGTTGTTTCCACGGCTGCCCTGACAGTGTCGTCCGCACCGTCCACATGTGCTGCGGCTACCCCGACCGGCTCGACAACCCCGATTACCCGAAGGCCCCGAAAGCCTGCTATTTCGATCTCGCCGAAGCCATCGACCGATCATCGATCCAGGCCGTTTCCGTCGAGGACGCGCATCGGCCGAACGATTTGAGCCTGCTCGAGAAGTTCACCCGGACGACCGTCATCTTCGGCGTCGTCGCCATCGCCAAGAGCCGGGTCGAGAGCGTCGACGAGCTGCGCGCGCGCTTGGCCCTGGCCCTCGATCATATCGACGCCGAGCGATTGATCGCCGCGCCGGACTGCGGGCTGGGCATTCTGGGGCGCGCCCTGGCCGTCGCGAAACTGACGAACATGGCCGCGGCGGCGGCGTCGCTCGCTTGAATGTGAAGCCCTGGGGGGAACCCGGAATTGCAGATTCTCATTGATTTCTGTGTCGTCGCTGGCAGTCTTGGAGCGGGTTTTGGGAGATCCGATCGATGACAGCGAGGCTTCGGCGTCTGGTGACGGCCTTTTTGCCGGTGTTTCTGGTGGTGACGATCAGCGCCGCGCCGCCGGCGCTCGCCGACGACGTCGCGACGACGGAGCAGGCCCGGACCTTCATCGTCGGTCTCGCCGACAAGGCCGTGCAATCGCTGACCGCCGACGGCATCGACAAGATGGAACGGCGCAAGCGGTTCCGCGGATTAATGCTGGAATACTTCGCCTTCAAGGGCATCGCCAAGTGGGTGCTCGGCCGCTACTGGCGGCGCGCCACCGCCGACGAGCGCGACGAATACCTGAAACTGTTCGAGGAACTGATGGTCGTCGTTTACGCCGACCGGTTCGCCAAATATTCCGGCGAGAAACTGGAGGTCGGCCGGTCCGAGGTCCGCGGCGGCACCGACATCCTCGTGCATTCGGTGATCCAGCGCCCCGAGGGCCTGAAGCCCGTCGAGGTCGCCTGGCGGCTTCGCCAGAAGGACGATACCTACAAGATCGTCGACGTCATGGTCGAGGGCCTGAGCATGGGGCTGACCCAGCAGAAGGAATTTTCCTCCGTTATCCGAAAGAACGGCGGCAAGGTCCGCGGTCTCCTCGACGAATTGAAGAAACGGCTGGAAGCCAATACGTGAGGCCCGGGCCTCCGCGCACCGATGTCCGCCATGAACCGACCTGAAGACGCCGTCGAAACTCCGTCGGGCAAGGACGCGGCCTACGAGAACTTTCCCGTCGGCTCGTGGCTGCTGCCGGCCCGGCTGCGCCCGCACATCGCGCGCTTCTATAGGTTCGCCCGGGCCATCGACGACATCGCCGACAACCCGGAGCTCGACGCCCAGGTGAAGATCGAGCGGTTGCAGGGGTTCGAGGACGCGATCCTCGGCCATGGCGACGCCGGCGACGCCTTCGCCACCGCGCACCGGATGCGCGAGAGCCTCGCCGAGACCGGGGTGCCGGCCCAGCATTGCCGTGACCTGATCGCCGCCTTCAAGCAGGACGCCGTGAAGACGCGTTACGACGATTGGGACGACCTGATGGGATACTGCATCCTCTCGGCGGCGCCGGTGGGGCGCTACCTTCTCGACCTGCACGGCGGATCGCGGCACGGCTACGGGCCGTCCGACGCGCTCTGCAACGCGCTGCAGGTGATCAACCACCTGCAGGACTGCCAGGACGACTACCGGACCCTCGACCGGGTCTACCTGCCCGGCAATTGGATGGCGGCGGCGGGAATGACGGTCGGTGAGCTGGACGCGCCCCGGTCCAGCGCCGCCGTGCGCCGGGTCGTCGATCAGTGCCTCGACGCCACCGAGACCTTGATGGTCGAAGCACGGCGCCTGCCGGGCGGGCTCAGGAGCCGCCGCTTGGCGATGGAATCGGCGGCCATCATCGCCATCGCCGAACGCCTGATCGCACTGCTCCGCCGGCGCGACCCCCTGGGGTACCGGGTCGAGCTCGGCAAGGCCGGCTACCTCTGGCAGTGCGTGCGCGGCGCCGTGCCGGCCGCCATTGGCCTTAGTCCCAAGTGACGCACCCCGGAGCGACCGCATGAACGCCGACATCCTGTTCGCGCTGGCCTCCTTGTCGTTGTTCGCCTGGGCCGTGCTGGAGTTCTTCCGGGGCGGTTTCTGGCGCGCCGACCAACGCCTCGGGCCGGCCGGCGAGCTCGGCCATTGGCCCGGCGTCGTCGCGGTGATTCCGGCCCGCAACGAAGCGCCGACCATCGGCCGGACGGTGGCCTCGCTGCTCGGCCAGGACTATCCGGGCCAGGTCTCCGTCATCGTCGTCGACGACGGCAGCGACGACGGCACCGCCGCGGCCGCCGGCGCGGCCGCCAACCTCCGGGTCGTGCCCGGGACGCCGTTGCCATCGGGCTGGACCGGCAAGCTTTGGGCCGTCCAGCAGGGGATGACCGCCGCCCAGGTCTATACGCCGGACGCCGTCTACGTGCTGATGACCGACGCCGACATAGAGCACGCGCCCGGCAATCTCCGGGAGCTGGTGTTCAAGGCCGAGACCGAGCGCCTGCACCTGGTCTCGCTGATGGTCAAGCTGCGCGCCGTGAGTGCCTGGGAACGGCTGTTGATCCCGGCCTTCGTGTTCTTCTTCCAGAAACTCTATCCGTTTCCCTGGGTCAACGACCCAGCCAGCCCGACGGCGGCGGCGGCCGGCGGCTGCATGTTGATCCGCCGCGATACGCTCGACGCCGCCGGCGGGATCGAGGCGATCCGCGACCGCCTCATCGACGATTGCGCCATGGCCGCCCTGATCAAGCCCAAGGGGCCGATCTGGCTCGGTTTGACGAAAACCACCCGCAGCCTCCGCGCCTACGAGACCCTCGACGAGATCTGGGACATGGTGGCGCGCACCGCCTTCGTGCAACTCGACCACTCTTACCTGGCGGTGGCCGGCACCGTCGCCGGCATGGCGTTGATCTACCTGGTGCCGCCGGTCGCCGCGCTGGTCGGTCTCGTCACGCCCCACGATCAACTGGGATTGGTCGGGGTGATCGCCTGGGCGGTGATGTGTATCGCCTACCGGCCGACCCTGGCGCTCTACGGTGAACCGGTGTGGCGAAGTCTGTTGCTGCCCGTCGCCGCCGTGTTCTATGCGCTGATGACGGTTTCCTCGGCGCTGCGCCACCTGGGCGGCGAGGGCGGCGGCTGGAAGGGCCGGCACTATTCGTCAGGCTAGGCGCCGCCGTGATGAGTGACCAACCCGACGCCGTCGTGTATCCATAGCCGTCATGAACGATGCCGAAGACCAGCCGGCCGCCGGCGCCGATGGGGGAACCACTCCCGAGGCGCACGTCGAGGCCATCGTCAGGGACTCAGGGACGTCCTTCTTCTGGGCCATGCGGCGCCTGCCCGAGGCCAAGCGCACGGCCATGTACGCCGTCTACGCGTTCTGCCGGGAGGTCGACGACATCGCCGACGAACCCGGCGCCGAGGACGAGAAGCGCCTGAAGCTCGGCCAATGGCGGGCCGAGATCCAGCGGTTGTACGCCGAGAGCCCCCGGACCCCGGTCGGCCGGGCGCTGTTGGGGCCGGTCGAGCGCTACGGCCTGCGCCAGGAGGATTTCGGCGCCGTCATCGCTGGCATGGAGATGGATGCCGGCGCCCGCGTCCGGATCACCGACATGGACGAACTGACCCTCTATTGCGACCGCGTCGCCTCGGCCGTGGGCCGGCTCTCGGTCCGGGTCTTCGGATTGCCGGCGGACCTGGGCGACAAGCTGGCGTTCGCCCAGGGCCAGGCGCTGCAGCTCACCAATATCCTCCGTGACGTCGCCGAGGACGCGGCCCGCGACCGGCTCTACCTGCCCGCCGACCTGCTCGACGCGCACGGCATCGGAGACACGGACGACCTCAACGCGGTGCTTCGCCATCCCGGACTGCCCCGGGTCCACGAGCTGTTGACCGACATCGCCGGCCGCCGGTTCACGGAAGCCCGGGCGCTCGCCGGCCAATGCGACCGCGAGGCGGTGCGGCCGGCGGTCATGATGCTCGAGGTTTACGGGCGCATCCTGGGGAAGGTGCGGCGCGACGGCGGCCGCAACCTCAACGCCCGGGTGCGGCTGTCGGTGCTGACCAAGCTGTGGATCCTGTTCCGCTACGGATTGATCTGATATGGCGGCGCGCGTACATGTCATCGGCGCCGGCCTGGCTGGCCTCGCGGCGGCGGTACGCCTCACCGCCGATGGCGTTTCGGTGATCGTGCACGAGGCCGCCGGTCACGCCGGCGGGCGTTGCCGTTCCTTCCGTGACGAGGCCCTCGGCGCGGACATCGACAACGGCAATCACCTGGTGCTGAGCGGCAACCACGCGGCCTTGGACTATCTCGACCTGATCGGCGCCCGCGACAGCCTGAGCGGCCCGGCCGTCGCCGAGTTCCCGTTTCTCGATCTCGAGACCGGGTCGCGGTGGTCGGTGAAACCGGACGCCGGTGCCATCCCCTGGTCGGTCTTGCGCGGCGGCGGGCGGGTTCCGGGGACGTCGCTGGGCGAATATCTTGGCGGCTGGCGGATCATCGGCGCCGGGCCGGAGAAGACCGTCGGCCAATGCCTCGATACGGACGGTCCGCTGTGGCGGCGGTTCTGGGCGCCGCTGATCGTTTCGATCATGAACACCGAGCCGGCCCAATCGTCGGCGGCGCTGATGTGGCGGGTTCTCAAGGAGACCTTCGGCGAGGGCGCCGCCGCGTGCCGGCCGCTGATCGCGGTGGAGGGCTTGAGCCCGTCCTTCGTCGATCCGGCGGTCCAGTACCTGGAGGCGCTGGGCGGCGACATCCGGTTCGGACGGCGGCTCAGGTCCATGACCTTCGCGGACGACCGGGTCGCCGCCCTCGAGTTCACCGACGGCGCCGTCGCGCTCGGCGCGGAGGATCACGTCATCTCGGCGGTACCGGCGCCGGTGGCGGCCGGCCTGATTCCCGACATCAGCGCCCCGGACCGGTTCTCGGCCATCGTCAACGGCCATTTCCGGCTCTCCGGCGCGCCGCCGGACCAGCCGTTTCTCGGGATTCTCGGCGGCACCGCGGAATGGCTGTTCGTGCGCGGCGACATCGTCTCGGTGACGGTCAGCGCGGCCGACGCCCTCGCCGAACGATCAAGCGCCGACATCGCCGAGGCCATGTGGGATGACATTGTCCGTGCCTTCGACCGCCCGGGGACGCCGCTGGGCGCGCACCGGATCGTCAAGGAAAAGCGGGCGACGTTCGTGCAGACGCCCGATCAGGTGAAGCGCCGGCCACCTTGCCGGACCCGATGGCGGAACCTATATCTGGCCGGCGATTGGACGGACACCGGTTTGCCGGCGACCATCGAAGGCACGATCCGGTCGGGTTTTCGCGCCGCGGCCTCGCTAAAAACCGCGTGACAATGCTTGAAATCGTAACGTTTTTTTGACAAAAAGCTTAATGTAATTAAGGAAATAGAAACGCCGTTTCCGGAACCTGACGGTTCTCGTGAACGGCTTATTCTTAGTGACGACGTGATGGAAATTATCAACCGCAGGGCGGCGCCCTTCGAGGAAGCTCAAGCTTCCGACGAGCGCGAAGTCGATGGAGTCATCGAAGAGGCCAAGAACTGGCTCGCCTCGCGGCAGGCCGACGATGGCCATTGGGCCTTCGAATTGGAGGCCGACGCGACCATCCCGGCCGAGTACATTTTCCTCAATCACTTCCTCGGTGACGTCGACGACGAGGTCGAGGCGAAGCTCGCCAACTACCTGCGGTCGATCCAGGAGAAGCACGGCGGCTGGCCGCTCTATCACGACGGCGACTTCAACATGAGCGCCTCGGTCAAGGCCTACTACGCCTTGAAGCTGGTCGGCGACGATCCCGAAGCGCCGCACATGGTACGCGCCCGCGACGCCATTCTCGCAGAGGGCGGTGCCGCGAAATCCAACGTCTTCACGCGGATCGCCCTGGCCCTGTTCGGCCAGGTGCCGTGGCACGCGGTGCCGGTGATCCGCGTCGAGGCGCTGCTCTTGCCGAAGTGGGCGCTGTTCCACGTCGACAAGGTGTCCTATTGGTCGCGGACGGTGATGATCCCGCTTTTCATCCTGACCGCGCTGAAGCCGCGTGCCGCGAATCCGCGTAACGTCGATATCCGCGAGCTGTTCGTCACCGCGCCGGAGGCCGAGACCAACTACATGGTCAATCCGACCGGCCATTGGCTCGGCGACATCTTCCTGGGCATCGACCGGATCCTGCGGCCGCTGCAGCCGCTGATCCCGAACACCCTGACCGTCAAGGCGATCAACAAGGCGCTGGAGTTCATGAAGGAGCGGTTGAACGGCGAGGACGGCCTCGGCGCGATCTTCCCGGCCATGGCGAACACGGTGATGGCCTATCACGCGCTCGGTTACGGCCGCGATCATCCGGATTTCGCCACCGCCCGGGACTCCATCGAGAAGCTGCTCGTGCTCAACGACGACTGGGGCTATTGCCAGCCGTGCTTGTCGCCGGTCTGGGACACGGGCCTGGCCGCGCACGCCATGCTTGAGGCCGGCCTGGAGGCCGGCGATCCGACCCTCGACAAGGCCGCCGAGTGGCTCGTCGGCCGTCAGATCCTCGACGTCGCCGGCGATTGGGCGGTGAAGGCGCCGAACGTCCGCTCCGGCGGCTGGGCCTTCCAGTACTGGAACGACCAATACCCGGACGTCGACGATACGGCGGTCGTGGTGATGGCGCTGCATCGGGCCGACCCGGAGAAGTACAAGGACGCCATCGACCGCGGCATCGAATGGATCATCGGCATGCAGAGCCGGAACGGCGGCTGGGGCGCCTTCGATATCGACAACGACCACGACGTTCTCCAGCATATCCCCTTCGCCGATCACGGCGCGCTCTTGGATCCGCCGACCGCCGACGTCAGCGCCCGCTGCCTCGGCATGCTCGCGCAGGTCGGCTACAACCGCGATCATGCGCCGGTGGCCCGGGCCATCGATTACCTGCGCCGCGAACAGGAGGACGACGGCTCGTGGTTCGGCCGCTGGGGCAACAACTACGTGTACGGAACCTGGTCCGTGCTCTGCGCGCTCAACGCCGCCGGCGAGGACATGCAGGCGCCCTACGTCCGCAGGGCCGTCGACTGGCTGAAGGCCCATCAGCACGACGACGGCGGCTGGGGCGAGGACTGCGCCAGCTATTGGCAGCACCGCCGCGACGAGGTCAAGACGACGACGCCGTCGCAGACCTCGTGGGCGATCCTGGCGCTGCTGGCGGCCGGCGAGATCGACAGCGTCGCCGTCAAGGGCGGCATCGAGTACCTGTTGCGCGCGCCGCGCGACGAAGGCAAGTGGGACGAGGAGTATTTCAACGCCGTCGGATTCCCGCGGGTGTTCTACCTCCGCTACCACGGCTACAGCGCGTTCTTCCCGTTGTGGACCCTGGCGCGCTACCGCGACCTGCAGAAGCGCAACTCCAAATACCCGTCACACGGAATCTAACCGATGAAGACCGGCGTGGTCAGCGGGCTGCCCCGCGAGACCGAGTGTTTCGCCGCGATCCCCGAGGTCGAGCGCGATTTCGCCACCTTCGCCGGCATCGGTCCGGAGCGCGCCGCCGAGGGCGCGCGCGAGTTGGTGGCCCGCGGCGCCGAAGCCTTGATGAGCTTCGGTGTCGCCGGCGGTTTGGCCGATCCGGCGCACGCCGGGACCATCGTCCTGGCCGACCGGGTGATCGACGGCGACACGGCCTTCGAAACCGCCGGTGACTGGCGCCGGCTTATCCGCGATCGCATCGGCGACGCCTTCGCGGTCGTCGACGCGCCGCTGGCCGGGACCGCGCGGATGGTGCCGACCCCGGCCGCCAAGGCCCGCATGCACGAGGAGACGGGCGCCGTCGCTTGCGACATGGAAAGCCACGCGGTGGCGCGGGTCGCCGCCGAGGCCGGTGTCCCGTTCTGCGTCGTGCGCGCGATTTCCGATCCCGCCCACCGCCACGTGCCGAAATGGGTGCTCGGCTGCATCACGCCGCGCGGCGACGTGCGCACCGGCAAGTTGGCCGGCCGCGCCGCGGTCCGGCCCTGGGCCTGGCTCAACCTCGTCGGCCTGGCCCGCGATTCGGGCCGCGCCTTCGACGCGTTGCGGCATGCCGCGGCGGTGCTCGGGCCGCGCCTCGGGCGTTGAACCGTTCCGTCGATGGGAGTTCCGATAAGGCCTAGGCGGCGTCGCTCTTGGCGGCCATTTCGGCCTCGGCCTTCTTCAGCGCCTCTTCTTCCTCGCGCTTCTGCGTCATCGTCTTGACCAGTCCCTCGAACACGTACTCGGCCGGACGCTGGTTATCCAACGGAATTTCCGGCGCCATCTCGCCATCGGTCTTGACGCCCCGCATGAACACGCCGAGCGCTTTCAGGGGATGCGCCACCGTATCGGCGACGGCGGTCGCCTCGTAGCCGCAGTGGACCATGCAGTTGGCGCATTTCTCGTAGTTGCCGGTGCCGTACTTGTCCCATTCCGTATCGTCCATCAACTCACGGAAGGTGTCGGCATAACCCTCGCCCAGGAGGTAGCACGGCCGCTGCCATCCGAAGATGTTGCGGGCCGGGTTGCCCCAGGGCGTGCACTTGTAACTCTGGTTGCCGGCCAGGAAATCCAGGAACAGGGTCGACTGGCTGAACTTCCATGTCTTGGCGTCGGGCTTCGAGAAGATGTCGCGGAAAAGCTGCTTGGTCTTGCGCCGCGTGAGGAAGTGCTCCTGATCGGGAGCCCGCTCGTAGGCGTAACCCGGTGAGATTGTCACGCCCTCGACCTCGAGGTCGTTGGTGCAGAAGTCGAAGAACTCGGCCGCCTCGTCGGCGTCCATCTGATCGAACAACGTGCACGCGACGTTGACCCGGAAACCCTTGGCCTTGGCCTCGCGGATCGCCTTGACGGCGATCTCGAAGGTGCCGGGCTGGTCGACGGCGCGGTCGTGATGCTCCTTGAGGCCGTCCAGATGAACCGAGAATGTCAGGTAGGGCGACGGCGTGAATTGATCGATCTTCTTGCTCAGGAGGAGGCCGTTGGTGCAGAGATAGACGAACTTCTTGCGCGCGACGATCCCCTCGACGATGGCCTTGATGTCGCGATGGATCAGCGGCTCGCCACCGGGGATGGATACCACCGGGGCGCCGCACTCGTCGACGGCTTCCAGGCATTCCTCGACGCTCAGGCGCTTGTTGAGGATCGAATCCTCGTAGTCGATCTTGCCGCATCCCGGGCAGGCCAGGTTGCAGCGGAAAAGCGGCTCCAGCATGAGAACCAGCGGATACTTGTCGTTCCCTTTCAGGCGCTGCTTCATGATGTAGGTGCCGACGCGCCATTGCTGAATCAGAGGAACGGCCATTCCTTAGGACTCCTTATTCGGCCGCCGTCGAGGCGACCGGTTCGGTCAATTCTCGCGGCAGCTTGAAGGTGATGTTCTCCTCGACGCCGGACAGCTTCTCGACGCTGACCTCGGCGAAATCGGATAGCCGCTCGATCAGGCCCTGCACCAGTTCCTCGGGCGCCGACGCGCCGGCGGTGATGCCGACGGTGGCGATGCCGTCGAGCCAGGTCGGGTCCAGGTCGTCGGCCGACGCGATCAAGTAACTCGGCTTGTTCATGGCCTCGCCGAGGTCGCGCAACCGCTTCGAATTGGAGCTGTAATGGGCGCCGACGACGAGCAGCAGGTCGACGGACGGCGCCAGCTCGCGGACCGCGTCCTGACGGTTCTGCGTCGCGTAACAGATATCCTTGACGTCCGGGCCGACGATGTTGGGGAACCGCGACTTCAGGGCCCCGATGACGTCGAGGGTGTCATCGACGCTGAGCGTCGTCTGGGTGACGTAGGCCAGCTGGTCCGGGTCGTCGACCTCGAGGCCGGCGACGTCGCTGGGATCGGTGACCAGGAGCACGCCGCCGGGAATCTGCCCCTGGGTGCCCTCCACCTCGGGATGTCCGGCGTGGCCGATGAGGATCACCTGCCGGCCCTTGCCGACGTGGTTCTGGCCTTCCTTGTGGACCTTCGAGACCAGCGGGCAGGTGGCGTCGATGACCTGCAAGTTGCGATCGCCGGCGGCATCTACGACCGCGGCCGAGACGCCGTGGGCGCTGAAGATGGCCTGCGCGCCCGCGGGGATGTCGTCGATTTCCTCGACGAAGATCGCGCCCTTGGCGCGCAGCGATTCGACAACGTGTTTGTTGTGGACGATTTCGTGGCGCACGTAGACGGGCGGCCCGAAACGGTCGAGGGCCCGCTCGACGATTTCGATGGCGCGCTCGACGCCGGCGCAGAAGCCACGCGGGCTGGCCAACAGGACCTTAAGCCGTTTCTCCATGAGATTCTCCAATCCGTGCCGTTGCGGCGGGCGCCTCGTCTGCGGCTGGGCCGCGCGCGAAC
This sequence comes from Magnetovibrio sp., assembly GCA_028817665.1. Classification (GTDB taxonomy): domain Bacteria; phylum Pseudomonadota; class Alphaproteobacteria; order Rhodospirillales; family Casp-alpha2; genus UBA3470. The sequence continues at coordinate 15,807 of JAPPPF010000195.1, read as the reverse complement.
CCCCATCATCGTTGAAAATAGGTACTATTCCGTTAAAGGTGAAGCCCGCGCCGCCGATTTCTAGAAGATTTGATCGTCAAAAGCCAGTCCGCAACCGCCGTACCGAAGGAAAATCGCCGCCATGATGCTGGTCACCGGAGCCACCGGATTCGTCGGGTCGGCCGTCGTCAGGCGGCTCCTGGACCGCGGTGAGCGGGTGCGGGTGCTGGCGCGGCCGAACAGCGACCGCGCCAACGTGCGCGGCCTCGACGTCGAGGTTGCCGAGGGCGATTTGCGGATCCTGGAAAGCCTGGGCCCGGCGGTCGCCGGGTGCGACGCCGTGTTTCACGTCGCCGCCGATTATCGGTTGTGGACGCGCGAGCCCGAGGCCATGTTCCGGGCCAACGTGGAGGGTTCGCGCGCCATCGTCCGCGCCGCCTGGGAGGCCGGCGTCGGGCGCATCGTCTACACCAGTTCCGTCGCCGTGCTCGGCAACGTGCCCGGCGGCAGCGCCGATGAGGAAACGCCGGTCAGCTACGCCGACATGATCGGCCCCTACAAGCAATCGAAGTTCCGCGCCGAGGAGGCGGTGGACGCGCTGATCGCCGAAGGCGCGCCGGTGGTCATCGTCAATCCGTCGACGCCCATCGGGCCGCGCGATATCAAGCCGACCCCGACCGGCCGGATGATCGTCGAGGCGGCGGCCGGCAAGATGCCGGCCTTCGTCGATACCGGCCTCAACATCGCCCACGTCGACGACGTCGCCGAGGGTCACTTGCTGGCGCACGACAAGGGCACTCTCGGCGAGCGCTATATCCTGGGCGGCGAGAACCTGACGCTTTCCGAAATCTTGCGGCTGATCGCCGCCGAGGTCGGCCGGAAGCCGCCGACGGTCCGCATCCCGCACAACCTGATCCTGCCGATCGCGGTGCTGGCCGAGGCTTGGACCCGGATGACCGGCGGCGACGAGCCGTTCGTTACCGTCGACGGCGTACGCATGGCCAAGAAGCACATGTTCTTCTCCGCCGACAAGGCGCGCGCCGAGCTCGGTTACGCGCCCCGCCCAGCCGCCGACGCGATCGCCGACGCGGTCCGGTGGTTCCGCGAGAACCGCTATTTTTGACGACGCCGTACGCCCCGGCGGCTTACGTTTCCGTGGACGGTGCTTGCCGTATCCGGAGTGAGTTACTAAAAACGCCGCAACTCAACCACGGCACGAAGACAAGAATACGATGAAAGCACTCATGTTGGCCGCCGGCGTCGCCCGCCGCCTCTACGGCGACGAGAACGAGGAACTGCCGAAGGCGCTGCTCACCTTCGACGAGCAGACGCTTCTGCACCGCCATATCGACATCCTGCACGGCCTTGGCGTCGACGAGTTGTGCCTGGTGGTCGGCCATCGCAAGGAAGACCTGCTGGCGGAGGCCGAGCGCGTTGCGCCGGCCGGCTTCGTCTCGACGTTGTTCAATCCGCGCTACCTCGAGGGTCCGAAGCTGTCGCTGGCCACGGGCGAGCCGGTGCTGCGGTCCGGCGACGACGTTATCTTCATGGATGCGGACGTGCTTTATCACCCGGAACTGCTGCGCCGCCTGGTCTGCTCGGAGAACGCCAACTGCTTCATCATGGACCGCCAGTTCCAATCGACCGACGATTTCGTCAAGGTCTGCCTCAAGGACGGCCGCGTCGTCGATTTCGGCAAGCAGATCGGCGAGACCCACGACACCATCGGCGAGTGGCCCGGATTCCTGAAGATGTCCGCTGACGTCGCCGGCAAGGTCGCCGACAGCGTCCTTGGGTTCATCGCCCGGGGCGACGAGGAGGGCGCCTACGAGGAAGCCTTCCGCGAGGTCCTGGTCGGCGAGACGCCGGGCACCTTCGGCGTCGAGGACATCACCGGCACGCCGTGGGTCGAGATCGACTACCCGGAAGACCTGACCAAGGCGACGACCAAGGTGTTCCCCCGGATCACCAGTCACCGACCGGACGCCGCGGAAGACCCGGCCGCCGCCCAGGGCTAGGCGCGCCGGCCCGGCCTCAGCCGGCGCCGCCGGCCTGCAGCAGCATCACCCCGATCACCACCAGCGCGGCCGCGGCGATGCGTTTCGCGCCGAACGGCTCGCCCAGGAGCCGGCTGCCGATCCACGCCGCGATGATGACGCTGGTCTCGCGGACCGCGGTGACGTAGGTGATCGGCGCCACCGTCATCGCCCAGACCACGATGGCGTAGGCGCCGGCGGTCAGGACGCCGCAGGCGGCGCCGAGCACGAGGTGGCGCCGTATGTCGCCGGTCGAGCGCCTGATGTTGAGGGCCACGGTGACGATCCTGAACGGCGTGTCGCCGATCGCCAGCAGCCAGACGATGTAGGTGCCGGCCGTCGCCGCGGTCCGCGCGCCCATGCCGTTGACGACGCTGTAGCCGGCGAGGGCGAGACCGGCGACGACGGCGAAGGAAAGCGCCTTGGCGTCGTCCGGCCAGCGCGTTGTGGTCAGTGCCAGGCTCAGCACCGCGACGCCGATGAGAAGGACGCCGGTGAGGCCGACGGCACCCACCGTTTCACCGGCGAACCACCAGGCGCCGATGGCGACCAGGAACGGCGCCATGCCGCGCTGCACGGGATAGACGTGGGACAGGTCGCCGAACCGGTAGCCCAGGCAGATGGCGACGAAGTAGACCTGCTGGACGAGCGCTGCGGTGATCAGGAACGGCCAGACCTCGGGCGCCGGGAACGGCACGAACGGCGTGAACAGCCAGCCGATGAGGCCGCTGGTGCCCATGATCGCGCCCAAGCGCAGGAACGGCTGGCCGCCGCTCTTGACCAGGGCGTTCCAGGACGCGTGCAGGACGGCCGAACCGAGGACCAGGATCAGGACGGCCGGTTCCATGCGCGATCGGCCGCCGGACGCTCAGACCCGGAACACGTATTCGCGGTCGGGCAGGCGGTCGATGTCGGGCGGGTAGTTCTTGTGCTTGTCGGCGTAGTACTGGGCCATGTGCTGGCCGTCGGAGCGCCGGTTGTAGGTGGCGTAGTAGATGCGCCGAACCTTGTCGCTCATGTTCGGCGCCGACTGGTGCGGCGCGTAGCAATCGAAGAACACGATGTCGCCGGGCTCCGTCGGCGCCGGCTTGAACTCCATGCCGTCCATGTCGTCGTCGGTCAGCGGCTCCCAGGACTTGAACAGGCCGCGCTGGTGATGGCCGGCGCAGAGCTCCAAACACCCGTTCTCGAGCGTCGCCGCGTCGATGCTGACCAGCACGCTGATGAAGAAGTCGGCGTAGGTGTCCCAGCCGGCCTGGCTGTCCTGGTGCGGCTTGAAGCCGTCGCCGCCCGGCATCTTGAAGTTGATCTTTTCCTTGAACAGTTCGGCGTCCTCGCCGAGCAGTTGGCCGACCGGCGCGCCGAGCGCCTCGGTCAGCTGGGCGAAGCCGTCGTGGAAGGGCGTGATGTTCTCGATCCGGCTGACCAGGTCGGCGCCGTCGCCCTTCAGGCTCTCTTCGTGATAGACCCAGTGGGTGCCGGATTCCTCCGGCCGGGCCAGCATTTCGTCGGACCAGGCCGAGATCAACGCCATTTCGTCGGCGTCGAAGGCGCCGCGCGCGATCAGGAATCCATCATCCTTGAACGCCTGCAACTGGTCGTCGGTGAGAACGGGGGTGGTGAGCATGGGTTGGTATCTCCATCGAAGGCCGCCCGGGTTGGCGGCGGGGGCCTCGATCTATGTCGAAAACCGGGCGGATACTATGATTTCGATCAACCCACGGCAACACCGATGGTGGCCTGCGGTTTTTTGCCCGAAATTGGCTCACATCGTGGCGGGAATTGCGCCGCGCCGCGTGATATACGCGCTGCACGGGACAATTTTTCAAGTTACGGAGAGCCAAAGATGACCCATGCGGCGGTGGCCGGTTCGGCCTACCTGAAACAAGACGATATCTCGAAATTCGCTCAACTGCGCGGCTTGCTCGCTTCGTCGGATCTCGAGTTCATCATGGAGGCCCACGACGGGCTGTCGGCGAAGATCGTCGAGGAGACCGGGTTCAAGGGTATCTGGGCGTCGGGGCTGTCCATGTCGGCGGCCTTGGGCGTGCGCGACAGCAACGAGGCGTCCTGGACCCAGGTGCTCGAGGTCCTGGAATTCATGTCCGACGCCACCCGCGTGCCGATCCTGGTCGACGGCGACACCGGGTGGGGCAACTTCAACAACATGCGCCGCGCCGTCGCCAAGCTCTGCCAGCGCGGCATCGCCGGCATCTGCATCGAGGACAAGTTGTTCCCGAAGACCAACTCGTTTCTCGGCGAGGGCCAGCCCTTGGCCGACATCGACGAGTTCTGCGGCAAGATCAAGGCCGGCAAGGACAGCCAGACCGACGCCGACTTCTGCATCGTCGCCCGGATCGAGGCGTTGATCTCCGGGTGGGGGCTGGACGAGGCGCTCAGGCGCGCCGAGGCCTATCACACGGCCGGCGCCGACGCGGTGCTGATCCATTCGAAGAAGGCCGACGCCGACGAGGTGCTGGCGTTCTGCGGCGAATGGGCGAACCGTTCGCCGGTGGTGATCGTGCCGACCAAGTACTACCGGACGCCCACCGACGCCTTTCGCGAGGCCGGCGTCTCGCTGGCCATCTGGGCCAATCACAACCTGCGCGCCTCGATTGCCGCCATGCGCGACACCTCGGCCCGCATCTACCGCGACCAGAGCCTGGCCGGCGTCGAGCCCGAGATCGTCTCCGTCGCCGACGTCTTCGAGATCGCCGGGAACGCTGAGTTGGCGGCGGCCGAGCAGCGTTACCTGCCGACCAACAAGCTGGCGCCCCGGGCCGTCGTGCTGGCGGCGTCCAGGGGCGCGGCGCTGGGCGAGCTGACCGAGGACAAGCCCAAGTGCATGATCGACGTGCGCGGCGAGCCGTTGCTCAGGCGTCTGACCCGCACCCTCAACGGCGCCGGGGTGCGCAACGTCACCGTGGTCAGGGGATACGCCAAGGGGGCCATCAACCTGCCGTCGGTCAGATGCGTCGATAACGACCTTTACGCCTCGACCGGCGAGGCTGCCAGCCTGGCCTGCGCCAGCGCCGACATCCGCGGCGATTGTGTCATCGCCTATGGCGATATTCTGTTCCGCCAGTATTATTTAGATCAGTTGCTGGCAGCCGAGGAGGATCTGGTGGTCGCCGTCGACGCGCTTTGGGAGAACCGTCATTCGGACGCCGACGGATGGGTTCGCGATTACGTGTCGTGCTCGCGGCCGTTCTCCGGCGACTACCTGGACGACGATCCGGTCTACCTGAACCGCATGGCCAACGACGTCGAGGCCGACGCGGTCGACGGCGAATGGATCGGGTTGGCGCGGCTGTCGGCGCGCGGCAGCGACCTCGTCGCCGAAGCCATCGAGATTATGAAGGGTGACGGCACCCTGCAGCAGGCGAGCCTGCTCGACCTGTTCAGCCGGCTCGCCGATGCCGGCCACGAGGTCCGGGTCATCTACGTGCCGGGTCAGTGGATGGATGTGGACGACGCCGCCGACCTGAACGAAGCCGGGAAGTTCCTGTGATCGAGGCGGAGGCCTTCCTCGAGCCGGCGCTGGACGCTGGGTTCTATTTCTACACCGGCGTGCCGTGCTCGTTCCTGACGCCGATCATCAACCGGGTGATCAGCGGGCCCGCGTACGGCTACGTCGCCGCCGCCAGCGAGGGCGAGGCCGTGGCCATCGCGTCGGGCGCCTGGCTGGCCGGCCGCGAGACCGTCGTCATGCTGCAGAACTCGGGCCTCGGCAACGCCGTCAACCCGCTGACGTCGCTGAACTTCCCGTTCCGCATCCCGACCCTGCTGGTGGTCACCTGGCGCGGCGGGCCCGGAATCGCGGACGAGCCGCAACACGAACTGATGGGCGAGATCACGCCCGACCTGCTCGACGTCATGCGGGTGCCACACCAAGGCTTCCCCACCTACGCCGAGGAGGTCGGGCCGGCCATCGAGGCGGCGCGCCGGGCGATGGACGAGAGCGGTCTGCCGTTCGGCTTCATCATGCAGAAGGGCGCCATCGCGCCGGAGGACCTCGCGGCGGCGGCATCGGCCGCCGGCGGCGACGGCACCTGCGCCGACCACCGGCGCGGCGGCGACCTCCCGACCCGCTACCAGACCTTGGAACGCATGTTGTCGGTCCTGCCCGATGACGCCGCGGTCATCGCGACGACCGGCAAATGCGGGCGCGAGTTGTTCACCATCGCCGACCGCGACCAGCACCTCTACCAGGTCGGGTCCATGGGATGCGCGGCGGCCATGGGGCTCGGCGTCGCCATCAACGCGGTGAGGCCGGTGGTCGTCGTCGACGGCGACGGCGCGGCGCTGATGAAGCTCGGCTCGCTGGCCACCATCGGCGCCTACCGGCCGGAGAACCTGGTGCATATGGTGCTCGACAACGGGACCTATGATTCCACCGGCGGCCAGCCGACGACGGCGGCGTCCGTCGACTTCGCCGCCGCCGCCCGGGCCTGCGGCTATAACGTCAGTGTGAATTGCGATGATCTGACAACATTCGACGAATTGCTCGGGAATGCGTTAAAATCGCCCGGTCCGCACATGGTGCACGTGCGGATCAAGCCCGGGTCCATGTCGGATCTCGGGCGGCCGACGGTGACGCCGCCGGAGGTGGCGCGCCGTTTCAAGGCTTTCGTGGCGACATAAATTGGGCCGCCACGGCACTGCGCAAACGCGACAGGGGTCGACGCCATGAGCCATCATACGTGGCTCCATAGGATATCCAGGACGGTCATCGTCCAGCCGCTTCGGCGGACGCCGGTGACGCCCAATCACCTGACGGCCATGCGCTTGGCCACCGGCCTCGGCGCCGCGGCGATGCTGGCGGTGGGTGAGGGGACCCATGACCATTGGGCGGCCGGCCTATTCGTGATCTCCATCCTGTTCGATCGCGCTGACGGTGACCTGGCGCGGCTCAGCGGCAAGACATCTGAGGCCGGGCACGCCTTCGACCTGATCAGCGACGCGCTCTGCAATGCCCTGATCTTCATCGGATTGGGCGTCGGCCTCAGCGCTTCGAATCCGAACGGTTGGATGCTGCCCATGGGGTTGGTCGCGGGGCTCTCGGTGGTCTGGGTGCTGGTCATGGTGGTCCAGGCGGAAAGCCGGGCCGGCCGCCGCGCCGGCGAGATTCCGGGCGCCGCCGGGTTCGACGCCGACGACGCCATGCTGGCGGTGCCCGTGGCGATCTGGTTCGGCGCCGGCGAGCAGTTGCTCTACGCGGCCGCCATCGGCGCGCCGGCGTTCGCGATCTTCTTCTTTTTCTTCATGCGGGCCAAGGTGCGCCGCTCCGTCCTCTAGGATGCGTTCCGCCGCAGCCGCCAGGCGCGCGCCAGGGTCCACAGGCAATAAACGCTGGCACCAATGCCGGCGGCGATGAAGAACGGCTCCAGCCAGCCGAGCCAGGTGATCGGCGCCATCAGGTAGATGCCGTCCTCCAGTTCGAACCCGGCGAACCCGGGATAGCCGACGGCCTCGCCGGCTGCGTCGTCGATGGCGTCGCTGGCCGCGTCGATGCGAAGATTGGCGAGCATGGAAATCACCGCCGCGGCGGCGCCGGCGGCGCCCAGCAACACCGCCCATCCGCCGAGGTGGCCGTCCCGGAAGGCCAGGCCCAGGCAGGCGAAAAGCGCGCCGTAGCTGACCGCGCCAGAGATGTAATCCAGGAAGTATCCAAGCCGCGAGGTCATCTGCTTCTGGCGCGCCAGTTCGCCGTCGAAATGATCCAGGAACCGTGACAGGACGAATATCCCGGCGCCCCAGTTGACCAGGTCCGGCCGGCCGGTGGCCATGAGGAGCGCCCCGGCGACGGCGATGACCAGCGTCGCGACGGTGACCTGATTGGGCGTCACGGGCGTGTGGACCAACGGTTTGACCAGCGCCCGCGCGGCGCGTTGATCCCAGGGAATCACGGGGCGTCTCCGAGGTCGGCCGGGCGGTTTCGCATGAAGAAAACCTGTTTCACGACGCCGAACCTGTCAAGGTGGGCGCCCGCGCGCGGCGGCGCCCGCTTGTCGTAGCACAGCCGGCGGACTATAAGCCGCCGAGGACGCCGTCGAACCGAAACGGTATGGATATGGCTGCTGACCGCTTCACCACCATGTATCGCGACGCGCTGGCCGGTTGGGTCGGCTGGGTCGTCGGCCGGGCCCGCGGTGTCGCCGCCTTCGCCGCCCTGTTGACCGTCGTCGCGGCCGCCTACTTCGTCGCCAACATCGAGATCAATACCAGCACCACGGACATGCTGTCGAAGGAGCTGCCCTTCCGTCAGCACGCGCAGGCCATCGACGACGCGTTTCCGCAGACCGACAACACCCTGGTCGTGGTCATCGACGGCCAGACCGCCGACATCGCCGACGACGCCGCCTTGGCCCTCGGTCAGGCGCTCCGCCAGCAGTCCAAATTGTTCACCGACGTCTACGACCTGAAGGGCGAGGCGTTCTTCCGGCGCAACGGCCTGCTGTATCTCGGGCTCGACGAATTGAACGACCTCGGCGACCGGCTCGCCGACGCGCAGCCCTTCCTGAGCACCTTGTGGCGGGATTCCAGCCTGCGCGGGTTCTTCGGCATGCTGGGTCAGGCGCTCGACCATAGCCGGGAATCGGGGGCGGACAATCCGTTGAAGCTGGCCGCCGCCCTCGACGCCATCGCCGACGTCGCCGAGGCGCAGGCGGCCGGACGGTTCCACCTGTTCTCCTGGACCCGCCTGATGGGCGGCGGCGAGGACACGCCGGCCGACCGGCGCCGGTTCATCGTCGTCAAGCCGGTCCTCGACTTCGCGTCGCTGCAGCCGGCGTCGGGCGCCATCGACACCGTTCGCCGCCTGGCCATGGAGTTGGGCTTGACCAAGGAGCGCGGGCTGCGGGTCCGTCTCACCGGTTCCGCGGCCCTCGACGAGGAGGAATTGGCCAGCGTCGAAACGGGTATGGGGCTGGCGGCGGTCATTTCGCTGGTGCTGGTGCTTGGTTTGTTGACCATCGGGCTGCGCTCGTCGGTCCTCGTGGTCGCCAACCTGCTGACGCTGATCTCCGGGCTGATCTGCACGGCGGCCTTCGCCATTCTGGCGATCGGCGCGCTGAACCTGATTTCCGTCGCCTTCGCGGTCTTGTTCATCGGCCTGAGCGTCGATTTCGGCATCCACTTCGCCTTGCGCTATCAGGAAGCCGGCCGGCAGGGCTACCCGCGCGACGCCGCCCTTCGCGAGGCCGCCGGCGCCGTCGGCGGCGCCTTGACGCTCTGCGCGGTCAGCGCCGCCATGGCGTTCTACGCGTTCCTGCCGACGGAATACGTGGGGCTCGCGGAGTTGGGCCTGATCGCCGGCACCGGCATGTTCATCGCGTTCGCCGCGAATTTGACATTGTTGCCGGCGTTGATCGCCCTGGCGCCGAACGCCGCGGCCAGGCCGGCGGCGCCGCGGCGCGCCCGCGAGGCGACGCCCGGCGCGCGGGTCGCGGCGCTGGTCATCGGTCGCCCGAGAACGATCTGCGCCGCCGCGGCGCTGTTCGGGATCGCCGCCCTGATCGTCGCGCCCCGCGTCCAGTTCGATTTCGATCCGCTGAACCTGAAGGATCCGAACACCGAATCGGTTGCCACCCTGTTGGACCTGGTGCGCGACGGCAGCCGCCATCAGTACAAGATCGAGGTTCTCGCCTCCGACCTGGACGCGGCGACTGGATTGGCGGCCCGACTCGATGCCCTGGATCTCGTCGACAAGGCGATCACGATCTGCGACTTCGTGCCCGCCGATCAGGACGAGAAACTCGAAATCATCGCCGACCTGGCCCTGTTCGTGGCGCCGTCCCTGGCCCGGTGGAGCGGCACCGAGGCACTCGGGCCCGGCGACCGGGAGGCCGCGTGGAAGGCATTGGCGCCGAAACTCGAGCAGGCCGGGAACGCCGGCGACGACGCCCTTCGCCGGGCCGCCGGGCGGGTCCGGACATCGGTCTCGGCGTTGCTTGATGGCGGCGGCGCGGAGGTGGGCCTCCTGACCCTGGAAAACCGTCTGTTGACCGGGCTGCCGGGCCGCCTCGACGCTCTGAACCAATCCCTCGGTGCCGCACCGGTGCGCTTCGAGACTCTGCCGGCGGCGTTGGTTCGCCGTAACGTCGCCGCCGACGGCCGCGCCATGGTCGAGGTCTACCCGAAGAACGATCTGTCCGAACGCGCCGAACTGCGGCGATTCGTCGCCGCGGTGCGCGAGGTCGCGCCAAACGCGGCGGGCTCGCCTGTGGTCATCCTGGAGGCCGGCCGGACCGTCCTGGGGGCGTTCGCGGAAGCCTGCGCCATCGCGGTGATCGGGATCGTCATCTTGCTGGCGCTGGTTCTGAGGCGGGCCCGCGACGTGGCCTTCGTGTTCGCGCCGCTGCTCTTGGCGGCGCTCTGGACGATCGCTGCCGCCGCGGCGCTCGGCGTCGCCTTCAACCTGGCCAACGTCATCGTCCTGCCTTTGCTGTTCGGGTTGGGGGTCGCCGGCGGCATTCACCTGGTCAGCCGGGCCCGGGCCACGGAAGGCGCGCATGAAACCATGCGCACCTCGACGCCGCGCGCCGTCCTGTTCAGCGCGCTGACCACAATCGGGTCGTTCGGCTCGATCTCGCTCTCAGGGCACCCGGGGACGGCCAGCATGGGGGTCCTGCTGACCCTGGCGATTACCATGACCTTGTTCGCGACGTTGATTTTCCTGCCGGCGCTATTGGCCGTCGTCGAGCGCCGCGGCGCCGCCTAGCCGGCGTTGTCGGCGGCGAGGATGTTGGCCTTGTCGTCGATGGTCGCGATCAGGCCGTCGATGCCCTTCGTCTTCAGGACCCGCCGGTACTCGGAACGGCGCACGGCCAACTCGCTGATTCCGGTATCGAGAAGCACGTCGATGATCCGCCACTCGCCCCTGATGAAGCGGGTCACGTAGGTCAGCTCGACGTCCTTGTCGGAAGGATTGACGATTTTCGTCCGTACCAACACGGTCTCCTGCGGGCCCGGCTTGTGGCCGAGGGTGCGGAAACTCTGCCCCGAATAACCATTGAACCGGGACGCGTAGGTGCTGATGGAAAGCCGCGCGAAGGATTCGATCAGCTTTTCCTGCTGCCCGCTCGACGCTTTCTTCCAAAACGATCCGACGGCGACCTGGATCATCAGCGGCAGGTGGAAATTCTCCTCGATGTGCGGCGCCAGCTTGCGGTATCGCCCCTTGTAGCCGAGCGCCTTCGCCTCGCGCATGGTGTCGAGCAGCGCCGCGTGAAAGCCGCCGACGAGCTGTTCCGGTGATTTGTCGGCGGCGCGGGCGGGGGCGGTGCTCAGGAAGAGCGCGAGGCCTGCGGCGCCCAAGACGGCGAGTACGAAGCGGTTCATCTGATCGGTCCTTTTGCGGCCAGGCGCGTTCGGCGCCGGATGGCCGCAGCTTATTGGGACATAAGCTCGTCGGCCTTGCCGTTCAATAGCTCGATTAATCCGGAAAGTCCCGACTTCTTCAGGATCAGCCGATATTCCGACCGCCGGACCTTGAGCTCGCTGATGCCGCTATCGACGATCACGTCGATGAGCCGCCAGCGGTCCTGAATGCGCCGCGCCACGTAGGCGATGTCGACGGTGGAGTCGTCGGACTTCACCAGCGTGGTCATCACGATGGTGGTCTTGCTGGGCCCCGGCTTCTCCTTGTCGAGGTCGAAGCGTTCGTTGTTGTAGCCATCGAACAGGGTCGCCAGCGTGGCCACGCTCATCCGCCGGAACGCCGCCGCGACCGCGGATTTCTGCTCGCGAGTCGCCTGGGCCCAGGACTGCCCGACCGCGATCTGCGTCATCAACGGAATATGGAACGCTTTCTCGACCGCCGGCGACAGTTGGTCGAAGCGCTGGCGGACGCTGGATTTTTCGGCGCCCTTCATGACCTCGATCAGCGTCGCCTGAAATTCCTGAACCACCGCGGACGCAGAATCGGCCCGCGCCGGTCCCGGCTGAACCAAAATGAATAGGGCAATCAGCCCCGATACGAGAATGTTACCTGCTAGGCGGTTCATGTCTCACCATCCCTGATCAAAAACCTACCTCCTTATAAGGCATTGGAGTCGTTTATCAAATAGCTTCCGAATCGGTGAGGTCGCGGGTTTGCAAAAATGCCACACTGTGGCGGAAAAGATGATTCGAAGGTTGCCGTGTGTCTGAACTTCGCATAAAAACAAAGGGTGCTGCACGGTGCGATGGCGGAGGCGATCCGGCGGGCGGTATGCAGTTTGTGAGCTTGGGTTCAATGATCGACGTGGGTGCCGATGATCGCGAAGTTCCGGATAACTGCACGCCCGTTGCGCGCCGTTGCGGCGTTCCTGGCTGTATGGGCGCCGGTCAGTGGCGCAGCCACGGCGGCGCCGGCGAACCCCGCGCCCGCTGGCGGGCCGTTGATCGCCGCCGCCGACGACGAGAACGTCAACGACCCGTTGGAGTCGGTCAACCGCGCCATCTTCAGCTTCAACGAGGTCGTGCACGAAAACATCCTCGGCCCGGTCGCCGATCTCTACAACGAGCAAGTGCCGGCCACCATGCGTCTCGGCATCGGCAACTTCCTGACCAACTTGTCGAGCCCGATCACCTTCGTGAACAATCTGCTGCAGGGCGATTTCTCCAGCGCCATGAACACCTTCGTCCGCATGCTGGTGAATTCGACCATCGGCATCGGCGGCTTGGCCGACGTGGTCAGCGACGTGGATGGCGAATTCCGCGAAGAGGATTTCGGCCAGACGCTCGGCGTCTGGGGAATGGGCGAGGGGTTCTATCTCGTGCTGCCGATCTTCGGGCCGTCGAGCCCGCGCGACGTGGTCGGCAAGTTCGTCGTCGATCCCTATTTCGATCCGTTCGGTCTCTGGACCGGCAACGCCAACAAAGACGAGGTCGAGTATACGGAGATGGCGGTTGACGGCATCGACGAGTTCGCCGGCGTCGTCGATGAGCTGCGCCAGATCAAGAAGACCTCTGTCGACTACTACGCGGCGATCCGCAGCCTGTACCGTCAGAAGCGCAAGGCCGAGATCAACAACGGCGAAAGCCTTGATCTGCCGCCGATCCCGAATCTCGGATATGACCTCGCGCCCGAGGATTTCGAACAGCCGCTCGCCGGCACTTCGACGTCGCGCTCGGCCGCCAAGTAACCACCCGGCTTCAGCCGTATCCGGAAAGGCCGCCCTGGGGCGGCCTTCTTTGATTCGGTGGTTCCGAGCGCCGGATAACATTAAGGTGATTTTGGAACAAAATATGAATCATCTTGACATTTCGGCCGTTTTCGACTAAATTCATAACATCCAGCGCCTAATATGAAGGGTTGGAAACAATCATAGGTCCGGCATTACCGCGGGCCACCGACAGATCGCTTCGAATGGAGGATTTGGGCATGAAGACCCCACCGACGACCCCTTTCCACGTATCGCTGAATTGTCGCCGCCAGGCCGCCTGTTAGGCGCCGTCGGCAGTTGCCGCGTGCCATCGCCGACGCGTTACCGCAAATCGTAGATTCAGTGCCGCGCGCCATAATTTGGACACAGGTTCCAACTAGTTTCGGACACCTCGAGCGGGCACCAAGGAAAAGGGAATTCAAATGACCAACATCGCATTGCCGACCGTACCGACCGAAGGCGGGTTGTCGCAGTACTTCCGCCAGGTTAGTGCCTTCCCCCTGCGCGAGCAGGAGGAGGAACAGTTTCTGGCATTGAGGTTGCGCGACCAAGGCGACGTGAGCGCCGCCCACGAACTGGTGACCAGCCATTTGCGCCTGGTCTGCAAGATCGCCATGGGATACCGCGGATACGGCCTGCCGGTCGCCGATCTGATCTCGGAAGGCAACATCGGGCTGATGAAGGCGGTGAAGAAGTTCGATCCCGACAAGGGGTTCCGCCTGTCGACCTACGCCATGTGGTGGATCAAGGCGGCGATCACGGAATACGTCCTGAAGTCCTGGTCGCTGGTCAAGCTGGGCACGGTGGCCTCGCAGAAGAAGCTCTTCTTCTCGCTCCGGAACCTGAAGAAGCGCCTCGATATCGCCGACACCGCCGAGCTGAGCCTCGAGGACGCCGAGCGGATCGCCGAGGTGACCCACGTGTCGGCGGCCGACGTCCAGCAGATCAACCGCCGCATCGGCGGCCGCGACCTGTCGCTCAACGCGCCCATGTCGACGGACGAGGATTCCATGGAGTTCCAGGACGCCCTGGTCGACGAATCGGCGACGCCCGAGCAACTGGTGGCCGGATCCGAGGAGGCGGATTACCGCCAGGACGTCCTCATGCGGGTCCTCGACAGCCTGTCGGAGCGCGACCGCCATATCTTCATGGAGCGCCGGTTGAGCGAAGATCCCATGACCTTGGAGGAATTGGGTAAGGTCTACGGGATCAGCCGTGAGCGGGTGCGCCAGCTGGAGGCCCGGGCCTTCGACAAGGTCGCGCGATTGGTCAAGTCGACGGTCGCCGCCGAGCGCGCCGACGCGCCCTTCCTCGACATGGTGTAACCGGCGGCGCGCGAACGACGGCGCCGGGCCGCCGCCGCGGTTGCCTCGGCGTCCCGGCCTCTGTCATGCTGGCGCCGATGCTAGTTCTGTTCACCGACTTCGGGCTCTCCGGCCCCTACACGGGGCAGATGAAGGCCGTCGTCCATGCCGCCGCCCCGGGCGTGCCGGTGGTCGATCTGTTCGCCGACGCGCCGCGGACCAATCCTCGGGCCGCCGCCTACCTGCTGGCGGCCTACTTCCCGGCGCTGCCCGAGGGATCGGTGTTCCTCTGTGTCGTCGACCCCGGCGTCGGCGGGCCACGCCGGGCGCTCTGCGTCGAAGCCGGCGGCTATCGCTTCGTCGGGCCCGACAACGGCCTGTTCGAGCACGTCCTGCGCCGTACCGTCGGCGCCGCGTGCTGGGAGATCGTCTGGCGGCCCTCCCATCTGTCCGCGTCATTTCACGGCCGCGACCTGTTCGCGCCGGTGGCCGCGTCGATCGCCACCGGTGAGCGGCCGGCCGCCGGCCCGCGGTTCCGGCCTCTCGGCGCCGACGAACTGGTACGCGCCGGCGGTCCGGACGATCTCGCCGAGGTGATCTATATTGATGAATTCGGAAACGCAATTACCGGCATACGTGCATCGGCCATGGACCCCGGCGAGGGGTTGCTGGTCGGCGAGACATTCCTGCCGCGGGCGGAAACCTTTTCTAGTGTTTCGCTGGGCGCGGGGTTCTGCTATGAGAACTCCAATGGATTGATCGAAATCGCAGTCAATCAGGGAAAGGCGGATCAAGTTTTCGGTATCGGCGTCGGGACGCCAGTGGGCAAGAGATTGGGTTGATAAGTCGCGTCCGGCCTCCAAGATGAAAATGCTATGGGTCAGTAAACGCCTGTGAAAACAAGGGGTGGCCTTGTTTTGACTATTTTAAGAACGATGCAAAAAGCGGTGGTAAGTGCATCAATACTCGGGTTAAAGTACCGGTAATATGAGCCTAAGAATAAAATTCTGGGGGGTCCGAGGAAGCATCGCTTGTGCGTCGCCGGATCACATGAAGTACGGCGGCAACACCAGTTGTATCGAGGTTGAGGCCGGTGACCATGTGTTCGTCATGGACGCGGGGACGGGCATCCGGAACTTCTCCAAGGTCATTCTCGAAAAGGATGTGCGGCAAACGCATCTGCTGTTGACCCACACCCATTGGGACCACATCAACGGCTTCCCGTTCTTCATTCCCGCCTACGATCCGAAACGCGCCATCGCCATCAAGGCCGGGCACCTGAAACACCAGGGCGGCGTCCAGAACGTTCTGTCGACACAGATGCACACCCCCATGTTC
>JAPPPF010000038.1:7290-7822 GCA_028817665.1 Magnetovibrio sp. | reverse complement strand
CCCCGCGATACCGGAATGAAGTTCGGCGCCCCGCCGCGCAAGCCGCCGGCCCCGATGGCCGAAGCGACGGAAGTGGCCGAGGCCCCCGGCCTCAAATCCGGCGAGGAAGGCCTGCCGCCGGCGGCCGAGGACTCCGGGCCGAAATCCGCTACGGCCGCGAAGGCCAAGGACCAGGGCCTGGTCGGCAAGTTCTTCCAGACATTGCTCGACCTGGTCCGGCCGGACGCCCCGGCGACACCCGCGCCGAAGGCCCCCAAGCCCGCGGCACCGAGCGAAGTCGCCGAAAAGTCCGGTGCCGCGCCGTCTCAGGAGGAGGCGGTGCTACCCGATCAGGGCGAGGCGGCGCTTCCCGATCAGGGCGAGGGCCCGGTGGGCAAGGATGAGTCCGACTTGGCGGATCTGCTCAAGGAGGACGGCAAGGAAAACCTGGAGGCCGCCGAGCCGGAGTTGCCGCCGGCGTCCGACGATGCCGCGGAAAAGACCGAGGACGCCGATCTCGCCGAGCTCGAACGGCTGATCGAGAACGAACCCG
>JAPPPF010000038.1:0-7280 GCA_028817665.1 Magnetovibrio sp. | reverse complement strand
ACGAACCCGAAGCGGCGGACGCCGCCCCGGCGGTTCGCCGGGTCGGACCGAAAACCCCGGAAATACAAACCGCGCAACCGGTGAAACCGGCCCAGCGTTCGGCGGCGCCGGCGGGGTCGACGGCGTCTCGGGCCATGGACCGGCTTCAGGGACTGGTCGCCAAGAAACCAGAAGAGGATGAGTTCGGATTGCCGGTCATCGAATTACCGGATGAATCCCTGGGCCCGGCAACGCCGGAAGACCAGGTCGATTCGCTGTTGGCGCAACTGGACGACGCGAAACCCGAAACCGGCGAACCCAGCGCCGAGAAAACCGACGACGGCGACCTGCCCGACCTCAGCGCCCTCGACGAGATCGACGCCGGCAAGGACAAGCGGCGCCCTGCGGCACCGGCGCCGGAGGCCGCCCGCATGGCGCCGGTCGAGGCGTTGCCGGCAAGGCGTTCGCCCAGGTATCAGAGCACGATGGACCGGCTTCGGCGGCTGAACGAAGCGGTGTCCCGCGAGGTCCGGGTCAATCCCGATGCGATCCTGTCGGAGGGCCGGCGCGCCACCGCCAGGCGCCTGGCCGAGGAGCAAGCGAACACCGGCCAATTACCGGAACGCATGCGCCCCGATCCGCGGTTGCCGAGGTCCAAGCCGGCGGCCAAACGCCGCGAGACGCCGGCGTCGCGCCTGGTCGACCGGCTGGAACGAATCCGTCGCGACGTCTACGGCGAGGAAGCGAAGGCCGAGAAAATCGAGGCCGAAGAGGCGCGCGAGCGCGCCCGGCCGAGGCCGTCCGCCCGGCCCCGGACCGCGGAAGCACCTCAGCCCGCCGACGAAGAGCCCGGCGTGGTCAGCGCCCTGGCGCGGTTCTTCAAGTCGGGCAAGGACCGGGCCGAGGGCGGCGATCCGCGCGAGAAGGTCGATCAGTCCTACCGCACGAGCCCCGATCAAGGAGACGCGGCCGCGATCGCCAACGCCGATGACCCGACCCAGGTCGCCGAGAAGGCGCTCGAGCCGGCGGGCGAACCGACGCCCGGTCAAAACGCCGGAAAAATGGCGCCCGGCATCCTCGATAGCCTGTCGGAGCTGTTCACCGACCGCAAACCGTCGGCGGAAGGCTGGTCCGCGGACGTCGAGATCGTCGACCCGGCGGCGCCGGCCGGCAAGGGCACCGAGATGAAACTGGTTCCCCGGCAGGGCGTCGAAGCGGCGGCGGCGGCGTCACCGGCCCTGCCCGCACCGTTGCCGACGCCCGTCGGCAACGGTCCCGACGCCTGGACGACGACGGTCGAGATGAAGACCGAGACCGGCGATCCCATGGTGTTGGGCGTGAGCAAGACACCGGTGCCGGAAACCGCGCCGCCGCGGCAGGTCGCCGACGCCGCGCCGCCAAGTCCGGCACCGGCCCCGCCGACCCCAAGCGCCGCCCCGGCGAAGGCCGAGGATCCCCTGGCCGGCCTGCGGGCCGCCGAAAAGGAGGTCGCGGCGCGCCCCGCCGCCGATCCACTCGGCGACCTGCCGGCGGCGGAATCGGGCGACTTGCCGGCCGCCGCAGGTGATCTGCCGCCGGCGGAGGGCGACCTGCCGCCGGCCGAAGGCGACTTGCCGGCCGCCGAGGGCGACCTGCCGCCTCTCGAGGGCGACGACCTGCCGCCGGCGGAAGGCGAGTCCGCCGAGGGCGCGCCGAAGGCCGCGGCCAAGCCGGCGCCCCGACCGGTCCGGAAACCGCCGGCGAAGCTGCCCTACTCCGACCCCTTGCGGGCCCCCGACCCGGTCGCCAAGCGCAAGCCGGCCGCGACCCCGGAACGCAGCCTGTCGCGGGTCGGCGAACTGAAGACCGGCCCGACCTACCCGTCGGCCAACCGCGACAAGCTGCGCTTGAGCCGCGAGGAGAAGCTGGCGACGGCCAAGGAGCCGCGCTATCCGACGCCCGGCGAGGTCGCGGCCAAGCAACAGGGCATGGCGCCAACCCGCTGGCCCGTCACCAAGCTCGCCAAGAACGACGCGAAGCCACCGCGCCGCGACCGGCCGCGGCCGGCGATGTTGAGCCGGACCTCGCTGAGCGGCGTGACCTTCGCGCTGGGTGAATCGGTCAACCTGGAGAATTCCCTGCCCCCCGACGGCGGCATCGACACCATCAATCAATGTGTCAAGAAGAACCGCGGCACCACGCTGTTCTGCGTCGAGCCCATCGATTGGCCCGACGCGCTGAAGGCCAAGTTCGTGGTCCCGACCATCCTGTACACCGGACCGATGGCCATCGTCCGCTATGACCAGGGCAGCGCCAGCCGGCTGCACGCCCTGTTCCCGTCGGCGGAATTCAGCACCGTCATCGACTACTATCAGAAGCGTTACGGCGACCCGACGGAGATTTGGAAGCGCTCGATCGCGCCGTTGGCCGAGCCCCGCCGCGACAACCCGACGGTCGCCTGGCGCAGCCGCGATCCGAAGACCAACGCGGTGACGATCCTGGAGATCCGCCAGTTCGACGATACCCGCGGCGGTTTCCCCGACACCAACCGGGGCGCCGTGATGCTGTACCTCGCCAACTCGCCGTCGATCTTCCCGCAGGTCTCGTCGCACGAGCTGATGCGGCTGAAGCGCGAGGGCCAGAAGAAGGAAGGCTAGCGGCTAGTAGGTCCGCCGGTAGGCCGACCAGGCGAGCCGCAGGGTCGCCAGGGTGCCGGGCGCCGGGCGGGCGAACACCGGCGCCGAGGGATCGTCGCCGCGGGCCGCCAGCCGGCGCGCGTAGACCTCGCACAACACCGCCTGCAGGAACACCGGCGCGGCGGCCCGCGGGTAGCTCGGGCTAACCCGCCGCGCCGCGTCGAGATGGCCGGCGGCGCGACGGCGCAGCGTTCCGACGGCGGCGCCGAGCCCGGCCGGCGGCGCCGAGCCCCGCCGGACCTTCGACAGCGCGTCCGGATCCAGCCCCGCCTCGGCGCAGACGGCCTTCGGCACATAGGCGTATCCGCGCGCCGCATGGACCGGGATCGCGCGGACCAGCCCGATCAACGCCCAGGCCACCGCCACGCCGCGGACCGCCGCGTCGGGCGCCGCGCCGGCGGCGCCGGTCATTCGCAAGGCCGTCCGGGCGAGGCGTCCCGAGGTCGCCTCGGCGTAACGCTCCAGCGTCGCCATGTCGGCGGGCTGCGCCGGCGTCAGGTCCTGGGCCCGGACCTCGATCATGGCCCGGAGGTCGTCCGCGTCGAGCGGGTGGCGCCGGCCCGCGTCGGCCAAAGCCACGGCCACCGGGTGTTCGGGCGGCGTCCCGGCGACGATGCCGGGCACCGCGTCATACCACCATTTCAGGCGGAGCTGGCCGACCATGGCCTCGCTGACGCCGTCGCGCACGGCGGCGATCTCCGCGTGGAACGCGTAGAGCGCCAACAGGGCGTCGCGGTGTTCGGGCAGGGCGAACAGGGTGCAGAGGAAGCGGTCGCGGTCGTCGCGCCGGACCCGCTCGGCGATCGCGCCGGCGCCGGTGGGCTCGAGCGAATCGTCGGCTGATTTCTCGGCTCCCGGCGTCGTCATGACCTCCCCCGTCCCGCCGTAAAACCCCGATCCGCCAACGGTTTCGGGCAAAATCGTTGAAGCGTGGCGATAACGGTATATATATATCATGCCTTAGATAGTTTCTAAATTTCGACATCGTCATGCAGCTCACGGAGGGGACCCCATGGCAGCAATACTCACCAGCTTGAGAAACACGGTGATCGCCGGCTTCGTCATCGCCGCGATCCTGTTCTTCATGCACTATTCCTACGGCGGCTACGAAGGCGCCGTGTTCGGCAAGTTCTTCTTCCGCTGGCTGCACGTGCTCAGCGGCGTCATGTGGATCGGCCTGTTGTGGTACTTCAACTTCGTGCAGATCCCGAACATGCCCAACATCCCCGACGACCAGAAGCCGGCCATCGGCAAGGTCATCGCGCCGGCGGCGCTGTGGTGGTTCCGCTGGGGCGCCATGGGCACCATCGTCACCGGCCTGATCCTGGCGGCCATGAACGGCTACCTGGGCGCGGCGCTGTCGCTCGGCACCACCGAGGGCGCCAGCGAGGGCCACCGGATGATCGGCATCGGCATGTGGTTCGGCATCATCATGTGGTTCAACGTCTGGTTCGTGATCTGGCCGAACCAGCAGAAGGCGCTCGGCCTGGTCGAGGCGGACGACGCCACCAAGGCGGCCTCGGCGCGGACCGCGATGCTGTTCTCGCGCACCAACACGCTGCTGTCGGTGCCGATGCTGTTCGCCATGGTCTCGGCCCAGGGGCTGTACGGCATCTCCTGAACCGGCCGGCCACGACGGCTACGGAGAACGGGGCCCCGGGGCCCCGTTTTTCTTTGCCTATTCAACGGCGATCAACGCCGCGGCGGCGGCGCGTTCCTCGGTCAACAAAACGTTGAAGGTGCGGCACGCCGCGCCGGTGTCCATCCACTCGAGCTGGAAGCCCTGCGCCTTGAGGGCGGCGCGGAGGGCGGGCGGCGGCGCGGAGAAGGCCGGGCCGCAGCCGACCACCAGGATGCCGCCCGCCGGCTCGGCGGCGTAGAGGGCGTCGAGCGACGCCTCGGTGATCGCGCCGGCGTCGGCGACGGGCCAGGCGAGCGTTTCCTCGCTGAGCACCAGGACCGAGCCCTCGTGGACCTGGCCGCCGATGCGGAAGCGTCCGCCGCCGTAGCTCTGGATGAGCTGGCGGCCGGCCGGCACGGCGGGGGTGATGTCGAGGGAAATGAGCCCTACGGCGCCTCGTCGGCGACCGCCTCCCCTGCGTCCCCGTCCTCGGTCATCGCGCCCGACCGGTTGACGTCGAGATAGATCAACAGCGGCACCGCCAGGCAGATCGACGAATAGGTGCCGATGATGACGCCCCAGATCATCGCGAAGGAGAAGTCGCGGATCACCGCGCCGCCGAGGAAGTAGAGCGCGAGCAGGGCGAGCAGCGTGGTCAGCGACGTCATCACGGTGCGCGACAGGGTCTGATTGATCGAATCGTTGAGCAACTGCGGCAGCGCCAGCTTCTTGTACTTCCTGAGGTTCTCGCGGACCCGGTCGTAGACGACCACGGTGTCGTTGATGGAGTACCCGGCGATGGTCAGGATCGCCGCCACCGTCGACAGGTTGAACTCGAAGCCCATCAGCGCGAACACGCCGATGGTGGTCAGCACGTCGTGGGTCAGCGCGACCACCGCGCCGAGGCCGAACTGCCATTCGAAGCGGAACCAGATGTAGACCAGGATGGCGAGGATCGCCAGGCTGACCGCCAGGACCCCGTCCCAGAACAGCTCCTCGGAGACCTTCGGTCCGACGAACTCGGTGCGCCGGTAGTCGACGCCGGCGCCGAGCGCCGCCTTGATCTTGTCGACGGCCGCCTGCTGCGCCTTCTCGCCGCCGTCCTGGCGCTGCACCCGGATCAGCACGTCGGTCGGCTGGCCGAACTCCTGCAGCGCCACCTCGCCGAGGCCGAGCGCGCCCAGCTTCGCGCGCATGGCGCCGATGTCGGCGGCCTGCTCGGTGCGCACCTCGATCAGGATGCCGCCCTTGAAGTCGATGCCGTAGTTGAGGCCCTTGGTCAGGAACAGCCCGATGGACGCGGCCACCAGGACGGCCGAGAACACGAAGAAGCCGATCCGCTTCGGGATGAAGCTGATGTTGACGCCGGCCGGGATCAGTCGCAGTCCACGCATCTCACCCCTCCCCTAGATCGGCAGCTCGGCGGGACGCGTCCGCTTCAGCCAGGTGACGACCAACAGCCGGGTCAGCATGATCGCCGTGAACATCGAGGTGACGATGCCGATGGCCAGCGTCACCGCGAAGCCGCGGATCGGCCCGGACCCGAAGACGTAGAGCAGCACCGCGGCGATCAGCGTCGTCACGTTGGCGTCGATGATCGTCGTCAGGGCGCGCGAGTAGCCCGCGTCGATGGCCGAGATCGGCGTCCGCCCCTGGCGCACCTCCTCGCGGATGCGCTCGAAGATGAGCACGTTGGCGTCCACCGCCATGCCGATGGTCAGCACGATGCCGGCGATGCCGGGCAGCGTCAGCGTCGCCTGCAGCACCGACAGCGAGCCCAGGATCAGGAACATGTTGATGATCAGCGCGGCGTCCGCCATCAGCCCGAAGCGCCCGTAGGCGACGGCCATGAAGACGACCACCAGGACCATGCCGATGATCGAGGCGATCTTGCCGGCCTCGATGGAATCGGCGCCGAGGCCGGGGCCGACGGTGCGCTCCTCGAGGATGGTCAGCGGCGCCGGCAGCGCGCCGGCGCGCAACAGGAGCGCCAGGTCGGTGGCCTCGCGGAAGGTGAAGTTGCCGCTGATCTGGCCCGACCCGCCGAGGATCGGCTCGCGGATCACCGGCGCGGAGATCACCGTGCCGTCGAGGACGATGGCGAACGGCTGGTTGACGTTCTTCGTCGTCACGTCGCCGAATTTCTTGCCGCCCTTGGCGTTGAAGCGGAAGACCACGACCGGCTCCGAGGTGCGCGCGTCGGTGCTCGGCTGGGCGTCGACCAGGTCCTCGCCCGAGACCATGATGCGCTTGCGGATCAGGACCTGCTGCGGATCGCCGCTCGGCAGGTTTTCCGCGTGCGGCAGCCACTTGGCGCCGGGCGGCGTGCGCGTCGTGTTCTGGCCGCCCGACTGCGGGTGCACCAGATGGAAGGTCATCTTCGCGGTCTTGCCGATCAGGCGCTTCAGGCGCTCCGGGTCCTCGACGCCCGGGACCTGCAGCAGGATGCGGTCGTCACCCTGGCGCTGGATCGTCGGCTCGCGCACGCCGGTCTCGTCGATGCGGCGGCGGATGATCTCGAGGGATTGCTGCAGGGCCGAGTTGCGGCGCTGGATCAGCGCCTGGTCGGTGAACCGGAGCCGTATGGTGTTGCCGGTGACCTCGGCCTCGACGTCGGGGTCGATGCCGCGCAGGAGCTGGTGCGCCTGGTCGAGCTTCTCGGGCTTGCGGATCGTCACCTTGGCGGTCTCGCGCTCGACGCCGAGGCCGCCGTAGCGGATCCGCGCCTTGCGCAGCTCGACGCGCATGGAATCGACGAGGCTTTCGAGGTGCTCGCGGACCACCGTGTTGAGGTCGACCTCGAGAAGCAGGTGCGACCCGCCCTGCAGGTCGAGGCCCAGGCTGACCTGCTTGTGCGGCAGCCAGGTCGGCAGGCCCTCGGTGGTCTTGGTGGCGAGGAAGTTCGGCGCCGAGAAGGCGAGGCCCAGGCCGCAGACGACGAGGACCAGGATCACCTTCGATTTCTCGTAATAGATCATGCTGCGGGACCGGGTTCGGGTCTTATT
>JAPPPF010000002.1 GCA_028817665.1 Magnetovibrio sp. | reverse complement strand
CCTAGCATACGAAGAAGAACCAGCCCCGCGCCAAGACCCTTGAGCGCACGAAGGAGCGCGAGGAGAAGGCAGCCGCCGCCGCCGAGGAGGCCGCCACGGCCGAGGAAGCACCGGCCGAGGAGGCCGCCGCCGAGGAAGCGCCGGCTGAAGAGGCTGCCGCTGAAGAGGCGCCGGCCGAGGAAGCAACCGCAGAAGAGGCGCCGGCCGAAGAGGCTGCTGCTGAAGAGGCGCCGGCCGAGGAAGCCCCGGCTGAGGAAGCTGCCGCCGAGGAGGCCCCCGCTGAGGAAGCCGCTGCCGAAGAGGCGCCGGCCGATGAAGCCCCCGCTGAGGAGGCGCCCGCCGAGGAGGCCGCCGCCGAGGACGAAGAGAAGAAGGAGGAAGGCTGACCGCTGTGACCGGCAAGCCCGATCCGTCCGAGCTCGTGCTCCTGGGCGTCGTCACCGGCGCCCGCGGCCTCAAGGGCGAGGTCCGGATCAAGAGCTTCACGGCGGACCCGGCCGACCTCGCCGCCTACGGTCCCTTATGGGACGTCGGGGCGGAGACCGGCCGCAGGCTGAAGGTCGTCGGCGAAGCCAAGGGACAGGTGATCGCCCGCATCGACGGCGTCGGCGACCGCGACGCGGCGGAGGCCCTGAAGGGCCTCGAGCTGCACGTCCCGAGGAGCGCGCTGCCGGCGCCCGAGGACGACGAGTTCTATCACGCCGATCTCGTCGGCCTGGAAGCCGTGAGCGTCGCCGGCGAAGCCCTGGGACGGGTCAGCGCGGTCGAGGATTTCGGCGCCGGGGATGTCCTGGAGATCACCGGCGGCCCCTACAAGGGGCTGGTGGTGCCGTTCACCCGGGCCGTCGTCCCCGAGGTCGACGTGGCGGGCGGACGGTTGACCGTCGATCCGCCGCCGGGGCTCCTGGAGCCGCCGGAGGAAGAAGCGAAAGGAAGCGCGCCGGCCGCCAACGACGGGCCGGCGTCCACGGAGTGAGAGTTGTGAACCAGACGTGGCGCAGCAAAGTCCTGACCTTGTTCCCGGAAATGTTTCCGGGGCCGTTGGGCGTCAGCCTCGCCGGGCAGGCGCTGAAGGACGGCCTGTGGTCGTGCGAGACGCTCAACATCCGCGACCACGCCACCGACAAGCACCGCACCGTCGACGACGCGCCCTTCGGCGGCGGCCCCGGCATGGTGATGCGCCCCGACGTCCTCGACGCGGCGCTCGACGCGGCCCTCGAGGACGCCGCCGGGCTGCCGCTATTGATCACGTCGGCGCGCGGCGTGGCGCTGACCCAGGCGCGGGTCCGAGACCTCGCCGAGGGACCGGGCCTGATCGTGCTCTGCGGCCGCTACGAAGGTGTCGACCAGCGGGTCATCGAAGCCCGCGGCCTCGAGGAGGTCAGCCTCGGCGACGTCGTGCTGTCGGGCGGCGAACCCGCGGCCCTAGCCCTGCTCGACGCCTGCGTGCGCCTCTTGCCGGGCGTCATGGGCAAGGAGGGAAGCGGCATCGAGGAGAGCTTTGAGAGCGGCCTGCTCGAATACCCGCATTACACCCGCCCGCAGGTCTGGCAGGGCCGCGCGGTGCCCGATGTGCTGGTTTCCGGCCATCACGAGAACATCCGGCGTTGGCGGACCGACGAGGCGGAGGCGGCGACACGCAGCCGACGGCCCGACCTCTGGGAACGCTACGTCGCTAAAAACGGTTGAATTATCGGAGAGTTTTTGGAATTTTGCGGCCCTCCACCCGATGACACTTGAACGCGGGCCGCGGTGAACCGAAGGAATGGAACCATGAACGTCATTAGTGAACTGGAAAACCAAGAGGTCGAGAAGCTGTCGGCCGAACGTGGCGTCCCGGCATTCGCGCCGGGCGACACGGTGCGCGTCAACGTCAAGGTGGTGGAAGGCACGCGCGAGCGCGTCCAGGCCTTCGAGGGCGTCTGCATCGCCCGCAAGAACGCCGGACTGAACTCGGCCTTCACGGTCCGCAAGCTGAGCTACGGCGAAGGGGTCGAGCGGATCTTCCCGCTCTATTCGCCGACCATCGACTCGATCGAGATCGTGCGCCGCGGCGACGTCCGCCGGGCCAAGCTCTACTACCTGCGCGGCCGCACCGGCAAGGCGGCCCGGATCGCCGAGCAGACGGACGGCTACAAGGCGAAGCTGAACGCCGACGACCGCCGCGCCGCCGAGGAAGCGAAGAAGCAGAGCGGCAAGTCGCGCAAGAGGAAGGCGAAGGCCGAGGCGCCGAAGGCCGAAGCCGAGGCCGCGCCCGAGGCGGACGCCGAAGCCACCGAATAGTCCCGGGCGCCCCGGGACGTCTCCGGGGCCGCCCGCCGCATACATGATCGAGGGAGGAACGAGGCATGAGTGCGCCCCGTACGCTGTTTGACAAGATTTGGCAGAACCATCTGGTCAACGTCCAGGAAGACGGCACCTGCCTCATTTACATCGACCGCCATCTCGTCCACGAGGTGACCAGCCCGCAGGCCTTCGAGGGCTTGCGCAACGCCGGGCGTCCGGTGCGCCGGACCGACGCGACGCTGGCCGTGCCCGACCACAACGTCTCGACCAAGGACCGCGTCGGCCCGATCGAGAACGAGGAAAGCCGCATCCAGGTCGAGACCCTGCAGGCCAACTGCAAGGAATTCGGCGTGCCGCTGTTCGACATCGACGACATCCGCCAGGGCATCGTCCACATCATCGGCCCCGAACAGGGCTTCACGCTGCCGGGCGCGACCATCGTCTGCGGCGACAGCCACACCGCCACCCACGGCGCCTTCGGCGCGCTGGCCTTCGGCATCGGCACGTCCGAGGTCGAGCACGTGCTGGCCACCCAGACGCTGCTGCAAGCCCCCTTGAAGAACATGCGGATCACCGTCAACGGGGCGCTCCCGGCGGGCTGCACCGGCAAGGACCTGATCCTCGCCATCATCGGCAAGATCGGCACCGCCGGCGGCACCGGCTACGTCATCGAGTACGCCGGCCAGGCGGTTCGCGAGCTGTCCATGGAAGGCCGCATGACGGTCTGCAACATGACCATCGAGGGCGGCGCCCGGGCCGGCCTGATCGCGCCCGACGAAACCACCTTCGAATACATCAAGGGCAAACCCATGGCGCCGAAGGCCGGCCAGTTCGAGGCCGCCGTCGAGTTCTGGAAGACCCTGCCGTCCGACGAGGGCGCCACCTACGACAAGGAGGTCACCCTCGACGTTTCCGAGATCGTGCCGCAGGTCACTTGGGGCACCTCGCCCGAGGACGTCGCGCCGATCACCGGCAAGGTGCCCTCGCCCGGCGATTTCGAGGACCCGCTGAAGCAGGAAGCGGCGCAAGCCGCGCTCGACTACATGGGCCTCACCGCCGGCACGCCGATGAACGAGATCCCCGTCGACGTGGTGTTCATCGGATCCTGCACCAACAGCCGCATCGAGGACATGCGCGCCGCCGCCGCCATCGCCAAGGGCCGCAAGGTCGCCGACGGCGTGCAGGCCCTGGTGGTGCCGGGGTCCGGTCTGGTCAAGGATCAGGCGGAGGCCGAGGGCCTCGACAAGATCCTCACCGAGGCCGGTTTCGAGTGGCGCGAGCCCGGCTGCTCCATGTGCCTGGCCATGAACGACGACCGCCTGGAGCCGGGCCAGCGCTCGGCGTCCACGTCGAACCGCAACTTCAAGGGCCGCCAGGGCTACAAGGGCCGCACCCACCTGGTCAGCCCGGCCATGGCCGCCGCCGCCGCCGTCACCGGTCATCTGACCGACGTCCGCGAACTGTCGGATTAAGGAGAGGGACGATGGAAAAGTTCACCACGCTCGAAGGCGTCGCCGCGCCCATGAACATGATCAACGTCGACACCGACATGATCATCCCGAAGCAGTTCCTGAAGACCATCAAGCGGTCGGGCCTGGGCCAGCACTTGTTCTCGGAGATGCGCTTCGACGATGACGGGGGCGAGGTCGCGGATTTCGTCCTCAACAAGCAAGCCTACCGCGAGGCCTCGATCCTGGTCGCCGGCGACAACTTCGGCTGCGGCTCGTCGCGCGAGCACGCGCCCTGGGCGCTCCTGGACTTCGGCATCCGCTGCGTGATCTCGACCAGCTTCGCCGACATCTTCTACAACAACTGCTTCAAGAACGGCATCCTGCCGATCAAGGTCACCAAGGAGCAATTGGACGCGCTCATGGACGACGCCGAGCGCGGCGCCAACGCGACCCTGACCATCGACCTCGAGGCCCAGACCATCAAGGGCCCGGACGGCGGCGAGATCGCCTTCGAGATCGACGAGTTCAAGAAGCATTGCCTGCTGAACGGCCTCGACGACGTCGGCCTGACGATGCAGGAAAAGGACAAGATCGACAGCTACGAGGCAAGCCAGAAGGCGCAACAGCCCTGGCTCTACGCCGCCGAGTAGACCGACCCAACCCTATCGCAACGCGACGACGAGGAGCGCACCGCCATGGCGGCCAACAAGAAACTCCTGTTCCTGCCGGGTGACGGCATCGGCCCCGAGGTCATGGGCCAGGTGCGCCGCGTCATCGACTGGATGGACGACCGCCGCCACGTCTCCTTCGACGTCGAGGACGACCTCGTCGGCGGCGCCGCCATCGACGCCCACGGCACGTCCTTGACCGACGCGACGCTCGACAAGGCGATGAACGTCGACGCCGTGCTGCTCGGCGCCGTCGGCGGCCCGAAGTGGGACAACGTCGCCCGCGACATCCGCCCCGAGGCGGGGCTGCTGACGCTCAGGAAGGACATGGACCTGTTCGCCAACCTGCGCCCGGCCAACTGCCTGCCCGCCATGGCCGACGCGTCGAGCCTCAAGGAAGAGCTGGTCTCCGGCCTCGACATCCTGATCGTCCGCGAGAGCACCGGCGGCGCCTACTTCGGCGAGCCGAAGCTGATCGAGCCGATCGAGGGCGGCCAGCGCGCCGTCGATACCCAGGTCTACACGACCCAGGAGATCGACCGGGTCTGCCGGGTGGCCTTCGACCTGGCGGCGAAGCGGAACGGCAAGCTGCATTCGGTGGAGAAGGCCAACGTCATGGAGACCGGCGTCTTGTGGCGCCAGGTGGCGACCGAGGTCGGAAAGGAATTCCCCGATATCGAGCTCCATCACATGTACGCCGACAACTGCGCCATGCAGCTCGTCCGCGCGCCCAAGCAGTTCGACGTGATCGTCACCGACAACCTGTTCGGCGACATCCTCTCCGATTGCGCGGCGATGCTGACGGGGTCGCTGGGCATGCTACCTTCGGCGACGCTATCGGGTGCCGACGAAAGCGGGCGCATGCGCGCCATGTACGAACCGGTGCACGGCTCGGCGCCGGATATCGCCGGCCAAGACAAGGCCAACCCGCTGGCCACCATCCTCTCGTTCGCGATGATGCTCCGCTACTCCTTCGACATGGCCGACGACGCCGACCTGGTCGAGCAGGCGGTGACCAACACGCTGGCCCGCGGCATCCGCACCGGCGACATCATGCAGGACGGCAAGGAACTGGTCTCGTGCTCTCAAATGGGCACCGCCCTGACCGAGGAGCTCGACAAGCTGGCGGCGTGAGGGCGGCCGATTTCGGTTGCCCGAAGCCCCGCCCGGGACTATACACACGGCCATGAACGCGTTTGAGATCATCCGCCGCGTCCGACGCAACGGACTTTCCCATGGGGAGGCCCGGGCCTAGGCGTGTGATTTCAATCAACCACGACTTAGTGCGACCCGCGGTTTCCCCGCGGGTTTTTTTGTTTTCGGAGAGGACCGATGGACGGCATCGACAGGAAGGCGGAGGGCGCCCCGGTATTCCGGACGCCCGGCGGCGTGGCCGAATGGCAGGCCATTCACGCGCTGCGACGCCTGCTGTTCGAGCCCGGCGAGACCTACGACCCGGCCCATCCGGACGACGGCCGGGCCGACCATCACGTGCGGGTGCTGGCGGCCGGCGGGACGGTCATCGGGACGCTGCGCATCGACCTCACCGACCCCCATTGGGCCGCCTTCCGGCTGGTCGTCGTCGAACCCGCCAAGCGCAACCGGGGTTTCGGCGGCGCCATGCTGGCCGCCGCCGAGGCCTTCGCCCGGGCCGCCGGGCGCCAAGCTGTCAGGTTGCACGCCAAGCCCGACGCCGTCCAATTCTACGCGCGGCACGGCTACGGCCCGATCGATTGGGCCGAACCGCCCCGCGACCCGGCCGGCGTCAACATGGGGAAAATCCTCTAGCGCCTTTTGGCTTGCGTTTTTTCGCCGAAGCGCGTATCTCTCTCGCGCCTCAAGCGAAAGGAAATTTTGTGAACCAGCTGCTGGGCAAGACCACGGAGACCAAAACCACCCCCTAGGGGCGGGCGGTTTCTCGTTGTGCAAACGAAACGGCCCGCGTCAACCGCGGGCCGTTCGTTTTTGATGGGATGGCGGCCGCGGGCGGGTGAGAGAAGAACGGAGAAGAACCATGGGTTATACAGTTGCCGTTGTCGGCGCCACGGGCAACGTCGGTCGCGAGGTCCTGTCGATCCTGGCGGAACGCGAGTTTCCCGCCGAGGAAGTCATCGCCCTGGCTTCGTCCAGGTCCGTCGGCCGCGAGGTCTCGTACGGCGAGGACGACATCCTGAAGGTCCAGGACCTGGACGGCTTCGACTTCACCGGCGTCGACATCGTACTGTCGAGCCCCGGCGCCAAGGTCTCGGCCAAGTACTCGCCGATCGCGGCGGAAGCCGGCGCCGTGGTCATCGACAACACCTCGCACTTCCGGATGGATCCGGACGTGCCGCTGGTGGTGCCGGAGGTCAATCCCCAGGCCGTCGCCGGCTACAAGAAGCGCGGCATCATCGCCAATCCGAACTGCTCGACCATCCAGATGGTGGTGGCGCTGAAGCCGCTGCACGATCTGGCCAAGATCAAGCGGGTCGTGGTCTCCACCTACCAGTCGGTTTCCGGATCCGGCAAATCGGCCATGGACGAGCTGTTCAACCAGACCCGCGGCATCTACGCCAACGAGCCGGCTCTCAGCTACCAGGAGAACTTCACCAAGCAGATCGCCTTCAACGTGATCCCGCACATCGACATCTTCATGGACGACGGCTCGACCAAGGAGGAATGGAAGATGGCGGCCGAGACCAAGAAGATCCTGGATCCGGACATCGCCGTCACCGCGACCTGCGTGCGCGCGCCGGTGTTCATCGGCCACGCCGAGGCCGTCAACATCGAGTTCGACCGGCCGATCAGCGAGGACGAGGCCCGCGACGCGCTGAAGGCGGCGCCGGGCGTCACCGTCGTCGACCACCGGGCCGACGAGGGTTACGTGACGCCGCAGGAATGCGCCGGCGAGGACGCCGTGTTCGTCAGCCGCATCCGCAAGGATCCGACCGTCGAGAACGGCCTCAACATCTGGGTGGTCTCCGACAACCTGCGCAAGGGCGCGGCCCTGAACACGGTGCAGATCGCGGAAACGCTGATCGCCTCGAACATGCTGAAGGCGGCCTAGGCGGGCGCTACTCGTTCTCCGCCGGGACGCTATCGGGGTTGAGGAAGGCGTCGACCTCTTCCTGGTTCATGTCGGCCTTCATGTCCTTTTCCGGGGCCTTCTCGGTGACGCCGGTGCCGCGCCGGTCCTCCTTCACGTCCTGGTCCTTGCGGCGCCGGTCGGGCCCGAAGAAGGTCTCGGTGCGGACGAACTGGCGCGGGTGCTCGATAACGTTCTGGATGCGCCCGAACAAGGCCTTCGCCGAGAGCGGCTTGACCACGAACTCGTTGATGCCGGAATCGCGGGCCCCGAAGATGCGGGCGCGCTCGGCGAAGCCGGAGATCATGATCACCGGCAGGTAGGGATTGGGGCAGGCCTTGTCGTTGCGGATCAGCTTGGTCAGCTGGATGCCGTCCATGGGCTTCATGTACCAGTCGATGATCGCCAGGTCGATGGATTGGCGCTGGATGATCTCCCAACCGGCCTCTCCGTCGGCGGAGT
>JAPPPF010000021.1 GCA_028817665.1 Magnetovibrio sp. | reverse complement strand
CGGCGCGGCGGATCCGGTCCTCCTTGATCTGGCGGAGCACGCCGGCGATGGCGCCGGCGACCTTCGGCAGCGCTCCGGCGGGCAGGTTGTCGGGCACCATCTCCTCCAGCTGGGCGACGAAACCGGCGACCACGTCGGGATCCTTCTTGCGGGTGTGAAGCTGGCGGACCACGACGATGGCGCATTCCCGCAGCGCCGGCGCCGTTTGCGCCTGGGTGATCAACGGTATCAAGCCGCTTTGCGGATCCTCGAACACGGCTTCCCAATCGGTTGAGCCGTCAGCCAGGGTTGGCCAGGCCGGTTTGTCGGTTTCGGTCATCGAATGTCACGTCCCTCAGGTTGTCGCGCCCAACCTAGCACCCTCATCGGTGTTGTCAGTGATCTTTGACACAAGGACCGAGAAAATTGTCGCGGGACGGCATGGCGAACCCGTGCTAAGGGGAGCGCATGGATATTCCTCTCGAAACCCTGGCCATCGTCACCGGCACCTTCCTCATCGCCGGCACCGTCAAGGGCGTCATCGGCATGGCCCTACCGACTGTGTCGCTCGGCCTGCTGGCCGCCACCATGGGCCTGAAGGAGGCGATCGTGCTGATGCTGGTGCCGTCGTTCGTCACCAACGTCTGGCAGGGCGTCGTCGGCGGTTTTCTCGGCGAATTGCTGAAACGGCTGTGGACGGTGCTGGCGGCGATGTGCGTCGGCATCTGGTTCGCCACGGCGGCGCTGGCGCTCGATGACACGGCTTGGCTGGCGGCGCTGCTCGGGCTGACGCTGGTCGCCTACGCCGTGTTCGGATTGCGCACCCCGGCGTTGCCGCGGGCCGGCCGGCGCGAGCCCTGGCTGTCGCCGGTGATGGGCGGCGCCACCGGCGTCCTCGCCGGCTTGACCGGCTCGACGGTGCTGCCCGTGGTGCCCTACCTGCAGACGCTCGGCCTGCCCCGCGACATGCTGATTCAGGCCATGGGCATCTGTTTCTCCACCGCGGCGCTGGGCATCGGCGTGGCGCTCGGCGGCCGCGGCCTGCTGCCCCAGGACCTCGGCCTGCTCTCCGTGGCCGGCGTGGTCCCGGCGTTGATCGGCATGGCCTTCGGCCAGCGGCTGCGCCGGCGGCTCTCGGAACAGCGTTTCAAGCAGGTGTTCTTCGTTTCCACGGCGCTCCTCGGCGCCTATATCGCGGCCCGCGCGCTGCTCGGCTGAAAACCGCCGGCCGGGCAACGATAGAGCCCCGCCTCTTGCGAGACGGGGCTCCGGGATCAAGCTGTCAGCGCATGTGGGTACGCGCCTCCTGCTTAAACCATATTAGTGCGAAAAGAGCCGAAATTCAACCAAACCGGCAGATGGCTGTCAGCCGTCGTAGTTCCGCCCGAGCCGGTCACGGTGCCAGGTGCGAATCAGGTGGCGCTTCTTCGCCGGATCTTCGTGATCCTCGAAATCGCTGCGGTAGTGGCCGAGCTCGACGTTGTTGAGATACTGCAACTGGCCGCGTTCGATGGGCTGTTCGAGCCACATCTCGGGACGGTTGCCGACCGCCTCGACGGCGTCGAGCGCATCGGCCAGGAGCGGTTCCATCTCGAGCTCCGCGACCTCGTAGCCCTTGCGCACCAGGGAGACGTTGGCGCGCGCCGTCAGGCGTTCGCCGTCGTAGCTGAAGAACGGCGCCAGCGCCGTCTTCGGCGCGCCGGGCGCATGCTCGGCCTGACGGTCGAAATGCATCGGCTGGTAGAGCCGCCGCAACAGCTCCGGGTGATCGGCGAGCATCCTGTTGTGGACCGAATAGAGCGAGCAGAAACGGCTGACGCCGCCGGTCACCGCCGGGTACTTGCAGAGCAGGCCGACGACGTCCGGCGGCATCGCGCCGAAGGCGTTGTCGGTGTGGAAGACCAGCTCGACGCTGGTGTACGACCCGCGCACCCCGTAGCTGTATTTCTGGCCGGTGTCGGTGACGTCGTAGAGCATGGTGCCGTCCCACTTCTGCGCCACCGTGCGGCCGAGCAACTGGCCGACGATCCAGAACACCGTCTTCATATCCTCGATGTCGTAGTCGTCCATGGGCAGGGCGTCGACGACGGCGAAGCCCAGCCCGTCGGTGAGCCGGCCCTTGGCCGCCGCCATGACCCGCCGCCAGGCCCGCAACTCGAACTGGTCGGGGGCCCGCATGAGCCGCGGCAGCGGCGCCGCGTGGAGGGTCTCGACCAGGGCCCCGATCTCCTCGAGGGCGGCGTCGTCGAGGCCGACCAGGCATTCCTTGGGGTCGATGTCGCCGGCCAGCCAGGCGCGGCGGTCGGTGATCTGGCGGTCCAGGATCATCGGCGAGGCTTCGGAACTGAGGTCGAGGCTGTCGAGGGGCATGGGTCGGGCTCCGTGGTCTGCTCAGGCGCGTTCGGCGAGCGCCGCGCCGAGACGCTGCGCCGCCTGTTGAAATTCCGGCAGCCGGGAGACCGCCGTGGCGATGTCGAAGCGGCTGGCCGGCGCGTGCACGGCGAGGCCGGCGATGACCCGGCCGCCGTTGTCGCGGACCGGCACGCCGAAGCCGATGATGCCGTCGGTCTGTTCCTCGTCGTTGACGGCGAAACCGCGGCGCACGATGGCGGCGCATTCCTCTTCCAGGACGCGGTGATCGGTGATCGTCTTGACGGTCAACGCCGGGCGCGGCAGCACCGCGATCAGCCGGCGCCGGGCGTCCGCCGGCATGTGCGCGAGCAACAGCTTGCCGATGGCGGTGGCGTGCAGCGGCACCCGGGAGCCGGGCCCCAGTTCGGCGCGGATCGGCCAGTCGCACTCGACCCGCTCGACGTAGAGGACGGCGTCGCGGCTGAGGACGCCGACGTTGCACGACTCGCGGATCTCGCCGACCAGGGCGTCGAGGATGGCGCGCACCGGCCCGGTGTCCCAGGTTCCGGCCTGGACCCGGCTGAACAGGCTGAACAGGCGCGGCCCCGGCGACAGGCCGCGGCGGCCCGGGTCGGGGCGCAGCATACCTTCCGCCAACAGGTGGTTGACCATCCGGTGCGCGGTCGGCTTCGGGATGCCCGTGCGCCGGGCGATCTCGGCGACCGCGATCGGCGCCTCGGCCTCGGAAACGGCGTCGAGGATGATGAAGGCGCGGGCCAAGGGGGCGCTGGCGTTCCGGGTCTCGCTGGGCAGGTATGTCATGGTGAGAACCTGGGGCTGATGGAATTTCATATCAATAATCGACCATTTTATTATCGAATATCGAGATGTTTCGAGGAAAATCGCCGCGCCGGGAACCAGCGCGGCGGCGTTCAGCCGCCGGCGGCGCGGCTCCACACCGTGGCCAGGTCGTCGCCCAGGCGGAGCACGTTCGGCCCGACCTGGGCGATGGTGATCACCTTGCCAATCTCGCCGCTGCCCTCGGCGATCGGCAGGCGCAGGTTGGTCTTGGTGACGAAGTCGCCGGAAACCCGGGGCATCCGCACCTCGAAGGCCATGGGTCCGCCCCGCTCGAGCAGCATCGCCAGTTGCCGCTGGGTGGCGTCGGCGATGGCCTCGCTGGAGGTCTCGGTGAGCCGCTTGCCGGTCTCGTCCGAGCCGTAGAGCCGGGTCATGCCCGAGCCCCAGAAGCGGTAGCGGCAGTCGCGGCCGCCGTCGATCAGGTCGACGACGACGGTGAACGGCAGCGCCGGCGGCGGCAGTTCGGTGAGGACCACGTCGGCCCAGTCCGGCGCCAGGCGGTCGCCGCGCCAGCGGTCCCACACCTCGGCCGCGGCGGTCAACTCGCCGTGCCGGATGGGATCGAGTTCAATGATCTGAACGTCGAGCCGTGCCACGTCTGATCGTCCCTTCTCCCGGGCGTCAGTCTAGCACTTTTAGCCTGTGCCGTCAGATCGCGCGGGGATTTTGCCGGCCGCCGCCGGCGCGCTACAATCGCCCCGCCAACGGAGAGAGGGGAGACGGACCATGGTGATGGCCGCGGTGATCGACGGGAAGGGCGCGCCCGAGGTGTTCCAGTGGCGCCAGGTCGACGTCGCCGCGCCCGGCCCCGGCGAGGTCCGGCTCCAGCACACGGCCATCGGCGTCAACTACGCCGACACCTATCACCGGCGCGGCATCAACCATCCGATCTTCGTGCCCGAGCCTCCGGTGGTGCTGGGCTTCGAGGCGGTCGGCCGGGTCGAGGCCGTGGGCGACGGCGTCACCGGGTTCCGGGAAGGCGACACGGCGGCCTACGGGCTGCCGCCGCTGGGCGCCTACGCCGAGGCCCGCGTCTATCCGGCCGAGACCCTGATCCCGGTGCCCGACGGCATCGACGACGTCGCCCTCGCCGGCGTCCTGATGAAGGGAATGACCGCGCAATACCTGCTGAAGCGGACCTACGCCGTCCAGCCGGGCGACTGGGTCCTGGTGCACGCCGCCGCCGGCGGCATGGGCCACGTGCTCTGCCCGTGGGCCCGCCACCTCGGTGGCCGCGTCATCGGCACCGTCTCCAACGCGGAGAAGGCGGCCATCGCCGAGCGGCTCGGCTGCCATCACGTCGTCAACTACTCGGAAGAGGATTTCGCCGCCCGGGTCCGCGAGATCACCGACGGCGCGGGTTGCCACGTGGTCTACGAATCGATCGGCAAGGCGACCCTGCAGCGGTCCCTCGACTGCCTCCGGCCCATGGGCATGTGCGCCGCCTACGGCCACGCCTCGGGAGCGCCCGACCCGGTCGACATCATCACCGATCTCGGCAAGCGCGGCTCGCTGTTCATCACGCGGCCCGCCGTGCACCACTACCTGGCGAAGCGCGAGGATCTGCTGACGGCGGCGAACGAACTGTTCGAGGTGATGGCGTCGGGCGTCGTCGAGAGCACCGTCAACTACACCTATCCGCTGAAGGACGCGGCCGCCGCCCACGCCGCCATCGAGGCCCGCCGGACCACCGGCTCGACGGTGCTGCTGCCCTAGAAGACGCGGTCACGGTCCGCTGCCCGCCGGCCGGGTGCCGTAGTAGTCGTAGTGCTCCTCCGACATGTCCGCGTGGTTGATGGCCGAGTAGACATGGGCGACGTCGCCACCGCCATCGTCGCCGCGGAACGGCAGCCGCAGTGATTGGAAGGTCGCGGTGTTGCCGGACGCCGTGGTCACCGGCGTCTGGCAGAGCAGTGGCCGGCGGATCTCGATCAGATCCCGGTATTCGCGCATGTTGGCGTCGCGCATGTAGCCGTCGGCGATCTCGGAGGCCAGCTTGCCGGTCATCTCGGCGCCGATCAGCCGGACCCGCCCGGTGCCCCAGAAACGGTAGTGGAAGTCCAACGGGTCCGTGCGCACGTCGACGACGACGGACCAGGGCAGGATCTCGCTCGGCAATTCGTCGAGATGGAAGTCACGGAGCGTCGGCGCCCAGTCACCGCCCCGTTTCGCCGTCCAGTAGGCGTAGACCTCGGCGAAGGTCTCGGGAACCTGGTCCGGTGTCTCGATGATCAGCCGGTCGGCGTCGGTCATGGGCGGCCTCGGGGGTCAGCGGGCGGCTATCATTATCGCATGCGTGAATATGTAAGGCACGCGTCCGCGCGTCCCGCCCATGCCGGCACCGATGACCTCAAACGGCACCGTCGACGACCACCTCGATCAGGTTCGGTCCCGGATTGGCGAAGGCACGTTCGAGCGCCGGCGCGAACGCGTCCGGGTCCTCCACCGTTTCCGCGTCGAGCCCCATGGACCGCGCCAACTGGGCGAAGTCGATGGCCGGGTCGTCCAGGTCCATGCCGACGTAGTGTTCGTTCTGGTGGAACGCCTTCAAGCGCGTCTTCAGGATCCGGTAGCTGCGGTTGGCGCAGATCACGTAGGTCATGGGGAGCTTCATGTTGGCCGCCGTCCACAAGGCCTGGATCGAATACATGGAAGACCCGTCGCCGATCACCCCGCAGACGGGGCGTTCCAGGTCCGCCAACTGAATGCCGACCGCCGCCGGCACCGCCCAGCCGATGCCGCCGCTGCCGAAGGCGTGGTAGCCGTAGCGGTCCTTGTAGGCGAGCAGGTTGTTCAGGTGCCGCGTCGAGGTCAGCCCCTCGTGCACGACGACAGCGTTCGCGGGCAGCGCGTCCACCAGCTTCAGCGTCATCCAGTCGGGCTGGATCGGGCTCCCCGGCCCGGCCGCCTCGATGCGCTCGACCAGCGGTCCGCGCCGCGCCGACCAGTTGCGCGCCTGGAGGTCGTCCAAGGCAGCGGCGGCGCGGGTCTTCAGCGCGGCGCCGCCCTTCTCGGCCAACGCCGGCGTCAGCGCCTTCAGGGTCTCGGCCACGTCGGCCTGCACGGCCAGCTCGGTCGGATAGTTCTTACCGATCTCCCAGTCGACGAGGCCGATCTGCACGATCGGCATGCCCTCGGGCAGCGGATCGACCTCGCTCATCACCGACATGCGAAGTACGTCCGCGCCCAGGACGATCATCAGGTCGTACTCGGCGAGCACGTTCCGGACGTCCGCCTGCTCGCGGCTGAGCCCGCCCATGTAGCAGACGTGCTCGGAGAGGTAATGCGCGCCGTAGGGCACCGTCTGCTGGTAGGCCGCGGCGCCCAGGGTCTCGGCGAAGGCGGCAGCCAGGTCGAGGGCGTCCGACTTCACCAGCTCGTCGCCGCACAAGACCATCGGACGCTCGGCCGCGCAGATTCGCTCGGCCAGCCGGGCGATCACGTCGTCGGCCGGCCGGACCCGGCTCTCGACCCGGGTCGGGTGGCCGAGATCGATGCCGCCCTCGTCGTTGAGGACGTCGCCGGGCAAGGACAGGAACACCGGCCCCGTCGGCGGCGTCGTCGCGATCTTCGCGGCGCGGTGGATGATCCGGGGCAGGTCCTCGATCCGCGTCACCTCGGTCGCCCACTTGACCACCGGCTCGGCGATCGGCACCAACGGGTCGTAGAGGAGCGGTTCCGTGAGCCCGTGGCCCTGTTCCTGCTGGCCCGCGGTGATGATCATCGGGGTGCCGGTGAACTTGGCGTTGTAGATGGAACCGATGGCGTTCCCCAGCCCCGGCGCCACGTGCACGTTGCAGGCCGTCAGTTGCCCGGTGGCCCGCGAGAACCCGTCGGCCATGGCGACGACGATGCTTTCCTGCAGGCCCAAAACGTAGGTCAGGTCCTGGTGGTCGCGCATGGCGTGCATGATCGGCAGTTCGGTGGTGCCCGGGTTGCCGAACATGTGGGTGATGCCGTTTTGCTTCAAAAGGCTCAGGAACGCCGAGCCGCCGCCGATGGTATTGGCCACGAATTGTCCTCCCCAATGCAAACGCCGGCGCATGGGCCGGCGGCGTTACGTTACGGGATTGGCGAAGGAGGTCAAACGGAATGGGAGGCGAATTTCGGAAGGTGGAACGCCGGCGCCGCCTCACGCCAATGTGTTGGCCCCCTGGACCCGAGGCGCGTGGTAAAATCGGACGGCTCTTTCGGAACAGGGGGACATGAGAAATGACCGTTGAACTGCAAATGCTGGCCTGGGTGGCGGCGCTGACGCTCGCCATGTGGATCCCCTAGATCAGCGTGCCGACGAACACCAGCACCTGCTGGCGCATGGAGTACTTGAAGATGTAGGCGAAAATACTTTTCGGCATGGCGACGACCCCGTTGGTTTCACGGCGCCCCAGTCCCGAACCGGGGGCGCCGGCCTCTATCCCTGTATTTTCTAATATATGGTGCGCGGCGCCGCCACCGTGGTCCAATCACACCTTCACACGGGCCTGTGAAATTCCGGGAGCGGCGGCTAGGAGGAGGCGGCGGCGCGGACCCGGGCGACGGCGTCGAGCCAGCCGGCGTAGAGCGCGTCGCGTCGCGCGGCGTCCATGGCCGGCTCGAACCGGCGCTGGGCACGCCACCTGGCGCCGATGTCGTCGAGGCCGCCGAACATCCCGGCGCCGAGGCCGGCCAGGTAGGCGGCGCCGAGCACCGTGGTTTCCGTGTCGGCCGGCACCTCGACGGGAACCGCCAGGACGTCGGCCAGGAACTGCATGGTCCA
>JAPPPF010000018.1:5116-8008 GCA_028817665.1 Magnetovibrio sp. | reverse complement strand
GTAGACGCCCGGAATGATCAGGTGATCGTTCGGGTTCTTGGCGTCGTACTGCTGATGGCCGGGAAGGCCGGCCTGGTCCATGGCGAGCACGTCGCAACGGCCGGACATGTAGGCGCCGACCAACTGCTTCGAGCTCTCGATGACCACCGGCGTGAACTTCATGCCCTTGGACTTGAAGAGCGACGCGATGTTCTTCTCGGTGGTCGATCCCGGGAACACGCAGATCGCGGCGCCGCCCATCTGGTCGACCGTGGTGGCGCCGATGGATTTGCGAACCATGAAGCCGGTGCCCGTGTAGAACGTCGGCGGTCCGAAGTTGAAGCCGAGCGCCGAATCGCGGGTCAGCGTGATGGTGGTTGTGCGGGACAGCATGTCCACCTCACCCGACTGCAGGGCCGGGAAGCGCTGGACGCTGCCGAGCGGGATGTACTTCACCTTCTCCGAATCACCCAGCGTCGCGGCGGCCACGGCGCGGCAGAAATCGACGTCCAGGCCCTTCCACTTGCCCTGGCTGTCGGCGATGGCGAAGCCGTAGCGGCCCTGGTGGACGCCACAGATGACCTCGCCGCGGGCCTTCACGGCCTTCAGCGTCGGGCCGTCTTCGGCCATGGCCGTCTTGGTATCGACGGCCAAGGCCCCCGCCACGGCGAAAGCGGCGAATGCGGTTACCAATTTCTTCATTTTAAACACTCCCTGGTGTTGTTTCCTGACGCGGACGGCGGGCGCGTCTGGCTCCTGCTGGTTGCCGTCAATGGAGAAGGTTGTCTTCGGCGTTCCCCCTACACTCCCACAATCAAGACTCGTTTTCGTCGTCGTTCCAATTCATTCCAGATCCATGTCGTCATTCGGGCGGACCCGCCGGACCGCCGGGTCGGCCAGGACGGGGATCGATTTCAAACCGTTGCCGGTGACGACGAGGACCGTGCGGTCATCCTTCTCGACTCGGCCGGCGGCGACAGCGCGGCGCAGGCCGGCCAGGGTGGTCGCTGATTCGGGGCACGGGAAGATGCCCTCGAGGCGGGTCATCTCCTCGGTCGCGGCGATCGCTTCGTCGGTGCCGATGGCGACGGCCCAACCGCCGGTCTCGGCGATCAGGTTGAGGACCGCCTTGTCGCCCGGCGGGCGCGTCGATTTCAGCCCGCCCGGCGGCACGTCCAGGTCCTCCCAGAGCTCGGCCGCCCCGGCACCGGCCTCGAAGGCGCGGACGATGGGCGCGCAGCCCTCGTACTGGGTGATGATCAGCTTCGGCAGCGGGCCGGGTTCGATCCAGCCGAGCGCCTGAAGCTCCTTGAAGGCCTTGTAGATGGCGATCGCGCCCAAACCGCCGCCGCAGGGGTAGACCACCGCGTCGGGCAGCGACCAGCCCAGCTGCTCGGCGATCTCGTAGCCCATGGTCTTCTTGCCTTCCAGGCGGTAGGGCTCCTTCAGGGTGCAGATGCTGGTCCATCCGTGCGCCGCGACGGCCTCGGCGACCATTGCGCCCGATTCCTTCCAGGCGCCATCGAGCACGAAGGTCGGCGCGCCGGACAGCACGCTCTGCTGCAGGCTGCCGGGAAGCACGTCGTCGGGCAGCAGGTTGACGCAGCGGATGCCGGCCCGCGCCGCGTACATGCCCCACGACCCGCCGGCGTTGCCGGAGCTGTTGTGGACGATCGTGCCGGTGCCGAGCTCGCGGTAACGGGTCACGGCGACGCTGGCGCCCCGGTCCTTGAAGGTGCCGGACGGATTGCGGCCCTCGTCCTTGGCCAGCAGGTCGGACATGCCGAGCGCGGCGGCGAGCCTGGGCGTCGGCAGCATCGGCGTCCAGCCTTCGCCCAACGTGACCGCATTGTCGGGGTCGTCGACGGGCAGCAACGGCGCGTAACGCCAGATCGACGCCGGCCCCTGGGATATGGCGAACCGGTTGAGGTCGTGCTTCAGGGTTTCCAGGTCGTAGTGGACCTCGGGGAAATCGCCGGGCGCGGCGGCCGGCAATTCAGCGCCTTCGGTAACCTCGGCGCCGCTCTCCCAATAGGCGATGTGGTGCACGTAGCTCATTCCGCCGCCTCCACGTCGTCGCCGTCGCCCCGCCGTATGGCGTCGTAAATGGAATAGTGCTCGCGGACGGCTTCGCGCACCCGGTCGTCGTCGTAATGCAGCAACAAATTCAGCACGATCGCGAACTTGAGCCGCATGGGTTCGTAGGTTTTCAGAAGGTAACTGTTTCCCGACGATCGGATGATCTCCAGATGAAAATCGACGCCGTGACGGTGAACTTCGGCCAATTCGAACGCGTCGGTGTCATCGATGACCTCGCGCATATGCGCGCCATAGGCATCCAGCGCCGGGGTGGGACCCCGCTGGGCGGCCAGGCGGGCCGCCAGTCCCTCGAGCGCCTGGCGGACTTCGTACAACTCACGCAATTCCGCGATATCCAGGCGGCGGACGAAGGTGCCCCGAGCAGGGAGCACCTCGAGGACGCCGTCGCGGGCCAGGTCGCGGAAGGCCTCGCGCACCGGCGTGCGCCCGACGCCCAGGGATTCGGCGAGCTTGCGCTCCGATAGCGGCGCCGTGGGATCGCGACGCACGTTCGAGAGCCTCGTCAGAATCGCCGTGTAGGCGCGGTCCCGTTCAAGCTTCACGAGATCTGCCATACCGGTATACCAGTTCGCGAAGCCATGCGAGTCAAGCCACGGCCTGTGGATAACTTCGCGGATTTGGATGCGCTGGGCACGGCGCTAGGCGCGCGCGAGAAACTCCCGGCAGAGCGCGATCACCCGGTCGACCTGATCTTCCGTGTTGTACATGTGAAAGGCCATCCGCAGCATGCCTTGGCGGATCGTCAGGGCGACGCCGTTCTCGATCAGGTGATCGTAGAGCGCCGCGATCATCGGGTCTTCGTTTGAATCGTGT
>JAPPPF010000018.1:0-5106 GCA_028817665.1 Magnetovibrio sp. | reverse complement strand
CGGTGCTCGTAGAGCGCCCCGAGCATCGGGTCTGCGGTGGAATCGTGGCCGCCCTCGCCGACGGCGCCGACGCAAACGATGGATCCCAGATGCGGGCCCGGCGCGCCGCCGGCGACCGGCAGGCCGAGATCGAGCAGACCCCGCGCCAGACGGTGCGAGAGCGCCGTGACATGGGCTTCGATGGCTGGCGTGCCGACCGAAAGGATCAGTTTGAGGGCCTCGTCGGCGGCGACCGCGCCCGGGTAGTTGTAGTTGCCGAGGTCGAACCGCCGGGCACCGGGCATGAGCCGGTACTGGTCGGTGCCCTTGGCCGCCTCGTGCGCGCCTTCGCCGAGGTCGACGCCGAAGCGCGCCAACGACACTGGCGTCAACCGCTCCGCCCATGCGCGCCGGCAGTACAGGAACCCGAAACCGTAGAGGCCGAGCAGGCCCTTCTGGGTGGAGACCGCCATGCCGTCGATGCCGAATCGGTCCACGTCCATGTCGAGGATGCCGACGGATTGGACGGCGTCGGCCAGCAAGAAGACGCCGCGCGCGCGACAGGCCGCGCCGATGGCGTCCATGTCGGTGC
Organism: Magnetovibrio sp.; assembly: GCA_028817665.1. Lineage (GTDB taxonomy): Bacteria > Pseudomonadota > Alphaproteobacteria > Rhodospirillales > Casp-alpha2 > UBA3470. Next base: position 4,535 of record JAPPPF010000018.1, on the reverse strand, counting down.
GGAAGCCCGGCGAGAAACTGACCGTTGAGACCGACGCCATGCGGGTCCTCTCATTCATCGCCTCGATTATCGCGTCGGCCGGAATGTGCCCGTCCCGGGCCGGCACCGCGCGGACTTCGATGCCCTGGCGTTCGCGGAGGTTGAACCAGGGGTAGAGGTTGTTGGGGTGCTCGAGGTCGAGACAGACGACGACGTTGTCGCCGGGTTGCCAGGGGAAGGCGCCGGCGAGGATACTGAGCCCCTCGGAAACGTTCTTCGTGATCGCGACCTCGTCGGCGTCGGCCTTGATGAGGTCGGCGTAGCGCCCGCGCACCCCTTCGATGGTTTCGAACAGATCCGACTTCACGGTCGAGCCGTCCATGCGGCCCTCGAGATGGCGGACCACCGCGTCCTTGGCGGCGAGCGGCAGCAGGCCCCGGGTGCAACTGCTCAGATAGAGGCCTTCCGTGGCGCCCGGAAACTGCGCGAGCGCTTCCTCGGGGATTCCATCGTTCTCGGTGGCGTCCTTCATCGGTGTCCCTCCGCCGTTCTTGAGGGGCGCAGTCTAACCGGAATCCAGACGATGGGAAATTCCCCGCCGATCACCGCCGCGCGGCCGCCATGATGGCGTCCGGATCGAAGGGCATGCGGCGCAGACGCAATCCCGTGGCGTCGGCGATGGCGTTGCCGATGGCAGCAACCGTGGGGCCGCCGGCGGCCTCGCCGGCGCCGAGGGATTCCGCCGCGGGCCGGTCGAGGATGATCACATCAATCTCGGGCACGTTGTCGAAGCCGAGGATCGGGTATGTTTCCCAGTCCCTGCTGGTGACGCCGTCCCGGTCGTAGCGGACCTGCTCGTACAACGCCCAACTGGCGGCCTGAAGGAACCCACCCTCCAGCTGCGCGCGGAGGCCGTCGCGGTCGATCACCTGGCCCGAGTCGGCGGCGATCGCGGCGCGGTCGAGGCGGACGCGGGCCTGGTCGTCGACGCGAAGCTCGACGGCCACCGCGGCGAAGGTCATGTCGTTCTTGTAGCGTGCAAAGGCGAGGCCCTGCCCGAGATCGTCAGGGCGTCCGGCGCGGCGCCAGCCGATGGCGTCGGCCGCCGCGCGCAACACCGCCCGGGCCCGGTCGTCCTTGAGATGGTTGAACCTGAATTCGAGCCGATCGATGTCCGCCGCCTCGGCCAATTCATCCATGAAGCACTCGAGCGCGAAAATATTGGCGACGGCGCCGAGGCACCGCATCGCCGAAGTACGAAGCGGTAACCCGCGGACCAGGTGCTTGACCAGATGCGGGGCCGGGAAATCGTAATAGGGGTCCAGGTTCCGGTGTAGGCCGCCGTGGTGATTCATGTTCGGTGTTGGCGTCAAGGGCGGGATCGCGTCGGCGCGGAACCGGTTCGCCAACAGCCGCGCGGGCCCGGCGCCGCCGGCGTCGGGCCGCGGCCGGCCGCGGTGCGTGTCGCTGTGACTTTCCGCCGTCCACCTGATGACCCGGCCGGACGCGTCGAGGTCGGCGGCGACGTCGACCGCCATCGCGGAGGCGTAGGGCTCCCAGGCATGTTCGTCGTCGCGTGTCCATTTCAACAGCACCGGCCGCCCCGGAAGCGCGCGTGCCACAAGCGCCGCCTCGTAGGCCGCGTCGTCGGCGCCGTTATGGCCGTAGCAGCCGGGCCCGGGATGGTGGATCACCGTGATCCGGGACGGGTCCAGATCAAGCGATTCGGCGATGGAGTCGCGGAGCGGGAAAATCCCCTGACTATGGGACCACACCATCAGATGGCCGTCATCGTCGCGGGCCATCGCCGCCGACGGGCCGATGGACGCGTGCATCTGGTAAGGCCGCTCGTAGCGGGCGCGCCGGCTGAGCGCGGCCCCCTCGGCGGGCGCTGGCGGCCGGGATACCGGCGCTTCGAGCGGCATGCCATCGACGACGGGCAGGCTGATTCGGGGATTGTCCACGAGCTGATCGAAAACATCGCGTTCCTCGAACTCGATGCCGGTCTTCCAGGTCGCCGACCGGGCCAGTCGGTCCGCCGCCCGAACGACCGCGTATTCATCGTCGCCGGCGACGGCGATGAAACTGCCGTCACGGACGATGCGAATCGCCGCCGCCTCCAGCCTCGCGACGGTTTCGGAATCCAAGCCGCCGAGCCGCGCAAGGTGATGGGGCGGCCGGACGACCCGGGCGTGCCGCATCCCGGGAAGGACGAGATCCTGCACGTACTTGGCGTGGCCCGACACCATGTCGGCAATGCCGCGCGGTTGCGCCGGTCCGCCGATCAGGCGGCAGTCCCCAGGCGCCTTGACGGTGGCGTTGGCGTCGACGGGGATGGCGAACGGCGCGCCGCCGGTGAGCTCGACGTAGGTCGCCGACCGGTTGGTCGCCGGGTCGCGGACCAGACCGTCGACGATCTCGAGGGTCCTGGCGTCGGTGCCGAAGCGCGCCGCGGCGAGACCGAGCAGATGGCGCCGCGCCGTCGCCGCGGCCCGGCGGATCGCGTCGCCGGATTGCTGGATGGAATTGCTGCCGGTGGTCATGCCTTCGTCGGGCGCGGTGTCCGTGTCCGGCGGCTGCATGGCGATCCGCGCCGGGTCGACCTCCAGTTCCTCGGCGGCAATCAGGGCGACGGCGGTGGAGATGCGTTGGCCGATGTCGACCTTGCCCGAAAGCACCCGGATCCGGCCGTCGGCCTCCAGCGCGATCCAGTCGTCGAGGTTCGGGCTCTTCCGCAGGCTCGGATTGGCGTTCATTCCGCCGCTCCCGTCGACAGGCCGGCGACGGCGGCGAGAACCCGGGCATGAGAGCCGCAGCGGCAGAGATGCGGGGACAGGGCGTCGCGGACGTCCGCCGCCGAGGGCGAGGCGTTTCGCGTCAGCAGCGCCGTGGCGGCGATCACCAGGCCGGGCGTGCAATATCCGCACTGGGCCGCGCCGGCGTCGATGAAGGCGTTCTGGACGGCGGCGCCGACGGCGTCAACCGCGAGGCCCTCGGCGGTGACGATCTCCCGCCCCGCGAAGTCGCCCACCGGCGCCGAGCAGGTGAGTGTTGAGCGGCCGTCGACCAGCACCGCGCAGGCCCCGCATTGCTCCAACCCGCACCCCAGCTTGGCGCCGGTCAGGCCGAGATGGTTGCGGAGGACGAATAGCAGCGGGGTCGAGGGATCGGCGTCGATCCGGTGCTCGCCGCCGTTGACGTGGAGGACGATCTCTTCCATGCCTCCACCTATAGCCGAGGCTCAGCGGCCTTGGAAGTCGGGCGGGCGTTTCTCCATGAACGCCGCGATACCTTCCGTGCCGTCCTCGCTGACGTTGATGGCGTTGACCTGGGCCCGGGCGATCCCGGCTTGCTCCGTCGGGCCCTTCGGGATCGTCTCGTTGACGAACCGTTTCAGCATGCGCGACGGCAGCGGCGCCTGGGCGGCGATGGTCTTGGCGTAGTCCATGGCCGCGTCGACGACTTGGTCCGCCGCGACCAGCTTGTTGACGTAGCCGACCTCGTAGGCGCGCGCCGCGGTGATCGGATCACCGGTGAGCAGAAGCTCCATGGCGATCTTATGGGGGATGCGCGCCGCCAGGGTCGAGATCAAGCCGCCGGAAAATCCGATCTTCACCTCCGGATAGCTGAACATGGCGTCGTCGGCGGCGACCAGCAGGTCGCACATGGTCGTCAGCACCATGCCGCCGCCGACACACCAGCCCTGCACGGCGCCGACCACCGGCTTGTCGACGGGAACGCCGATGCCGGGGATGCCGCGGAACAGGTCGTGCGGGATGGCTTTCAGGTCGGCGCCCGTGGAGAACGCCCGGCCGGCGCCGGCGAGCACCGCGACGCGATCCTCGTCGGCGGCCATGAACCGCGTCCATGCGGCTTCCAATCCCTCGACGATCTCCGCGTCGAGCCGGTTCGTGCGGTCCGGCTTGTTCATGGTGATCACGGCGACCCGGTCGCTGGACCGGTAGGTGACGGCGTCGGTCATGGTCGGTCTCCCTATTCGGCCGCCTGGCCGGTGGCGGCGTCTCCGCCGGTTTCGGCCCAAACGGCGCGGCCATCGACGGCGAGCGCGCCATCGCCCAGCTTGCCGACGATCACCGGGTTGACGTCCAACTCCACGAGCTTGGGGCCGAGATGCGCCGCCAACTGGCTGACCCGGTGGACGATGTCGGCGAGCGCGTCGACGTCGGCGGCGGGCCGGCCGCGGGCACCGTCGAACAGGGGCCAGAGCTTCAGGGCCTCGATCATGCGCCGCGCCTTGGCCTGGCTGACCGGCGCGGCGGCCAGTTGCACGTCCTTCAACACCTCGACGTAGACGCCGCCGGCGCCGACCAGGACGTTGGCGCCGTGTTGCGGGTCCCAGCTCGCGCCGACGAAGGCTTCGATGACGCCGCCCTTGGCCATCTCCTGCACCAGGCATCCCTCGAACCGGGCCTCCGGCGCCGCGTCGGCGATGGCCGCCTCGATCTCGGCGAAGGCGCTGCGCACCTCGGCCACGTCCGCGAGGCCGAGTTTGACGGCGCCGGCGTCGGATTTGTGGATCAGCCCGCGGGCGACAC
>JAPPPF010000168.1:7006-8052 GCA_028817665.1 Magnetovibrio sp. | reverse complement strand
CGTTACGCAGGAAGTAAAGCAAGCGCATGTACTGACCGCGCGGGCGGTGCCAACCGGCAAGGAGTCGAAACCTGTCGCTTTTAAGAAAATCATTCTTAAAATTCCGAGATCGAAACAAATCGGATCCGTCGGAATTGGGATTTTCTGCGTCGAACACACGAAACGGCGCGCCAGGAGCGGCCGTCACCGGCTCAACGAGGAATTGTTCTCGGATGTATTCCGCGAGGAATTGGAGAATCACAACTATACCGTGGTTGGCAATCCCGACGCCCTGTTCGAAGACCGGTCATTGGATAAGGCGAAGTACTTCGTCGCGGGACTGGTCAAGGATATCGAGGCCAATAACTGCTATCCGATGGCGGGTTTCGGCGATTGGTCGACCAGCTCTGCTTCCGCGTACATGAAGGTCAATTGGCAGGTGTATGAAACACTAAGCCGGAAGGTTGTCTACACCGTGTCGACCGAGGGATCCGCCAAACAGGAAGAGATGATCGACGAGGCGATGGAGGTCGTGCTCACCGACGCCTTCGCGATGGCCACCCAAAATCTGCTCGCCGACGAAAAGTTTCACGAGCTCTTGGCGGGAGACCCAGCTGCCCGGAACAAGACCTATTCGTCGAAGATCGAAATCACCAACCCGATCATCAACGCCAGCGAGAAATTCGATCCCGTGACCGTGCGTCCCGGGGTCGTGACCGTGCGCACGGCGACGGGGCATGGTTCGGGGTTCTTCATATCCCGAGACGGTTTTCTGCTGACCAATCAGCATGTCGTCGGTGAAGCCGACACCGTTAGAATCGTTCTTCATAGCGGGCGACACGTCGCCGGTGAGGTTCTCCGCACGGACAGTATCCGCGACGTCGCTTTGGAGAAGGTCGGCGAACGTGGGATGTCGCCGATGTCATTGAGTTTCCAGGAGCCGGAGATCGGCAGCGAGGTCTTGGTTTACGGAACGCCGATGTTCGAGCGGCTGGAAGGGACATTGACCAAGGGAATCGTCAGCGCCTATCGGGTCGAAGAGGATAAACGTTTCATTCAGAGTGACG
>JAPPPF010000168.1:3439-6996 GCA_028817665.1 Magnetovibrio sp. | reverse complement strand
CATCCAAGGCGGCAATTCGGGCGGCCCAATGATGGATGCGAAAGGCAATGTCATCGCCGTCACCGTGGCCGGTTTCACGAGCAAACGGGGTGGCGGCTTGTCCGGGCACAATCTGTTTATCCCGTTGCAGGAAGCCTTCGAAAGTCTCGGAATCAAGATTCCAAAGAAGGCATTGGCTCCGACTTCTTGATGCCCCGGCGCCATCATAATTAGCGTTTAGTTCCTTCCGGGCATGCGTTAGCCTGTGCGCCGCAACAACCGGGGAGGAAATTACCATGGGCCAAGACATCACCTTGAGCGCGTCGGACGGATTCGAGCTCGGCGCCTACCGCTGCGAGCCCGACGGCGACGCGCTGGGCGCCGTCGTCGTCGTGCAGGAGATTTTCGGCGTCAACGATCACATCCGCGACGTCGTCGAGCGTTTCGCGGCGGTCGGTTACGTCGCCGTCGCGCCGTCGCTCTACGACCGCTGGAACAAGGGATTCACGTCGGGCTACACGCCGGACGACATCGCCGTCGGGCGCGATCTGAAGACGGCGGCCAACGAGGAGCTGGACAAGGTGATGCTCGACGTCGAGGCGGCCCGCGCCAATGCCGCGTCGGCCGGCAAGGTCGGGATCACCGGCTTCTGCTGGGGCGGCTTCGTCACCTGGATGGCGGCCTGCCGCTTGGATTTCCAGGCCGCCGCGGCCTACTACGGCGGCGGCATCGTCGACTACAACGACGAGGCGCCGAAGTGCCCGACCATCTGCCATTTCGGCCGCGAGGACGCCTCGATCCCGATGAGCGACGTCGACGTGATCGCCGGCGCCCACCCCGACGTCACCATCCCCGTCTACGAGGCCGATACCGGCTTCCACTGCTATCATCGCGGCCAGTTCAACCCGCGGGCCGCGAACATCGCCGGGATGCGGACGATCCGCCTGTTCGACGCGCACGTGGCGGGCTAGCCGGCGATGGCGGCATCCCCCGGCACGCCGCCGGTGATCGGCGTCATCGGCGGCAGCGGCGTCTATGAGATCGACGGCCTGGAGAATACCCGCTGGGAGCGGGTCGAGAGCCCCTTCGGCGCGGCTTCCGACGAGTTGCTGTTCGGCGAATTGAATGGCCAGCAATTGGTGTTCCTGCCGCGTCACGGGCGCGGCCACCGGATCCCGCCGTCGGAGCTCAACTTTCGCGCCATCATCGACGCGCTGACACGCGCCGGCGCCACCGAAGTCCTCTCGGTCTCGGCTTGCGGCTCGCTGAATGACGAGCTGCCGCCCGGCACCTTCGTCATCTGCGACCAGTTCATCGACCGCACCTTCGCCCGCGCCAAGTCGTTCTTCGGCACCGGCCTGGTCGCCCACGTCGGCCTCGGCCATCCGGTCTGTTCGCGCCTCGGCGACGCCGTCGAGGCGGCCTGCAAGGCCCTCGACATCCCGCACCAGCGCGGCGGTACCTACCTGGCCATGGAGGGCCCGCAGTTTTCAACCCTGGCCGAAAGCGAGCTCTACCGGTCCTGGGGCTGCGACGTCATCGGCATGACCAACATGCCGGAGGCGAAGCTCGCCCGCGAGGCCGAACTCTGCTACGCCACCGTCGCCATGGTCACCGACTACGACTGCTGGCATCCGGACCACGACCACGTCACCGTTGACGCCATAATCGGGGTGTTGCTGTCCAACGCCGACAAGGCACGGGACCTCGTCAAGAACGTCACGCCGGCGCTGGCGGGCCGCGCCGAAAGCTGCCACGCCGGCTGCCACACGGCGCTGGAAACCGCGATCATCACCGCGCCCGAGGCCCGCGACCCGGCGATGGTCGAGAAGCTCGACGCCGTCGCCGGCCGCGTTCTCGGCGCCTGAAACCCGTCAAGGAGTGAGACCATGCCCAAGGCCTATTGGTTGAGCCTCAGGAACCAGATCCACGACCCGGAAGGGATGCAGGTCTACGCCGATCTCGCCGGCCCGGCCATCGACGCTGGCGGCGGACGGTTCCTGGCCCGCGGCGGGCGCGCCAAGTCGCTGGAAGGCTTCGAACAGACCCGCGTCGTGATCATCGAGTTTCCCGACTACGACGCGGCGTTGGCGACCTACGACTCGGCCGCCTACCAGCAAGCCCTGGAGCCGGTGAAGGCCGGCGCCGTCAGCCGCGACGTGTTCGTCACCGAAGGCGTCGAGGACCTGGCGCCGCGCGGCGAGACCGCCGGTCCCGTCGCCTTCTGGGTCGGCGCCCACATGGTCGTCCACGACGCCGACAAGATGGCCGCCTACGCGGCCAAGGCGACGGTCGCCATGCAGCACGCCGGCGGGCGGTTCCTGGCCCGGGCCGGCCGCACGCAATCCCTGGAGGGGTTCGAGCAGACCCGTGTCGCCATCGGCGAGCACCTGAATTGGGAGGCCGCCGCCGGGTTCTACGATTCGCCCCATTACGCCGAGGCCCGCGCCGCGCTCGACGGCGGCGTCACCCGCGACATCTGCATCACCGAAGCGCTCGACGGCGTCTGAGGATCGGACGGGGCGGTGGAATTCCGGATCGAGCGCGCCGCCAAGGTTGACGTCCCGGCGATCGCCGCCATCGCCGGAGCCGCCTACGCGCCTTACGTCTCCCGCATGGGCCGCGAGCCGGCACCCATGGTTGCCGATTTCGCCGGGCACGTTGAGCGCGGCGAGGCCTTCGTCCTGAAGACGCACGACGGCGTCTCGGCCTATTTGATCACCTTCGGAAAGGACGGCGGCCAATTCATCGAGAACATCGCCGTCGAACCGGCGCGGCACGGTCAGGGCCTGGGCCGGTGCCTGCTCGCCTTCGCCGAGGACCGGGCCCGCGACAACGGCTTCGACAGAATGTTCCTCTACACCAACGTCCACATGAGAGAGAACCTGGACTTCTACCCGAAGCTCGGCTACGTCGAGACGCACCGCGTCACCGAGGACGGTTTCGACCGCGTCTATTTCGAGAAGAGGCTGCAACCATGAACGTCGACGGCATTCCCTACCGCACCATCTGGCTCGCCGACGATGGCTGGGCCGCCGAGATTATCGACCAGACCAGGCTGCCGCACGAGTTCGTCACCGTGCGCCTCGAAACCCTCGACGACGCCTGCGTGGCGATTCGCGACATGTGGGTGCGGGGCGCGCCGCTGATCGGCGCCACCGCTGCCTACGGCATGGCGCTGGCGGTCCATGCCGATCCTTCCGACGCGTCCCTCGAGACCGCCTACGCGGCGCTTTACGAGACCCGGCCGACGGCCGTCAACCTGCGCTGGGCCCTGGACGAGATGCGGACATTATTGGCGCCCTTGTCGCCGAATGCCCGGAAACAGGCGGCTTATGCCAGGGCGGCCGAGATTTGCGACGAGGACGTGGAAATCTGCGCCGCCATCGGTGACCATGGCAAGGTCCTGATCGAGGCGGCGTGGGAGAAGAAGGGCAGACCCGCGCTGGAGGCCGGCGGCGTCAACGTGCTCACGCACTGCAACGCCGGCTGGCTCGCCACGGTCGATTGGGGCACGGCGCTGGCGCCCATCTACAAGGCGCACGACGCCGGTATCCCGGTGCACGTCTGGGTCGACG
>JAPPPF010000168.1:0-3429 GCA_028817665.1 Magnetovibrio sp. | reverse complement strand
CGCCACCGCGCGCGGGGGGACGGCGCTGGCGCCGAGCTACGTCGCAAAGGAGCGCGGGGTGCCGGTGCACGTCTGGGTCGACGAGACCCGGCCCCGCAACCAGGGCGCCAGCCTGACCAGTTGGGAGCTCGGCAAGCACGGCGTGGCGCACACGGTGATCGTCGACAACGTCGGCGGGCACTTGATGCAGCACGGCATGGTCGACCTCTGCATCACCGGCACCGACCGGACCACGGCGGCCGGCGACGTCTGCAACAAGATCGGCACCTACCTGAAGGCCCTGGCCGCCGAGGACAACGGCGTGCCGTTCTACGTCGGGCTGCCGGGACCGACCATCGATTGGACCGTCGACGACGGGGTCCGCGACATTCCCATCGAGGAACGCGACGCCGCCGAGGTCACCGAGATCGTCGGTCGCGCCCCGGACGGCCGCGTCGTTCCGGTCAAGCTGACCCCGGACGGCGCCCGGGCCGCCAACTACGCCTTCGACGTGACCCCGGCGCGGCTGGTCACCGGGTTGATCACCGAGCGCGGCGTTTGCGCGGCGTCGAAGCCGGCGCTGGCGGCGCTCTACCCGGACAGGGCCGGAGCCTGATGTTCGACCAGCAGGTCACCTTTCTCTACACCGACGACCTGGACCGGAGCGCCGCCTTCTATGGCGGCGTGTTGGGGTTGCCGCTGGTTCTCGATCAAGGGAGCTGCCGGATCTACAGGAGCAGCCCCGGCGCCTTCATCGGCGTGTGCCGGTGCAGCGCGGCGCGCCCAGTATCGCCGGCGGGCGTCATCGTCACCCTGGTCACCGACGACGTCGACGGCTGGTATCGGCGCCTGGCCGGGAAGGGCGTGGCCTTCGAAACCCCGCCCGCCGACAATCCGGCCTTCAACATCCGGCATTGTTTTCTCCGCGACCCGGATGGCTATCAGATCGAGATCCAGCGCTTCAACGACCCCACTTGGCCGCGGCCCGGTTGATCGTGGATGGCCGCGGGCCGGCCGCATCCGGGGCGCCTTCAAGGGCGCCATTCATAACGCTGTTCGTTGACCGGCTTGCCCCAGGTCTCCTCGATGGCCTCATGGACCAGCTCGAAGCCGGCATCCAAATAGAGATGGCGCACCGCCGCGAGGCCCTCGAAGGTCGTCAGGTAGCACCCGGGCTTTCCCGAACCGCGGAGGAAGTCCATGGCGGCGCCGATCAAGTGCCGGCCGGCGCCCTTGCCGCGCAGCGCGTCGGAGACGATGAACCAGCGCAACCGGGCGAGTTCCGATCCCGGCTCATGACAGTCGATGGTGATGCTGCCGGCGACCTCGCCGCCGAGGCGGGCGACGAGCACCAGGTCGCTGGCGGAGTCGTAGCGCTTGAGAAACTCACCCATCTGCGCGGCGACCACGCCTTCGTAGACGTGGTCGAGGTCGTAGGCGGCGGCGTAATAGGCCGCCTGCAAGGCCAATATCCGTCCCATGTCGCCGGGCCGGTAGGGGGTGTAGGAAACTCGGTCGTCGTCGCTCATGGGACGGATCCTTCCAGTGCCCAAAAAAAGAAACGGCCTCCGGAGAGGCCGTTTCCCTTGAATTCAGGAGATCAAGCCGGCCTCAATGAACGTCCTCCCAGACCTTGCGCTTCACCGCGAACAGCAGTCCGGTGAAGAAGATCAGGAAGAGCAGCACCTTGATGCCCATGGCCTTGCGTTCCTCGAGCTCGGGCTCCGCCGCCCAGGACAGGAACACGGTGACGTCCCGGGACATCTGCGCGACGGTCGCCTTGGTGCCGTCCTGGTATTCGACGGCGTCGTCGGAGAGCGGCGCCGCCATGGCGATGACGTGGCCCGGGAAGTAGGTATTGTAATTGCCGCCTTCCGGCACCTCGACGCCGGACGGCGCGTCCGTGTAGCCGGTGAGCAGGGCGTAGAGATAGTCGGGCCCGTTGAACCGCGCCTTGGTCATCAAGGAGAGATCCGGGGGCGCCTTGCCGTTGTTCGACGCGGCCGCCGCCTTGGCGTTCGGGAACGGCGACGGGAATTTGTCCGCCGGCAAGCCCTTGCGCTCGAACATTTCGCCTTCGTCGTTGGGGCCGTCGGTGACCTCGACCTCGGCGGCGATCGCCTTGATCTGATCTTCCTTGTAGCCGATCCCGGCGAGCTGACGGAAATGAACCAGCTCGAGCGAGTGACAGGCCGCGCAAACCTCGCGGTAGACCTGCAGGCCCCTTTGCGCCGCGGCACGGTCGAAGGTCCCGAACATGCCGTTGAAGGACCAGGACTGGGCCGGCGGCTTCGGCGCGCTGCCGGCGGCCCCGGCCGAACCCGAGGCGATGGCGGTGACACCAGCGATGGCGAGCGCGGCGACGGTGGTCTTCATGAGTTTCATCATGTTGTTCCTCATGGCGCCCTCCTCAACCTTCGGCCTTGGCGGTGACGGCGGCGGAAATGCTTTCCGGCGGCGTCTTCGGCCGCTCGAGGCGGCTGACCAGCGGCACGATGACCAAGAGATGGGCGAAGTACCAGGTCGTCGTCACCTGGCCGATGTAGATCCAGACACCTTCCGGCGGCTTGCCGCCGACCACGCCGAGGGCGATGCAGTCGATGAAGAAGATCCAGAAGAACATGGCGTTCAGCGGACGGAACCGGGAGCTCTTCACCTTCGAGCCGTCGAGCCACGGCATGAACAGCAGCAGCAGGATCGACGCGAACATGGCGATCACGCCGGCCAGCTTCGCCGACATGAACCAGGAGATCGGCGTGTAGGCGAACAGGAAGAAGTCCGCCGTGAAGGCCCTGAGGATCGCGTAGAACGGCAGGAAGTACCACTCCGGCACGATGTGCGGCGGCGTCTGCAGCGGATCCGCCGGGATGTAGTTGTCCGGCTCGCCGAAGAAGTTCGGCTGGAAGAACACGAAGTAGGCGAAGAAGATCAGGAACACGCCCAGCCCGAACAGGTCCTTGACCGTGTAGTAGGGATGGAACGGGATGGTGTCCTGGTCGGTTTTCGCGTCGATGCCCAAGGGGTTGTTCGACTTGTGCATGTGCAGCGCCCAGAGGTGCAGCACGACCAGCCCGACGATGACGAAGGGCATCAGATAGTGCAGCGAGAAGAACCGGTTCAGGGTCGGGTTGTCGACCGAGAAGCCGCCCCAAAGCAGCGTCACGATGCTGTCGCCGACCCACGGAATGGCCGAGAACAGGTTGGTGATCACGGTGGCGCCCCAGAAGCTCATCTGGCCCCAAGGCAGCACGTAGCCCATGAACGCGGTGGCCATCATGGCCAGTAGGATGAACACGCCGAGCATCCAGAGGATCTCGCGCGGCGCCTGGTAGGAGCCGAAGTAGAGGCCGCGGAACATGTGGATGTAGACGACGATGAAGAACATCGAGCCGCCGTTCATGTGGATGTATCGGATCAGCCAGCCGTAGTTGACGTCGCGCATGATGCGCT
>JAPPPF010000228.1 GCA_028817665.1 Magnetovibrio sp. | reverse complement strand
ACGCCGATGATCTCGCCCTTCTCTGTCTTCACCGGCGCGCAGACGATGTTTCGGGTCTTGAAGCCGGTCTGTTCGTCGATGGTCCGGTTGAAGCGGCCGTCGGCATAGGCGTCGGGGATGATGTCGCCGACGCCGTTGGTGAAGATCGCGCCGGCGACGCCGGTGGTGTTGAGGATCCGGATTTCGCGGGAGAAATTACCCTGAGCAACGCGTGAATAGAGTTCGCCGGTGGTCGAATCGTTGAGGAACAGGCTGCCGCGTTCGGCGCCCAACTCCCAGGTCGTCATCTCGACCAGGGTCTCGAGGATTTCGTCGAGCGTTTCCATGGCGGCGACGCGCCTGGATACGTTGAGCAGTATCTCCGCCTGTTTCAGGCGCTTGTTGGCTTGTTGCAGCCGGTGCGCTTGGCCGCCCTTCTTTAGCGGCTTCGGGGGTTTCTTGGCGCCGCCGCGCTTCGGTTTTTCCTTGCTTTCCGGCGCCGCCTCGGGCGCGATTTCCGGCTCCGCTTCGGGCTCGCCGGCCGGCTTCAGGCTGGCATCCAACTCGGCGTCGAGATTGGCGGCCAACTCGGCCGCCAGGTCGGCGGTCGATTGCTCATCCGGCAACTGGGCGTCGGCCTGAGTCTTGGCGACCAGACGCGGCCGTTTCTTCGGTTGCGGTTTACTTGCCATCCGAGCCTTCGAGTTCATCGCGCAGCGCGGCGATGGTCTGTTGCAACTGACCGACCTCGTCGCGTGTGTGGTGTGCTTGTTCCTGAAGCTTTTCCTCGTATTCGAACTTCAAGCTGTCCAGTTGCTCCCTCAGTGTATGCGCCGTGCCTTTCAACTGGACGATCTCGTCGTTGCCCTCGGCGACGGCGCGCTGCACGGCTTCGTTCTTGGAAAAGCGCATTTCCTCCAGTTCGTCGCGCAGCGCCGAGGCCGTGTTGCGAAGCTGCACGATCTCGTCGTTGGCCACCGCGCGGGCCGACTGAACCTCCTCGTCCTTGCCGAATTTCAACTCGTCCAGACTATCACGTAACGCCGAGGCCGTCTCTCTCAGTTGCTTGATCTCGTCCTGGGATTCGGCGCGGGCCTGCTGCACGGCCTGCTCCTTGTCCATGGAGACGTTTTCCAGTTCCTCGCGCAGTGCCGCCACGGTTTGCTTGAGTTGACGGACTTCCATCTGCGCTTCGTGCAGTGGATCGTCGTTGCCTGCGGCCTGTGACGCTTCGCTCATGGACGGACCAACCCAGCTATTCAGCCTATCACTATAGTCTAAGTTTGAATCGAAGACACCCAGCAATCAAGTGCGGCGGCAACGGCGGTCACCAATCCGTGCATTTCGCCTGTTCGCGGCGGTAGTTCTCGGGCGTGTCGAGGCGCGCGTTGGCGCGGTCCATTTCCCGGTTCATCTCGCGGAACAGAGGCTTGATCTGCGATTGCAGGCGTTTTTGCAACCGGGTCGCGGCTTGGTTGGCGGAGTGTGCCAGCACCGGACGCAACTCGGCGGCGGCGCGCTCGAGCCGGTGGCGGACCCTGGGCGCGTACTTCTCCAGGGTGTTCCGAAACACCGCCACGTGCAGGTTCTCGTGATCCATGATCGAGCGATAATGGCACGACCCCGGACGGTACTTGCGGGCCGCGTAGACGGTAAGCTTTTCGTACCCGATGGTCGCCTCGACGGCCTGCAAGTGACCGCAGAAGCTGCCGCGCGCCGTCGGCACCGCGTTGACCCGGACGCTCATGAAGAACTCGAGCTCCGTCAGCGTCAGTCCGACCGGGCGCCAGCCGGCGCGGCGGCCGGCACTCTTGCGCCGGTCCTGGAGGCGTGTCAACTGCTGGCGGCTGCGTCCGTTGTCGAGCTTGATGGCGCCCATTTTCACATCGAGAGTGACCGCCGGCGAATGGGCGACGTGCGGGCATTTGGCGGCCGAGCGGGCCGGGCCCGTGGAGACCAACGCGAACGTCAACGGCATCGCCAGCGCGAGCGCGGCGGGCAGCCAGTTCCGGGGACGGGCGCGGATGACATTTCTCATCTCCTATGCCAGCATAGCATGCGGAAATGGCTGGCGCGATGGTTGCTCCCGAGGGCTGGAGCAAACTTGTCCTGACGCCGACGAGCGGGCAAGATGCGGTCTCTCGCGACTGGGCCGTGGCCACGATCGCTGGACGTTCTTAGGGAGGCGGGCCACACGGAGTTCGGGCCGAATACATGTCGCCTTTCGACAGCAATTATCTTCTCGAACTGGCGCGCAAGAAGTCGGCGGAAAGCCGCAGCGAGCTGGCTGCCACGGTCTCGGATCTGTTCGCCAGTGGCGGCAACCTGACCGACCGCGAGCGGGTTCTCATGCACGAGATCCTGCACAATGTTGTCCGCGACGCCTAAATAGAGGTCCGCAAGATCATCGGCGCGCGCCTCGCCGACCGCGACGACGCGCCGCTGGAACTGCTCAATTTGCTGGCCAATGACGATATCGAGGTGGCGTTTCCGATCCTCAGCGAGAATGCCGTGCTGCACGACGAGCAGCTCATCGAGGTGATTCGCCATCGCACCCTCGAACACCAGATGGCCGTCGCCATCCGGCGCACCGTGAGCGAGGACGTTTCCGCGGCCCTGGTCGAGCAGGGCAACGAACGGGTGATCCGCACGCTGCTGCAGAACAAGGACGCGCAGATTTCCGGGACCACCATGGAGTTCCTGGTGGAGCAATCCGAGCGCGTGGACAGCTTCCAGGAGCCGGTGCTGCACCGGCGCGAACTGAAACCGGAGATGGCCAAGCGAATGTATCTCTGGGTCTCGGCGGCCCTGCGCAAGCACATCGTCGAGAATTGCGGGCTCGACAAGTCCGAGGTCGACGACCTGCTCGAACAGGCCGCCATGGCGTCGTTGGAAACCACCAGCGACGGGGCCGGCGAGTCGAAATCGCACGAGCTCGCGGCGAAACTGCATGAACAGGGCGTCGCGTCGCCCGACCTGATGATCCGCGCGCTGAAGGACGGCGAGGTCCGGCTGTTCGTCGACCTGATGGCGGAGGCCACTGGCGTGCGCCACGACCTGATCATGCGGTTCGTCATCGAGCCCGGCGGCGAGGCCCTGGCCGTCGCCTGCAAGGCCATCGGCATGTCGGAGGACGAATTCAAGAACGTCTTCCTCCTGTGCCGCAAGGCGCGGCCGTCGGAGGCCACCAACCTCAAGGAGCTGGCCGAGGCCGCCCTGACCCTGTTCCGCGATATCGATATCGGCGCCGCCGGCGAGGTCATCGACCGGTGGAAACGCGATTCCGGATACCTGGCGGCGCTCCGCGACTTCAACGTGATCTAGCCGGGCGTTCCGCCGGCCCCCGATTTCCTGAGTTCGTCGGCCGCCTGGCCGACCGCCGTCGCGCCGCCGCCGGGCGCGTCGCGGAACAGCCGCGCCGTCGGGTACCACGGCGACGTCGCGCCGCCGTGCTGCCAGCGCCAGTCCGGCGTCGCCGACAGCAGCACCCAGGTCGGCAGGCCGAGCGCCGCGGCGACGTGGACCGTGGTGTTGGCGGCGCTGACCACGAGGTCGAGCGCCGCGACGCCGGCCGCGAAGCCGTCGAGGTCGGTCAGCGGATCGATGGCCGGGTCCCGGTAGACGGTGACGCCGTGTTCCGATTCGAGCCTCCCGAGCTCGTCGTCCACGTCGCCGTACTGCAGGTTGACGAACCAGCAATCCTCGAGGCCGAGCAGCGGCCGCAGGTCGGTCAGCGCCATCGACCGCCGGGCGCCGGCCTGCTCGGCGGCGCTGCGCCACGAAACGCCGATGCGGCGGCGGCCGCCGGCCAACTCCTCGTAATGGGCGCGCCGCGCCGCCCGGGCGTCGGGGTCGGCGACTAGGTAGGGCCGGTTGGCGGCGAAGTCGCCGGCCTCGCGGCGCAGGTGCCGGCCAAGGTCGCCGAGGGCGATCTGGCAATCGAAGCCGCCGTCGGCGAGGCGCCGGTCCGGCGGGTCGCGCCGCGCCACCACGGTGAGCGCCGGAAAGGCGCGCCGGAACAGCGGCGCCAGGCGGTGTTCCGTTTCCAGCGTGATCTCGGCGCCCGTGGCGGCCAGATCGGCGAGCTGGGTCGCGAACATCAGCTCGTCGCCGACCGCCTGCTCGCCCCAGACCAGGAGCCGCCGGCCGCCGAGGTCGGCGCCGTCCCATTCCGGCCAGTCGAAGGGCCGGGCCCGTTCGTGGGCCGCCGACGACCAGCGCCGCGCGTAGGCGTCCCAACCGGCGCCGTACTTGCCCTGGCCGAACAGGGCGAAGGCGAGCAGGCAATGCGCGTCGGCGTCGTCGGGGTCGCGGGCCAGCGCGGCGCGCAGGGTTTCCTCGGCTTCCGTCAATTGGCCGCTGGTCCGGAGCGCGTTGCCCAGGTTGCGCCAGGCCCGGGTATCGTCGGGCGCCAGTTCGAGGGCCCGGCGGAGATGGCCGATGGCGTCGGCCTGGGCGCCCAGCCGGTGCTCGACGTTGCCGCGGTTGGCCAGCAGCCCGGCGTGGTCCGGCGCCACCCGCGATCCGTGGGTGAAGGCGTCGAGGGCCGCGGCGTCGCGCCCGAGGCGCATCAGCACCTCGCCCCAGTTGTTGAAGGCGTCGGCGAAGGCCGGGTCGAGGTCGGTGGCGCGGCGGAGCCGGTCCTCCGCGGCTTCCAGCTCGCCGGCCTCGGCCAGCGCGTTGCCCAGGTTGTAGAGCACGCCCGGATGATCCGGCGCCAGCTCGGCGGCGCGCCTGAGCGCGCTCACCGCGTCCCCGGCCCGGCCCTGCTGGCGCCGCGCCGCGCCCAGGTTCATCCAGGCGCCGGCGTGGTCCGGGTCGGCCTCGAGGATCGCTTCGTAGAGGGGCACGGCATCATCGACGCGGCCGGCCCGATGGTGGGCGAGGGCGCGGTCCAGGGTCTCGTCGGTGTTCATGCGCCGAATTCTAGCGTCAAACGGGCCCGTTCGCGATGGCCCGGCGCGGCGCCGGTCGGGAAGCTGGAAACCGGCCCGGCTACTTCCGTCCGCTCAACAGGCTCTTGGTCATGGAAGCGCCGTAGGCCAGGTCGTTAACCGTGATCTCGCCGTCGTAGGTCAGGGTCGCGGCGCCGTCGTCGGCGGTGGTGTCGGTGAAGCCAATGTCGCGGAGCGTTTGCAGGACCGGACCGGCTGCGTCCGCGTCCGAAGGGTCGGGCTGGATGACGACGTTGATCTTCATGTGTTGGCCTCGTTGATTTTGGATGCCGCTCCCCCCGGAACGGGCCGCCACCGGCGACACCACAGTATGACACAGGATCGCCGCAGGCACAGGACGAAGTTGCCGGAAACGTGAGAATTCAGGCGAACAACAGGAAATCGACGGCGTAGTGCGCGGCCACGCAGGGCCACAGCGACCCGGTCCGCAGGTAGAGCGCCATCAGGGCGACGCCGGCGACGAAGGCGACGGCCATGTTGCCGAGCCCGTTCGACCAGTGGATCAGGGCGAACAGCAGCGCCGAGCCCGCGACCAGGGCGCCGCGGTTGTCGGTGACCCGTTCGATCACCGTCTTCAGCAGGGCGCGGAACCCCAGTTCCTCGGCCACCGCGGTGAGCGCCAGGCCGGCGGTCAGGTCGAAGGCCAGGATGTCCGGATCGTCGATGGCCGGGAAGGTGAACAGCTTCCAGCCCGGCGCCAGGACGTCCAGGTCGGGCTTGATGTAGATGAAGGCGCCGTAGATCATCGCCGCGCTCATCAGCGTCCAGGCGGCGGTGTCGGCGGCCGGCCGCGCCCGCAACCCGCGTCCGTTCCAGGCGCCGGCGACGGCGCCGCGGAGATCCGGCAGGGCCAGGATCAGCGCCAAGGTCAATAGCTTCGAGCCGT
This sequence comes from Magnetovibrio sp., assembly GCA_028817665.1. Taxonomy (GTDB): domain Bacteria; phylum Pseudomonadota; class Alphaproteobacteria; order Rhodospirillales; family Casp-alpha2; genus UBA3470. The sequence continues at coordinate 2,299 of JAPPPF010000228.1, read as the reverse complement.
AGTCGGCGGCCAGCCATTCGACGGCGCCCGAGGCGCGCATGTTGAGGAAGTCGTTGAGGTATCCGGGCGCCAGGGCCAGGGCGGCCAGCGCGATGAGGCGGCGTGTGTCGGTCATCGGCCAAGCATAGCCGAGCCGCCCGGGCGTCGCGACCTCCGGGTGGCTAGCGGCGTTACTTGAGGGTCTTCAGGTAAGCGATCACCGCCCGGCGCTGCGCCGGCTTCGTCAGCTTGAAGACCATCGCCGCCTTCACCCCGGTGCGCTTCTTGGTGAAGCTCCGGGGGTCGGCGATGTAGGCGTCGAGCAGCTCCTCGTCCCAGTTCCAGTCGGCGTTCTTCAGACCCTTGTACTTCTTGTAGCCGTCCGCCGTGCCGGCCTTGCGGCCGAAGACGCCGAACAGCGACGGGCCGACCTTGTGCTTGCCGGCCTGGACCGTGTGGCAGGCCTTGCACTTCTTGAACACCTTCTTGCCGGCGTCCGAGGCGGCCGCCGGGGCGGCGGCGATGGCGCCGAACACGAACGCGGCGGCGGTGAGGCGAGAAGCCATCCGTGAGATCTTCGGTGACCCGGTGGCCTCTCTCCGATGTTGGCTCCCCTTCGTGGAAGCGTATAGAACCATGTGCGTTGCCCCGTCACCTGATTTCCAGCAGGTGCTGGAAGACGTTCGCCACCTTAAAATCTCGGCCTGACCCAATCACCTTAACAATTGTTTAGTTTATACTTGACAGTCTGGCGACGCAGAGTGTAAATTGACACCTAAACATAAAACGGAGATATTGATCATGACTAATGGGAGGAATGTGAAGTTCGGTGCGCATATTCGCGCCGTTCGAGAGGAAAGGGAGTTCGGTTTGCGCGAAATGGCGAAGATGATCGGAGTCAGCCCGACTTATCTTTCCAAAGTCGAGCGGGACGAATTTCCGCCGCCGGCCGAGGACAAGGTTTGCAAGATCGCTGAAATTTTCGAGATCGATGTAGACGAGCTTCTGGCCCTGGCGGGCAAGGTTTCGACCGATCTGTCCGAAATCATCCGGGAGAACCCCCGCGAACTGGCGGCGTTGCTGCGAACGACTAAGGGGATGACAAAGGATGATGTAGCTCGGTTGGCCCGGGAGGCGGAGAAATCGAAGGATAAGTGACGGCCGGTTTGGCCAATTGATGCAGATGAGGATTAACAATTGATGAGCAGGAATGTCCCCTACCCGTGAATGGTGGGAGGACCTGCTCTCCCGTGATCCGGATGAGCTCGATGAGGGCCAAGAGCCGGCCACGCCCAACGCTGACGACCTGCGCCAGTTTATCGACAGAGACCTGCGACCCTGGTACGTCCAGCGGCGCATGGAGCTGGAAAACCGGCCCCTGATCCGCGCACAGGCATTCGGCCAGTCCCTCGATCCCGACAAGCTGTCACGGTTGGCCCGCTATGAGGTGCATCTGGACCGCAAGCTGGAACGCACCCTGGCCATGCTACTGCGCCTCAAGGACCTGCGGCGGGAAACGGGCGGGCCATGATCCGTTTCGCAAAATCGCCCGGTTCCTGTTGGCGCGTTTCGTAGGCGTGGACCACGAGCGCATTGCCGCTCCAGCCTGACGGTGAAAAATGCCTAAACTCAACGGCCGGGCGTTTCGTTTTCACGGCTCCCGGTGAAATCTCTGCAAACAAGGCCCAGAGCGGGTTTTCGTCGTTTTGGGGAGGAGCCAAAACGAAACGAAATGGCTTTTTCACAGGCTTTACTGGGCAATCTCAGGAGGAAGCCCATCCGGATAGGTCAGTGGCCAGGAAGGACCCGTCCCTCTTGTTTGCGGTTCCTTTCCGGTGAGAAGCGTATGCGGGAGGGCGTGCGGCGGCTTTTCGCTAGTGTCAGGGCTTTATTCTAAGTTGACGCTTTCCGTTTCAAATCATGCTAATTTCTCGTCTCAGAGGTACTAGAGAACATCCAGTTTGTTCCGCAAGTCATGCCGGATGGCACTCAGAATATTTTCATCATCGTCAACGAATAGGATGGGGATGAGAGGCATGGCCAGTTCTCGGGCAGTTCAAAGATCCAGAATTATTCATGGTTCCATCGGCTTTTGAAACCTTTTGTCACCACTTGGGGATATCGGGCGCCCAGCAAGTCGTGTCTATTGTGGCGTAGTTGAATAAACCTACTTCACTAGTGAAGGAAACGCCAATCTCCCAACACCTTCTCGGTTTGGCAGTCGACATACAGGTAATGGCTAAATTTCTAATTGTTGAAGATGATGAACATCTACTCGACGCTCTGAAGCGTTGTCTTAGTAAGGCGCGTCCAAAATGGC
>JAPPPF010000011.1 GCA_028817665.1 Magnetovibrio sp. | reverse complement strand
GCCCGAACCTGATGCAACCGCCCGGATCGGAGTGGGTTACAGTCCTTATATGCGAGAATTGTTAACAAATGCTTTTTCCAAGTCAATCCAACTAATCGCCCGATTGGCCATTTTTTATACTTCTGACGGCAATATTCGCTCACGCCCCCATGAACAACCTTTATGGCCGGAAGCCGACTTGACCCCGACGCGGTCACCGATAAGCTGTTCCGTAAACTGGCGAATGGACACCGCGACATGACCAAGACGATCACCTACCACTACAGCCTGAACTCGCCCTGGACCTACCTCGGCGACGCGCGCCTGACCGAGATCGCGGCCCGGCACGGCGCCGCCATCGACCCCAAGCCGACCAACCTGGGCAAGGTCTTCCCCGAGACCGGCGGACTGCCGCTGCCGAAACGCGCGCCGGCGCGCCAGGCCTACCGGCTGCAGGAGCTGCAGCGCTGGCGCGACCACCTGGGCGTGCCGTTGAACCTGCATCCGGCGTTCTTCCCGGCCGACGAGACGGTCGCCGCCGGCATGGTCGTGGCGGCGAAGCAGCAGGGGCTCGATTGCGGCCCGCTGGTCAACGGCATCCTGACCGCCGTTTGGGCCGAGGAACGCAACATCGCCGACAAGGACACCTTGCTCGCCATCGCGGGCGAGCGCGGCTTCGACGGCCCGGCCCTGATGGCCGCGGCGGAGACCGAGGAGATCCAGGCCGCCTGGGACCAGAACGCCCGGGACGCCCTCGACACGGGCGTCTTCGGCGCGCCCTCCTACCTTCTCGGCAATCAGCTCTTTTGGGGACAGGACCGGCTGGAGTTTCTGGACCGCGCCCTGGCCGCGGCGTGAGCCGGCGGCACCTGACCGCCGTTTCGGCGGGCCTGCTGGCGGTCCTGGGCTTCGTGCTTGCCGGGCTCGCCGGCTCCGCCGCCGCCGCCGACCGCACCGTGGGCCGCGCGGAGGTCGTTTCCGGCGACACCCTGATCGTCGCGGGCCAGCGCATCCGGCTGTTCGGCATCGACGCGCCGGAGCTCGGCCAGCGATGCCAATGGCCGAACAAGGAGATCGACTGCGGAAACGTCTCCAGGACCGCCCTGCTCGACCTGATCGCCCCGGTCGCCGTCGCCTGCGCGCGCCGCGACACCGCCGCCGACGGCACCTGGATCGGCACCTGCAAGGCGGAGGGCTTCGACGTCGGCACCAACCTCGTGCACACCGGCTGGGCGGTGGTCAGCCCGGGCGACCCGGCCGGTTACGCCGCCATCCAGGAAAAGGCCAGGGCGGCGAAACGCGGCCTCTGGCGCGGCACCTTCCAAATGCCCTGGGAGTGGCGCAAGACGCGGTGACGGATCCGGCGCCCGCGGCGGAATGGGTCTTCGGCTACGGCTCGCTGATGTGGAACCCGGGGTTCGTCTTCGTCGAGCGCCAGGCGGCCAGACTGCCGGGCTACCACCGCGCCTTCTGCATCCTCTCGCACCACTACCGGGGCACGCCCGAGGTGCCGGGCCTGGTTCTCGGATTGAGCGCCGGCGGCGCCTGCCAAGGCGCGGCGTTCCGTGTCGCGCCGCCCGACTGGGACGCCACCGTCGCCTATCTCGACGAACGCGAGCTCATCGGCTACGCCTACCGCCCCATCGTGCTTCCCGTCGAGGGCGCCATGGGGACGGTCGATGCCTATACCTTCGTCGCCGATACCGGCCACCCGAACTTTTCCGGCGATCTCGGCGTCGAGGCGGCGGCCGAAATGATCATGAAGGCGGAAGGCGTCGCCGGCCTGAACCGGGATTACCTGATGAACACGGTGCGCCAGCTCGAACAGCACGGTTACGAGGACGCCGCGCTGCACGCGCTCCTGAACCGGGTCGAGACGTTGACCGGAATCATCGACCAGGGCGGCGGAATCTGAGGGTCGATGGGCCGCGATATGGTACACTGGGCACGAATCGCCGCCATTAACCGGCGATTAACGTCGCGGAGCCGATAATCGCCGGCATCGTGCGACGATGGGCCCGAACGGACAGGATGGACCATGGCTGAAGACGAAGCTCCGGAAACCGTCGGTGACGCGCTCGGCATGGACGGACTGGTCACCCAGTTGGACGCCGTGCTCGACGTGGACGTGGATATCACCGCCGTCCTCGGCACGGCGATGATGCCGATCAGCCAGATTCTGAAACTCGGCCGCGGCGCCGTCGTCGAGCTCAACCGCAGCGTCGGCGAGGACATCGAGATTCACGCCAACAACCGCCTCGTCGCCACCGGCGAGGTGATCGTCATCGAGGACCGCCTCGGCGTGAACATCAACGAGATCGTCAAGATGACGGAGATCGTGGGACGTTGAGCGCCATGCCGAGCAACGCCGACATCGTCCGCACCGCCTGCCTGCTCATCGAGGAGTACGGCGAGATGGCGCCCATGGGCGCCAGCATCCGCGCCGACCACCTTTCCGATCGTGGCGACCAGGCCGGCCACGCGGTGTGGATGCGCGTCGCCCAGGTCGCCGAGGACCTGCTGGCGGAGGACCGTCCGCCGGACACCGCCGTCCACTAGCTCTCACGCGAATTTGAAGCTTCGGCACCGCGCCGGAGCGGGCCGGCGTGCGACAATCACCTCATGAGCGAGGATCCGATCATCCGCGCGGTGGCGACGGCGGTGCCCGCGCATGCCCTGTCGCAAGCCGACGTCAAGGCATGGGCGGCCCGGCGGTTCAATGGCCGGGCCGCCGCCATGGACCGCCTGCTGCCGGCCTTCGACAACGCCGGCATCGACACGCGCTACTCCTGCGTGCCCCTGGACTGGTACGACACGGCGCCCGGCTGGCGCGACAAGAACGCGCTCTACATCAAGCACGCGACCGGCCTCGCCGCCGACGCGGCGGAGAGATGCCTGGCCGCCGCCGGCGTCGCGGCGGCCGAGGTGGATTGCCTGGTCACCGTCTCGACCTCGGGGATCGCGACGCCCAGTCTCGACGCCCGGCTGCTCTCGGAAATGGATTTCCGGCCGGACACCCAGCGCCTGCCGGTGTTCGGGCTCGGCTGCGCCGGCGGCGTGCTCGGCATGGGCCGCGCCGCGGACCTCGCCCGGGCCCGGCAGGGCCGGCTGGTGCTGCTCGTCGTCGTCGAGCTATGCGGCCTGACCTTCCGGTCCCGCGACCGCTCGAAGAGCAACGTCATCGCCTCGGCGCTGTTCGGCGACGGCGCCGCGGCGGCGCTGCTGTCCACCGCCGGCGACGGCCCGGCGATCACCGGTTGGGGCGAACACACCTGGCCCGATTCCCTCGGCGTCATGGGCTGGTCGGTCGAGGACGACGGTCTCGGCGTCGTCTTCTCGCGCGACATCCCGACCATCGTCCGCCGCGACTTCGCCGCCGCCGTCGCCGCCTATCTCGCCGACGGCGCCCTGACCCTCGACGACGTCGACGGATTCATCTGCCATCCCGGAGGCGCCAAGGTGGTCGACGCGCTCGAAGAGGTTTTCGGCTGCACCGACCGCGGCCTCGACCTGACCCGCCGCACGCTCCGGGACTTCGGCAACATGTCGGCGGCGTCGGTCATGTTCGTGTTGGAACAGAGCCTCGCGGCCGCGCGCCCGGGCCGGTACTTGATGACCGCGCTGGGGCCCGGGTTCACCGCCGGATTCGCGACCATCCGGATGCCATGAGCTACGCCTACCTGATCATCGGCCTGGTCTGCGCGCAGCGGCTGGCGGAGACCGTCTACGGACGCGCCAACGCCCAACGCCTGATCGCTGCCGGCGGGCGCGAGCACGGTGCCGGCCACTATCCGCTCATCGTCGCCGTGCACGTGGCGTTTCTGGCCTGCCTGGCCGTCGCGGTGCCGGCCGACGCGCCCATTTCGGCGCCGTTCCTGGGAACGTTCATCGGCCTGCAGGCGGCGCGCGTCTGGATGATGGCGGCGCTCGGGCGGTACTGGACGACGCGGATCATCACCCTGCCCGGCGCGCCGCTGATCAAGACCGGGCCCTATCGCTACCTCAGGCATCCCAATTATTGGATCGTCGCCGGGGAAATCGCGACGCTGCCGGCGATCTTCGGCGCCTACGGGATCGCCCTGGCGTTCACCCTTCTCAACGGCATCGTCCTCGGAATCCGGATCCGCGCCGAGAACGCGGCCCTGGCCGACCGCCGGGACATCATGGCTTGAGTATCAGGCGGTCGTCGCGGACCTCGTAGCCGCGCAATCGGCTGAGGAAACTCATCCCGAGGAGCGAACGCTGCATCTCGGCGCCGTTCACCGAGGCGCGCACGTCCTCGACCACGACGGAGCCGATGGCGATGCGCCCGAGGCGCACCGGCGCGCCCCTGACGGTGCCGTTGGCGGTCCGGTAGGTGCGGCTGAAATCCAAGGCCGCGCGGTCGAAGCCGAGGCGGTCGGCGTCGGCAGGACTGAGCACGACGTCGCTGGCGCCGGTATCGACCAGGTACCGGAGCGGCTGGCCGTCGACCTCCGCCTCGACGACGAAATGACCGTGGTCGCCGGCGCGGATGACGACCCCCGCCGCCGTTTCCTGGCCGCGGTGCGGGACCAACTCGGCCATCACCCGCTCGCCCAACGACGCCGCCTCGAAGCGGAAGCTGTAGGCGAGCACCAGTCCGGCGCCGAGCGCGACCCAGATGAGCGCGTAGCGGACCACGTGGCCGACGGGCAGCCGGCCGCGCAAGAACAGGCTGCCGCCGACGAAGGCCAGGATCAACAGGCTGTGGGTGAGGCTGATCTGGCCGTCGCGGCCGGCCAGGGCTTCGGGGTAGCGGACCGCCAGAAAACCGATCAACAGGGCGATCAGCAGCGCCAGGACGCCGGCGGCGATCCAACCTCGGGACAACTTGCTCATGACGATGATGTGCGCCGACGCGGGCGGCCGGTCAAGGGGCTTCGCAGGCGAACAGGCTGACCCGGCTTTGCAGCTTGAAGATCTCTGAGGGTTGCGCCGGCGAGGTCTGCAGATGCCGCGCCACCCGGCCGAAGCTCCGGCAATGCCTGTCGGCGGCGATCTCGGCGACCAGGAACTGATGGGCCGGATGCTCGACCGAGACCTCGTCGGCGTCCCCGGTGACCGCGCACCCGGCCAGGAAACCAAGGATCAGCGCCGCCGCCAGCCCCATGGCCGGCACCTGCTCCGGCCGGATCGCGTCAATGATGGTCATCGCCGGAACCGCTCGCGTTCTTGAAGGTGTCGTAGGCGACCTTACCGGTCACATGGAGGAAATCCTTGATCTCGTCAGAGGTGCAGCCGCCGAGCGCCAAGCCGAGAACCGCCGCGGCCAAGGCCGGGAACTTACGTTTGAGCTGTGTGTTGGGCCGCATCGGGCCTCGCTCGCCGGTTAGGCCTGGGCGTAATCGCTGATGAAACGGGTCTTGTCGGCGTCCAATTCGAAAGAGATGCGAAGCTCCTTCTTCATCAGGTCGTCGCCGAGGCCTTCGACCTCAAGATTCCAGGCGCCATCGCAATGGTCGTCGAGCCACGCCTCGACCAAGGAAACCGCATCGGCGGTGGCGATCATCACGCCATATGGCAAGACCGCGGGCCGAATCGCTTCAACATCTTCGAAGTGGAACTCTTCAGCCATCGACGCTTCCCTCCATATTCCGCCTACCAATGGTGATAGCATGGCCGCCGGGACTCGCAAAGGGTCGAGAATCGAGAACCTGTGGACGACCACACAACCACAACATTTCGCCGTTGAAACGCACTGCCATCAATATGTTGAGATGTCGTCACATTCTCGTCACATGGCCATTTTAACTTTCGTTAACCATGATTCTGATCACCGGCCCATAAGGGAGAACGGTCATGCGGATTTTGCGGAAGAACCGCCTTGCGGCGACCCTCAATCAGACGGCCCTGGCCTTGGCCTCGGAAGCTCGGTTCCACGACAAGGCCGAGGCGCGCGAACTGCTCGATCTGGCGCTCCGGCTGGACGAATTGCGGGTGCGGCTGATGTCGCCACCGCCGGCCGCCGCCGAGATCGAGGCCTGGCCGGCGCGCACCGCCGCCTGACGACGACGGCGCCGATCAGACGTCGAGCCGGTAGGCGTCGCCGTCCCTGACCAAGCGCCCGGCCGTCGGCGCCGCGAAATGGGTGCCGATGACCAGCGTCGGGGTTTCCGAGAAACGCTCGAAGATGTCGCGGCGGGTGCGCTCCGCCCGGCCGGGATCCTCGTCGACGATGGCGCCCCACTCGGGATGCGCCAGCTGGCACGGGTGATGGAGGATGTCGCCGGTGATGAACGCTTCCTCGCCCTTCGACGCGATCAACACGCTGACATGGCCCGGCGTGTGGCCGGGCGTCGGCACCAGGGTGACGCCGGGCGCCACCTGATGGTCTGTGGCGACCAAATCGACCAGGCCGGCATCGAAAACCGGCTTCACGGAATCAGAAAACACCGGCCCGAAGTTGGGATCGTCGCCACGCCCCTCCCAGAACCGGAACTCGTCGGCGCCCATCAGATAGCGCGCGTTGGGGAAGGTGGGCACCCAGCGACCGTCGACGAGCCGCGTGTTCCAGCCGACGTGGTCGACGTGCAGGTGAGTGCACAGCACCGCGTCGATAGCGTCCGGCGCGAACCCGGCGGCGGCGAAATCGTCGAGGAACGCCGTCTGCATCATGTGCCAGGCGGGCACGCCGCGCTGCTTGTCGTTGCCGATGCAGGTGTCGACGACGATCCGCGCATCCGGTGTCTCGATGATCAGGGCGTGGATGCTGGCCTTGAGCCGGCCCTCCTCGTTGGCGAAGTGCGGCTGCAACCAAGGGATTTCGAGGACCGCGTCGCGGGTCGCGGCGGGCAGGAACCGGCCGAGCCCGCCGACCGCCTCGATCTCGACGACGCGGCTGACGGTGACGTCGCCGATCCGCCACCGGTTCGCAGCCACCTAACCGACCCTCCAGAGGATGGCGCCGTCGGGGCCGGCGGGCTGGTCCGGCGTCTCCAGGAAGAGACGGCGGTCATGGACGTTGAGACACCCCTCCCAAAGGCCGTTCCAGGCCTCGAACATGAGCGCCGGCGGGGCGTCCAGGCCGCGAACCAGGCGCCAGCCCGACTGGCTGATCTCGACGCCGTCGGCGGCCGCCCGCCACTCCGCCCGGTCGCCGTGTGCGGCCGCGATGGTGGTCATGAACTCGGCGAAGGCCTCCGGGCGCGTATCGGCGCGGTCGCGGCCCAGGACATCGAGCAGCCGGTGATAGTACTGACGGCCGATGAGTTTGGCGGTGATCAGGGAAAGCTCGAGCGCGGTCTCGTGACCGACCAGCGCGTCGAGCTCCCAAAGCCCGGATTTCACGTACTCCATGGCGTAGTTGCGCTGCGCCTTGGCCAGTCTCTCGGGGGTCCAGACCTCGGGGTCGAGCCGGGGCGCGGCGGCTGGATCGAAGGGCGGCGGCGTCTCATCGGAAACGAACCGGAGCCGCTCGTCCTCGGCTAGGTCGCGGTCGTATTCCATGAAGTACCCGGCGAAGCCGTACTCGGCGGTGACGTCCTGGCTGGTGCAGACGAAGCCGAGGCGCGGGTTCCCCAGGCTGACGCCATTGTAGGCGTACCAGCCGCGGAGATAGCCGTGCCCGACCTCCAGCGGCACGCCGCAGATGGCCGGACCCTCGTAGATCCACCGGGGGTGCGGGAACCGGATCCAGGCCTTGGTGTCCGATTCCTCCATGTACTCGACCTCGACCCCGCCGATCCGGTTGGACAGGAAATGGTAGCGCGTCGCGGCGACCGCGTGCGGCAGTCCGGCGACACCGAGCTTCTCGAAGCTGGAGAGGAACTTGTTCAGGTGTTGGCGCCGGAACAGGTTGAAGCTCCAGGTCCCGGCAGTCTCCGCCCCGGCCCGGGACGCGATGGTCAGGATCAAGCCCGTGAAGAAGTTGTGATAGAGCGTCGCCAGCGCCGCCCAGCCGGCCGTGTCGTCGCCGGTCCGCCGTCCGTCATGCCCATTGGGTTCGGTCACCCCTGCCCCCTTCGATTCGGTTCGTCCGCCCGATCTCTTTTTTAAGGCCAACGGGCGCCAAACAAAAGGCGCGCCCGGAGGCGCGCCGTTCGTCGTCGAGTGCGAAGCGTTGCCGCTTCGGGCTTTCATTTAAATCCCGCCGAGGGTGACCTGCCCTGAAAAAAGTGGTCCAGGCTGATTGAGAGATTTTGGCTTATTCTG
>JAPPPF010000078.1 GCA_028817665.1 Magnetovibrio sp. | reverse complement strand
CTCCAGAAGCTCGTCGGCGGAATAGACCCGGTCGTCGGCGTTGAGGCGGGCGTCGTAGTCGCGCTGGGCGCGTTCCTCGACGGCGGCCGACAGCTTGCGGCCGATCAAAAGCACGGGCTTGGTGGTCATGGCGGGGTCTCCTCCCGGGATTCCCGGTTTCTCGGCTCCGGTTTTTCGACCGGGGTTGTAGCACGCCTTCCCCCGGGCAAGGCAACGGCTTGCTTGAAAGACCGGGTGAAGTCGCGCATTTTCCGGGCCCAGAACCGGTCCCGGCACGGGCCGGACGAACAAGGAGAATTCGCATGAGTTTCAAGATCGTCGATCAGGCGCCGGCGCGGATGAACCGCTCTGAACTGGCGGTGCCCGGATCCAACCCGGTGTTCCTCGAGAAGGCGGCGAAATCGCCAGCCGACGTGGTGTTCCTCGACCTCGAGGACGCCGTCGCCCCCGATGACAAGCCGCAGGCGCGCAAGAACATCATCGAGGCGCTGAACGACCTCGACTGGTCGGGCAAGACGGTCTCCGTCCGGATCAACGGTCTCGACACCCACTACATGTACCGCGACGTCGTCGACGTGGTCGAGCAGGCCGGCGACAAGCTCGACCTGATCATGATCCCGAAGGTCGGCACGGCGGCCGACGTTTACGCCGTCGACATGATGGTCACCCAGATCGAGCAGGCGAAGGGCTTCAAGAACCGGATCGGCTTCGAGCACATCATCGAAACCGCGCTCGGCATGCAGAACCTGGCCGAGATCGGCGCCGCCAGCCCGCGCAACGAATCGCTGCACTTCGGCGTCGCCGACTACGCCGCGTCCACCAAGGCCCGGACCACCGGCATCGGCGGCCCGCACCCCGACTACCACGTGCTCACGGACCCGGATTCTGAGGGCAACCGCGACGTCCACTGGGGCGACATGTGGCACTACCCGATCACCAAGATGGTGGTGGTGGCGCGGGCCAACGGGCTTCGGCCCATCGACGGCCCGTTCGGCGATTTCCAGGACCCGGAGGGCTACAAGGCCCAGGCGTTCCGCGCCGCGGTGCTGGGCTGCGAGGGCAAGTGGGCGATCCACCCGTCGCAGATCGCCCTGGCCAACGAGGTCTACAGTCCGTCGAAGGAGGAAGTGGCCAAGGCGAAGCGCATCCTCGCCGCCATGAAGCAGGCGCAGAAGGAGGGCCGCGGCGCCGTCGCGCTGGATGGCCGGCTGATCGACATCGCCTCGATCCGCCAGGCCGAGGTGATGGTCAAGAAGGCCCGCCAGATCGCCAAGGCGGAGAAGGCGCAGGCCGCCCAGGCGGCGCCGGCCAAGGGCAAGGCGAAGCCCAAGAAAAAGAACAAGTGACGTTGGTCTGAGCCGCGGCCCGTGATAGAGATCGCTCATGCATAACTATCTCGATTTCGAAAAGCCGATCGCCGAGCTCGAGGGCAAGATCGAGGAACTCCGGCACTTGAGCGGGTCCGGCGAGGTCAACATCGCCGACGAGGTCTCGAAGCTGCAGACCAAGGTCGACAAGCTGTTGAGCCAGACCTACTCGAAGCTGACGCCGTGGCAGAAGACCCAGGTGGCGCGCCATCACGACCGGCCGCACGCCGTCGACTACATCGCGGCGTGGATCGAGGACTTCACGCCCCTGGCCGGCGACCGGGCCTACGCCGACGACCAGGCCATCGTCGGCGGCATGGGCCGGTTCCGGGGGCGCACTGTGATGATCATCGGCACCGAGAAGGGCGCCGACACGGACGCCCGGGTGAATCACAACTTCGGCATGGCCCGGCCCGAGGGCTACCGCAAGGCGCAGCGCCTGATGGACATGGCCGACCGTTTCAAGCTGCCGGTCGTCACCCTGATCGACACGCCCGGCGCCTATCCCGGCGTCGACGCCGAGGCGCGCGGCCAGGCCGAGGCCATCGCGCGCTCCATCGAGACCTGCCTGAACTTGAAGGTGCCGCTGGTCAGCGTGATCATCGGCGAGGGCGGGTCCGGCGGCGCCATCGCCCTGGCCACGGCGAACACGGTGCTGATGCTGGAGCACGCCATCTATTCGGTGATTTCGCCGGAAGGTTGCGCCTCGATCCTGTGGCGCAGCGGCGACAACGCCCAGGACGCCGCCGCGGCGCTGAAGCTGACGGCCCAGGACCTGCTGGAACTCGGCGTCATCGACACGGTCGTCGCCGAACCCATGGGCGGCGCGCACCGCGAGCCCGATCAGATCATCGCCGGCCTCGCCGACGCCGTCGACGCGGCCCTGGCCGGCCTGCTGAACGAGGACGGCGGCGTCCTGAAGGCGCGCCGCCGCGACAAGTACCTGGCCATGGGCAAGACCGGCCTGGCCTGATCAGGCGCCGGGACCGGCCTCCAGGAAATCCGCGATGGCGCCGAGGAACGGCGCCGCGAACTTCTCCAGCTTGGCCTTGCCGACGCCGTGGACCTGGGCGAAGTCGTCGGCGGTGCGGGGCTTGCGCGCCGCCATGTCGGCCAGGGCCTTGTCGGGAAAGATCACGTAAGGCGGCACGCCCTGGGCCTGCGCCAACTCCAGGCGCAGCGCCTTCAGGTGCTGGAACAGGTCGGCCTCGGCGGCGCTCAGGTCGGCGGCCGCGACGGCCGGCTTCGGTTTCTTCGCGCCGCCCGCCTTGAAGGCGTCGAGGCGGTAATGGAAGGCGTCGTCGCCGGCGAGCAGGCCGGCGGCCTTGTCGGTCAGGCTGAGCCCGCCGTAGCCCTTGACGTCGAGCTGAAACAGCCCGGCGGCGACCATCTGGCGGATCAACGAGCGCCACTCCTCCTTCGGCGTCTCCCTGCCGGCGCCGTGCTCCTTGAGCCTGTCGTGGCCGGACTTCCGGATCTTCTCCGTGTCGGCGCCGCGGAGCACGTCGACCAGGTGGGCGGCGCCGAAGACCTGCCCGGTAGCCCGGACCACCCGGGCGGCGAGGCGGGCCGCGTCGGTGCCGTCGGCGAGCTCCGGCGGGTCGAGGCAGACGTCGCAGTTGCCGCAGGGCGCGATCGCCTCGCCGAAATAGGCGAGCAGGGCCTGGCGCCGGCAGCTCGGCGACTCGCAATAGGCGACGAGGGTGTCCAGGCGCTTGTGTTCGCGGCGCTTGTGGTCGGCGTCGGAGTCCTCTTGGTCGATGAACATGCGGCGCATGCGGAGATCGTCGAGGCCATAGAGCATCAGCGCTTCCGCCGCCGCGCCGTCGCGCCCGGCGCGCCCGATCTCCTGGTAGTAGGCCTCCATGGTGCCGGGCAGGCTGGCGTGGAAGACGTAGCGCACGTCCGGCTTGTCGATGCCCATGCCGAAGGCGATGGTGGCGACCATGACGACGCCGGGCTCGGTCATGAAGACGTTCTGGTTGGCGGTGCGGGCGGCGGCGTCCATGCCGGCGTGGTAGGGAAGCGCCCGGAGGCCCTCGCCGGCCAGGAAGCGGGCCGTTTCCTCGGTCTGTTTCCTCGACAGGCAGTAGACGATGCCGCTGTCCGCCGGCCGCGACCGGACGAATTCGAGCAGCTGGCGCTTGCGGTCGCGGCGCATGGCGACGCCGAGGCGGATGTTCGGCCGGTCGAAGCCGGCGACGAAGACCCGGCCGCCGCCGCCGAACAGCTTCGCCGTGATGTCGTTTCGCGTCGCCTCGTCGGCGGTCGCCGTCAGGGCGGCCAGGGGAACGCCGGGGAAGAACTGGCCGAGCCGGGCCAGGTCCTCGTAGTCGGGCCGGAACGCGGGGCCCCAGCGCGAGATGCAGTGCGCCTCATCGACGGCGATCAGGCTCACCGGCAGGCGCCCGAGCGCGGCCAGCATGCGCTCGGTCATCAGGCGTTCCGGGGAAATGTAGAGGAGCTTGGTCTGGCCGGCGGCGACGCGGCGCCAACTGGCCGCGTTGTCGTCGTAGCTGCGCGACGAGTTGATGGTCTCGGCCTCGACGCCGGAGAGCCGGAGCGCTGCCACCTGGTCGGTCATCAGCGCCACCAGGGGCGAGACGACGATACTGACGCCGTCGCGGAGCAACGCCGGAATCTGAAAACAGAGCGACTTGCCGGCGCCCGTCGGCATCACCGCGAGCACGTTGTCGCCGGCGAGCATGGCGGCGACGATGTCTTCCTGACCCGGTCGGAAGGCCTCGAAACCGAAGGTCGAGCGGAGAACGGCGCGGGCCTGATCCATATCGGGCATCAGGGATTATCCCGTAAAACGCGCATCGTCGGCCAGCTTAAAAACTCGCCAACGGGGCGAATGTCGATCAATAGGATTTGGGGAGGCCGAGAACCCGCTCGGCAATGAAACAGAGCGCCAACTGCTGGCTGACCGGCGCGATCCTGGGGATCATCACCTCGCGCATCAGACGCTCGACGTGATATTCCTTCGCGAAGCCCATGCCGCCGTGGGTCATGACCGCCTGGGTTGCCGCCTTGAACCCGGCTTCGGCGCCCAGGTACTTGGCGGCGTTCGCCTCGGCGCCGCAGGACTCGCCCTGGTCGAATAGGGTCGCCGCCTTCTGGCACATGAGCCAAGCCGCCTGCAGTTCGGCCCAGCATTCGGCGAGTGGATGCTGAATCGCCTGGTTCATGCCGATGGGGCGGCCGAAAACCTCACGCTCGCCGGCGTATTCGGCGGCACGGCGCACCGCTTCCAAACCGATGCCCACGGCCTCCGACCCGATCAGGATGCGCTCTGGGTTCATGGAGTGCAGGATGTAGCGGAAGCCCTTGCCCTCCTCGCCGATCAGGTCGTCGGCCGGGACCGGCAGGCCGTCGATGAAAATCTCGTTCGAATCGACGCTCTTGCGGCCCATCTTGTCGATTTCCCGGACGTCGCAGTAATCGCGGTTCAGGTCCGTGTAGAACAGCGACAACCCGTCAATGCCGCGTTCGCATTCGTCCTTCGGCGTGGTCCGCGCGAGCAAGAGGATCTTGTCGGCGACCTGGGCGGTCGAGATCCAGACCTTGCGGCCGTGCACCACGTAGCCGGTGTTGGTGCGCTCGGCCTTGGTGGTCAGCGAGCCCGTGTCGAGGCCGGAGTTCGGTTCGGTGACGCCGAAGGCCGTCTTCTGCTCGCCGGCGATGATCGGCGGCAGCCAGCGCTGCTTCTGTTCGTCGGTGCCGAACAACGCCACCGATTTGGGGCCGAAGACGTTCATGTGCACCGCCGAGGCCGCCGACATGGCACCCGCCGACGAGGCGATCGCCCGCATCATCACCGCCGCGTCGGCGATGCCGAGGCCGGAGCCGCCGACGTCCTCGGGAAAGGCGACGCCGAGCCAGCCACCGGCCGCCATGGCCTGGTAGTACTCCTCGGGGAATCCGCCCTCGGCGTCTTTCTTCAGCCAGTAGTCATCGCCGAAATCGGCCATGATCTGGCCGATGGCGTCCTCGATGGCACGTTGTTCGTCGGTCAGCGAAAAATCCATTCCCCCTCCGGAAATTCAGCCGCCGCCTCAGGCGACCTTGCCGTGACAGTGCTTGTACTTCTTTCCGGATCCGCACGGGCAGGGGGCGTTGCGCGGCACCCGTCCCCAGGTCTCGGGATCTTCGGGATCGACGTGCTCCGCTTCCTTGCGCCGATGCAGCGGCACCGCGGCGACGGTTTCCTGATACTCCGCCAATTCCGCATCGTCGGCGACCATCTGCGAGGGGTCGTAGCGCGATTCGGTCGTCTCCTGCGGCCCCCGGGGCAATAAATCCTCGTCCGGGTCGTACATCTGCAGTTCCACCTGACACAGGACCTGGGTCACCCGCTCGCGCAGGGCGTCGAGCATTTCCTCGAACAGGTCGAAGGCCTCGCGCTTGTATTCGTTCAGCGGATCGCGCTGGGCGTAGGCGCGGAGTCCGATGCCCTGGCGCAGGTGATCGAGGGTCAGGAGGTGTTCTTTCCAGAGCTGGTCGAGAAGTTGCAGTAGCAGGCTCTTCTCGACGCCGCGCATGACCTCGGGGCCGTAGGTGGCGGCTTTCTCCGCCATTTTCTTGTCGGCGGCGACGATCAAGCGTTCCTCGATTTCCGCGTCGGCGATGCCTTCTTCCTTGGCCCAATCCTGGACCGGCAGGTCGAGACCGAGGATGCGCAGAACCTCCTCGTGAAGGCCATCCATGTCCCATTGCTCGGCATAGGCCTTCTCGGGGATGCAGCGGGCGACGGCGCCGGCGATAACTTCGTGGCGCATGTCCGCGACCTCGGCGGAAACGTCCTCCGTCGACATCAGATCCTTGCGCTGTTCGTAGATGACCTTGCGCTGGTCGTTCATGACGTCGTCGAACTTGAGCAAATTCTTGCGAATTTCGAAGTTGTGCGCCTCGACCTTCTGCTGCGCCTTCTCCAGGGCCTTGTTGACCCACGGATGAATGATCGCCTCGCCTTCCTCGAGTCCCAACTTCTGGAGCATGCCGTCGATCCGGTCGGAGCCGAAGATGCGCATCAGGTCGTCGTCGAGGGACAAGTAGAATTTCGACGTTCCGGGATCGCCTTGCCGGCCCGAGCGGCCGCGCAACTGGTTGTCGATGCGCCGGCTCTCGTGGCGTTCGGTGCCCAGCACGAACAGCCCGCCGGCTTCCAGCACGACTTCGCGGTTCGCCTCGATTTCGGAGGCGATGGCGGCGACGCCGTTGTCGTAGCTCTCGGTGCCGGGTTCGGCGTTGACCTCTTGCTTGACCCGCATTTCCAGGTTGCCGCCCAGTTGGATATCGGTGCCGCGGCCGGCCATGTTGGTGGCGATGGTCACCGAACCCGGCGCGCCGGCCTGCGCGATGATCAGCGCTTCCTGATCGTGGTAGCGCGCGTTCAGGACGCTGTGAGTAACCTTTCGGCGCTTCAACAATTCGGCCAGGTGTTCCGATTTCTCGATGCTGACGGTGCCGACCAGGACCGGCTGCTTACGGGTCTGGCAATCGATGATCTGATCGATGATGGCGTCGTATTTCTCCGCCGCCGTGCGGTAGACCTCGTCGTCCTGGTCGTCGCGGACGCAAGGCACATTGGTCGGAATCTCGATGACCTCGAGATTGTAGATCTCCGCGAACTCGCCGGCCTCTGTCATCGCCGTGCCGGTCATCCCGGCGAGTTTCGGATAGAGGCGGAAATAGTTCTGGAACGTGATTGACGCCAGGGTCTGGTTTTCGTTCTGGATATCGACCTTTTCCTTGGCCTCCAAGGCCTGGTGGAGGCCCTCCGAGTAGCGCCGGCCCTCCATCATGCGGCCGGTGAACTCGTCGATGATGATGACCTGGTTGTCCTTGACGATGTAATCGGTATCGCGCTGGAACATGGTGTGGGCGCGCAGTGCCTGGTTGACGTGGTGAACCAGCGAGACGTTGTGAATGTCGTACAGGGTGCCTTCATTGAGCAGGCCGGCCTCGCGCAGCAGGGTCTCGACGTGCTCGTTGCCTGCGTCGGTGAACGCCACCGAACGCGCCTTTTCGTCCTTTTCGTAGTCGTTCTCGTGATCGAGGTCCGGAATGATCGTGTCGACGGCCTGGTAGATCTCCGAGTTATCCTCGGTCGGGCCGGAAATGATCAACGGCGTCCGCGCCTCGTCGACGAGGATCGAATCGACTTCGTCGACGATGGCGAAATTGAAGGGGCGCTGGACCATGTCGTCGAGCGAGAACTTCATGTTGTCGCGGAGGTAGTCGAAGCCGAGCTCGTTGTTGGTGCCGTAGGTCACGTCGCAGGCGTATTGTTGGCGGCGCTCCTCGTCATCGATGCCGTGGACGATGCAGCCGACGCTCAGGCCGAGGAACTTGTATATCTGCCCCATCCACTCGGCGTCACGCTGCGCCAGATAGTCGTTGACGGTGACCACATGGACGCCGTCTCCGGCGAGCGCGTTCAAGTAGACGGGAAGGGTGGCGACGAGCGTTTTGCCTTCACCGGTCTTCATTTCCGAAATCATGCCGCGGTGCAAGATGATCCCGCCCATCAACTGGACGTCGAAATGGCGCTGGCCGAGGGTCCGCTTGGCCGCTTCCCGGACGGTGGCGAAGGCGTCGACGAGGACGTCGTCGAGGTCTTCGCCGTTCGCCAGGCGTTCGCGCAGCGCCGGCGTCCGTGCCTTCAAATCGTCGTCGCTCAGGGCTTCGAGCTCGGCTTCGAGGCCGTTAATGGCGTCGACCGTCGGCTGCAGGCGCTTCACAAACCGGTCGTTTGCGGAGCCGAAAATCTTCTTGGCGATGGCGTCGAGCATGAAATTCCAATCAACAGGCGGCGCGGGCCGGGGGCGCCGCCGCGGGACGAGCGTGAAAAAC
>JAPPPF010000089.1:2526-8257 GCA_028817665.1 Magnetovibrio sp. | reverse complement strand
CCACGACGGCATGGCCGTGATGTCGGTGCCGGAGACCGGGTGGGGCCGCTCCAGCATCGACCGGCTGCGGCGCGCCGCGGCCGGCGGAGGCAGGCGGTGACGGCGGACCCGGAAATCGCCGTCCTCGACATGGAATGGACCGCCTGGGAAGGGTCGTGGAAACGCGGCTGGAACGCGCCGGGCGAGTTCCGCGAGGTCGTGCAGATCGGGCTCCTGGTGCTCGCCGATACGGCCGCGCTGCCCGAGGTCCGCGCCATGCAGGTCCTGGTCCGGCCGGTCATCAATCCGGAACTGAGCGACTACTTCATCGAGCTGACCGGGCTGACCCAGGCCGCCGTCGAGCGCGACGGCCTGGCCCTGGCCGAGGCGGTCGGGCGGATGCGGGCCGCTCTGGGCGCCGCCACGGCGGTCTACTCCATGGGCGAAGACGGCGAGTTCCTGCGCGCCAACTGCGCGCGGACCGGCGTCGCCTTCGACCTGCCGGCGGCCCTGTTTCGGGATACGACGCCCGCCATCGCGGCGTTCCTCGGCGAGCCGGGGCGGCCGCTGATGAGCAGCCGCTTGCCGGAAACCATGGGGTTTCCGCCGCCCGGCGACGCCCACGACGCGCTCTCGGACTGCCGCTGCATCGCCGAGGCCTTCCGGATCATGCGGGCCGACGGCGCCTTCTAGGCGCCGCGGGCGATGCAGCGGTGAGCCGGGAAGCTGAGGGTGAAGACCGAGCCCTGGCCGAGCTCGCTCTCGATCCTCAGGGTGCCGTCGTGCATTTCGGTCAACGCCTTGACCAGGGTCAGCCCGAGCCCGGTGCCCTCCTGGGTCAGTCCGTGCGAGGTGTCGGCCTGGACGAAGGGCAGCACCAGCTTGCCGAGATCGCCCGAGCGGATGCCGATGCCGGTGTCGCGGACCGCGATCCTGAGCCCGCCCCGGCCGTCGCCGTCGGCGGCGACCGTGACGGCGCCGCCGCCGGGCGTGAACTTGACGGCGTTGGACAGCAGATTGAGCAGGACCTGCTTGATCCGGACCGAATCGCCCAACAGCTTCGGCGCGTCGACGGAGATCTCGCAGGCCAGGCGGACGCCGGCGTTGCGGGCCCGCTCGCGGATCATCCGGGCCGCCGACGAGACCTCGACGGCGACGTCCAGTTCCTCGACCGCCATGTCCATGGCGCCGGCCTCGATCTTCGAGACGTCGAGGATGTCGTTGATCAGGTCGAGCAGGTGGCGGCCCGACGAATTGATGTCGTGGGCGTACTCGACGTAGCGTTCCTGGGCGTCCGGGCCGAACACCTGGTCCTTGAGGATGTCGGAGAAGCCGATGATCGAGTTCAGCGGGGTCCGCAACTCGTGGCTCATGTTGGCCAGGAACTCGGTCTTCGCGCGGTTCGCGATCTCGGCCAGCTCGCGGGCCCGGGCCGAGGCGCGCTCGGCCCGGCGCCGGTCGGTGATGTCGATATAGGAGCTCTGCACCGCCTCCTCGCCGTGCCAGGTCAGCCGCCGGCTCATGCCCTGGACGTGGATGACGTCGCCGTCGGTGCGGATGCCGTCGAACTCGACGCTGCCCCAGGGCAGCTCGCCGGCGAGCCGGCGGCGGCGCACCTCGGTGATCCGGGCGCGGTCGTGCGGCGCGACGAAGTCGAGGGTCGAGCCGATCAGGAGCGCCTGGGCGATCGACGGGAACCTGAACATGTCGACGAAGGCCTGGTTGACGAACAGCGGCTTGCGGTCCTTGAGCCGCGAGATGCAGGTGCCCTGCAGCGAGCCCTCGATCAGGTTGCGGAAGCGCTGCTCGCTCTCGCGCAGTTCGTGCTCGGCCTCCTTGCGCTCGGTGATGTCCTGGATGTAGTTGAGGTAGAACAGCACCTCGCCGTCGTCGTCTCGGATGATCGAGGCGTTGACGCTGCCCCAGACGACGTGCCCGGCGCGGTGGCGATAGCGCTTCTCGAGATGGAAGCGGTCGATCTCGCCCTCGATCAGGAGCCGCCTCAGGCGCTGGCTTTCGGGCAGGTCGTCGGGATGGGTGAGGCGCCCGTAGGGCTCGTCGAGGAGCTCCTGCTCGGTGGCCCCGACCATCTCGCAGAACGCCCGGTTGACCCAGATCCGGGTATCGCCGTCCGGCGCCTGCAGGACGATGCCCACCGAGGCGTGCTCGAAGGCCTGCTGGAACAGCGTGTCGGCCGAGCGCCGGCCCGGCGCCCGGATATCGAACGCCGCCGCCTGCCCGGCCGCCGGTTTCAACGCCGTCTGTCCCATGCCTTCCTTCCGCTCCCGGCGGGCCCGGGCCGCCGGCGGGTGATGCGATTCACCTATAAGTTATATATCTGCCCTATGATATATGACTAATGGCGATATTTCCATAGTAATCCCGCCGCCGGAATGAAACGCCGCGTGTTGCGTTCTCCGGCGAAGGCCCCTTAAATCCGGGGCATGGAAAACCTGCGCCAACACCTCGACGCGATCCGCGACGCCGTCGGCCCGAAGGGCGTCGCCGAGGCCGCCGACGAGATCGAACCCTTCATCACCGAGACCCGCGGCCTGTGGCGCGGCCGCTGCGAGCTGGTCGTCAGTCCGGCGAGCACCGGGGAGACCGCCCGGGTCGTCGCGATCTGCGCCGAGGCCGGCCTCCCCATCGTCGCCATGGGCGGCAACACCGGCCTGGTCGGCGGCGGCGTGCCGGACGGCGGCATCGTGCTCTCGACCCACCGCATGAACCGGATCCGCGACATCGACCCCGTCGACAACACGATGACCGTCGAGGCCGGCTGCATCCTGGCCGACCTGCAGAAGGCGGCGGCCGACGCCGACCGCCTGTTCCCCCTGAGCCTCGGCGCCGAGGGCAGCTGCCGGATCGGCGGCAACCTGTCGACCAACGCCGGCGGCACCCAGGTGCTGCGCTACGGCAACACCCGCGACCTGGTTCTCGGCATCGAGGCGGTGCTGCCCGACGGCCGCGTCTACGACGACCTGACGCGGCTCAGGAAGGACAACACCGGCTACGACCTGAAGCACCTGTTCATCGGCGCCGAGGGCACGCTGGGCGTGATCACCGCAGCGGTGCTGAAGCTCTACCCGAGGCCGCGGCGCGTCGAGACGGCGCTGGTCGGCGCCGCCAGCCCGGAAGCCGTTTTGGCGCTGTTCACCCGGGCCTCGACAGCCATGGGCAACATGGTCACCGGCTTCGAGTACGCCAACGCCTTCGCCATGCAGACGGTCTTCGACCACGGCCACGGCACCTCCAACCCGCTCGAGGGCACCTACCCCGCCTACGCCATCATCGAGGTCTCCAACCTGGCCGACGACGACACCGCGCGCGACGCGCTGGAGGGCGTGCTCGCCGAGGCGCTCGAGGACGAGGTCATCGTCGACGCCGTGGTCGCCCAGTCGGAGGCGCAGGCCGCCGCCATCTGGGGGCTCCGCGAGGCCATTCCGGAGACCCAGAAGTTCGAGGGGGCGTCGATCAAGCACGACGTCTCGGTGCCGGTCTCGCGGGTCGCCGAGTTCGTGCGCACCGCGAGCAGCAAAGTCGAGGCCGAGATGGAGGGCTTGCGCACCTGCGCCTTCGGCCACATGGGCGACGGCAACATCCACTTCAACCTGAGCCAGCCCATCGGCATGGACGAGGCCGAGTTCCTCGACCAATGGAGCCGCTTCAAGGTCATCGTCCACGACCTGGTCGCCGAGATGGACGGCAGCTTCAGCGCCGAGCACGGCGTTGGCCAGTTGAAGCTCGACGACCTCGCCAAGTACAAGCCAGCCGTCGCCCTCGACCTGATGCGCACGGTCAAGCACGCCCTCGATCCGAAGGGCATCATGAACCCGGGCAAGGTCCTGCCCGGCTGAGCCCCGGCCGGCACCGCCGTTCACGGCGCTTCACATCCGTGGAAATCATACGCAAGGCTGGACATCGATACGCAAGACTTCGCATCCGCCCCTAGCCGGCCGGCCGAAGCGGCGGATTTCCGGGACCCGGGAGCGCGGAGGTTCGCGAACCGGCGTGCGAATTCGGCCGCCTCCGTTCGCATCGGCCGGCGGCGGCGCCGGCTTGGTCGCGGGTCGGGCTCTGAATCCGGGACCGGGCCGCCGGCGCCCGTTCGCCGTGACGGCACTGGATCCTGAGCTGCAAATCGGCGGCGCGCGCCGCGGCGTGGAATTGATGGTCCTCGAGGGCGCGTTCGTAGACGACCTGCAGCTTGCCGATGGCGGTCCGCTCGGCGAGGTCGCGGTGCTCGGCGATCTCCGATTGGATCTCGCGGATGCGGGCCCGGATCCCCGGCACCCGCAACAGCCGCCAACCGGTCTTGTGGGCCGACGGCCGCGCGTAGCCGGCCTCCCGCGCCGCCGTCGCGGCGGTCCCGTAATGGACGAAGAACCGGCAGAACCGTTCCTGTCTGTGGTTGAGGGGCATGGGATACACTCCGTTAAAAAAAAAGAATACTATCCTGTTAATAGCCTATTTGTCAATTAAAATAGAACAATAATCGTACAAGTTAGGGCTCGGCTGCCGGCATGCCCACCGTCATCACCGGGCTCGACCCGGTGATCCACGTCTTCGTCCGGTCTCGCGGTCGTTCAAGTCGTGGATGCCCGGGTCGCGCCCGGGCATGACGGTGGCGCGCGATGCGCCGCCATGCGCCATCCGCCGGCACCCCCGCGCCGCGCCGCCGCCTACCCCACCCTGAAATGCGCCTCCACGGGCACGCATTTCGCGCCGTTCACCGGCACCAGGTCCTGCGGGCAGGTCGAGAAGACGACGACGCAATCCATCTCGGCCCTGAGCGTGATGGCGTCGCCGGGCTTGCTTTCCGGCGGCTCGTAGCTGAGGCCGCCGGCGGCGGTCCAGGGGATGTTCATGAACAGGTTCAAGGGGCTCGGCGTGAGCCCGGCGCTGAGCCCGATCTCGGCCAGCGCGGCGGCCAGGTTGTCGGTGCAGTTGTCGTGATCGGGGGCGCCCAGGAGTTCGTAGCGGTGCCGGTCGCAGGCCGCCATCAGGGTGTCGTGGATGCCGGGCGAGGTGTCGGCGGTAATGGTCAGGATCGGCCGGCGGCGGTTGGTGACGTAGCTGTCGCCGACGTCGAGCATCAGCTTCTGCACCTGCACCCGGGTCGCCTCCATGGACATGAACTCAGTGAGGTCTCCCGCGTTGAAGGCCCAGGTGTCGACGACCTGCTGGCCGTGGGTATTGATCACGCTCACCGCCTCGCCGGCGGCCACGTGCGCCGCCTTGCCCGACCGCGCCGGGATCTCGATCAACTGCTCGCTCACCGCCCTCTCCTCCTCTAGTGGCCGCCGGCCGCGTAGTGGCGCTTCAGCATGTCGGCGCCGAACAGGTCCGTCGGATTGTGCCAGACCGAATGCACGTGGTCGGCGCCGCTGCGGCTGTTGTCGTACTCGATCAGCACGCTGGGGCCGTGCAGCCGGTAGTAATGGGGCTTGCCGGGCTCGGTGGCGCCGGACCAGCCGAAGTGCAGCGCCTGCCAGCCGGCGTCCCGGACCCGCGCCGTCTCGCGCGCCGCGATCTCGGCCGTCATGTTGCCGAGGTAGGCGTCGAGCAGCTTCTCGACCAGCCCGCGCGCGGCCCCGGTCATGGCCGCCACGGGCAGGCCGGTGATGGTGTTGATGGATTGCTCGCGGCCCGGGCCGGCGACGATGTTCTCCGGTACCTCGTCGGCGATCACGGCGCGCGCCCGCGCCGCGCCGTCGAGCCCGCGGACCAGTTGGAAGGCCAGGTCCTCCTC
>JAPPPF010000089.1:0-2516 GCA_028817665.1 Magnetovibrio sp. | reverse complement strand
CAAAACCCCCCCCCCCCCCGGGCCCCGCGCCCCCCCGCCCCGCCCCCGCCCCCCCCCGCGGCCCCCGCGGACCAGTTGGAAGGCCAGGTCCTCCTCCGCCGCCAGCACCCGGAGCCCGGCGTGCTCGTGCTTCGCCGGCACGGTCTGCGGGTTGGCGCCGAAAAAGGCCGGCGTCGCCGCGACGCCGAGGTCCGCGACCACCGTGGCGCTGACCGACAGGTGATGGCCCTCGAAGCGCCAGCCCCAGGCCCTGGCGGCGTCGGGTTCGCCGAAGAAGACGACGGCGTAGTTGCCCGGGTCGCGGAACAGGGAGAAGAAGGAGAGATCGTGGAGCACCTTTTCCAACCGGATCACGCCGTCGACCTTTTCCATCCCCTGGGCGCTGAACAGCGTCGCCAGGAACTCCCTGAGCGCCGCCCAGGCCGGCGCCGCCATGCCGCCGACGGTGACGCCGGGGCGCGAGCGCGGAAAGAAATGCCAGTCGCGGCGGGCCTCGGACTGGAACGCGAGCAAAGCGTCTTCGCGCTGCGCGTCGGTGAGCGCGCCGAGCAGCCTACGGGCCCGCGCCGTCATGGTTTCCGCCATCGCGGCGCCGCCGGCGAACGGCATGGCGGCCGCGAGCGCGCCGGCGCAGAGCCCCTGACTGAATTGGCGTCGGCTCAAGCGCATCATCGCCCTACCCCCTCAGCGCCGCCCGCTGGTCGGCCTTGAAGCCGACGATCACGCGCGCCCCGTCGTCGAAGACCGGGCGCTTGATCAGGGCCGGGTGGTCGAGCATCAGGGCGCGGGCGCGGGCCTCGTCGACGCCGTCGGTGTCGGCGTCGGGGAGCTTCCGCCAGGTGGTGCCGCGCCGGTTCAACAGCGTCTCCCACGTGACCGCGGCGAGCCAGCGGTCGATCTCGGCCCCGTCGAGGCCGTCGGCGCGGACGTCGTGGAAGCGGTGGTCCAGGCCCTCGGCGGCCAGCCATTTCAAGGCCTTGCGGCAGGTATCGCAGTTCTTCAGTCCGTAGACGACGATCATTCGGTGAAATCTCCCGTGTCGGCTGTTGTTCAAGCCCGGTTACGCCCTATATGTTTAGCCTACGGCATTTCCATTCAAGAGGCCCTTCATGCTTGCACTGATTTCGCCCGCCAAGAAGCTCGATTTCGAGTCCGGGACGACCCTGAGCGACCACAGCCAGCCGGAACTGCTCGGCCAATCGGAGATCCTGGTCAAGTCGGCGCGCCGCCTGAGCCGCGCCCAGCTCGCCCGGACCATGAAGCTCAGCGACAGCCTGGCGGACCTCAACTACCAGCGCTACCGGGACTTCACGACGCCCTTCGACCTCGGCAACGCCAAGCAGGCGGCGCTGGTCTTCAACGGCGACACCTACGTCGGGCTGCAGGCCGCGAGCCTCTCGAAGAAGGACCTGGCCTACGCCCAGGACCACCTGCGCATCCTCTCGGGCCTCTACGGAGTGCTCCGGCCCCTCGACCTGATCCAGCCCTACCGCCTCGAGATGGGGGCGCGCTTCAAGCCGCCCCGCAAGACCGACCTCTACGATTTCTGGGGCACCCGGATCACCTCCGCCCTGAACCAGGCGCTCGACGGCCAGAAGGACCCGACCGTCGTCAACTGCGCGTCGAACGAGTACTTCAAGGCGGTCAGGCCGAAGGAGCTCGCGGGGCCGGTGATCACGCCGGTGTTCAAGGAGATCAAGGACGGCCAGTCGCGGGTCATCGGCATGTTCGCGAAGCAGGCCCGCGGCGCCATGGCCCGGCACATGATCACCAACCGCGTCGAGACCCCGGACGGCCTCAAGGACTTCTCATGGGGCGGCTACGAATACCGCGACGATCTCTCGGACGGGAAATCCTGGGTCTTCACCCGCGACCAGCCGCCGCCGGTGGGCAAGAAATAGCCGGCCGCATCGTTACCTGCATGCGCCTCTGCGCGGCCGCTTTCGGGCGGAGTGCGGTCGGGATTTTGCTTGTTCCAATGAGTCCGCGAAGTGCCATTTTCAGACATTCGTTGTCTCATTGCAGATTGCACCGAGCACTGGACTGAGCAAGACTTCCTAATCAACGCTTTCGGAGGAAAGGGCGATGAAGCGGGAGTTGGTTTTGAACGGAAACCCGATGGAGGAGATCGTTGGGTTCGCAAGGGCTGTCCGGGTGGGGCCTTACATAACAGTTGGCGGAACGGCCCCTGTGGATGCCGATGGAAAGACCGTTGGCGTTGGTGATGCGGGTCGCCAAGCTGAACGGATTTTCGAGATTATCGGCGATGCGTTGGAACGGGCAGGGTCAGGTTGGCATGATGTCGTGCGAACCCGGATCATCTTGACAAATATCGATGATTGGAAGTCTGTCATCGATGTTCGGGCAAAGTTTTGCCGCGAGCCAAAACCCGTCGATACAATCATGCAGGTCACACGGTTTGTTAATCCCGAATGGCTGGTCGAAGTCGAAGCCGACGCGATCGTTGCAAATGAATAATTGGCCCGCATCGGGTCATGAACGGCCCGAGCCCACGT
>JAPPPF010000119.1 GCA_028817665.1 Magnetovibrio sp. | reverse complement strand
CATCTGGGTCTGGATCTACAACGTCGGCCACTGGATGGGGGCCGGCGAGGGCGGCCGTTCGGTGGAAGACCTGGATTTCGGCGCGCTCTTCGGTAACATGCTCGAAGCGGTCGTTTCCGGCGACATGGATTTCCTCGTCGAGACGGCCGGGCCGGTATTCTGGCCCATGCTGCTGGGCAGCGTGCCGACGATGATCGTCACCTGGATCGTCTTCTACGTGCCGCTCAAGAAGATGGTCGAGGGTTATCAGAAAGCACGCTTGGCGCGCCGCGCGAGGAAAGGTAAGCGCCGGCGGGGCGGTGAACAGAAGGAGCAGACGTCATGACCATCAACCGCGCTCACGCGCTCCGCCTCGGCGTCAACATCGATCACGTGGCGACCATCCGAAACGCGCGCGGCGGCGGCTTCCCCGATCCGGTCCGCGCCGCCAAGCTGGCCGAGGGCGCCGGCGCCGACGGCATCACCGCGCACCTCCGCGAGGACCGCCGCCACATCTCCGACGGCGACCTCGACCGGCTCATGGACGAGTTGGTGGTGCCGCTGAACCTGGAGATCGCGGCGACCGACGAAATGCTCGAGATCGCGCTGCGCCACAAGCCGCACGCCGCCTGCCTGGTGCCCGAGAAACGCGAGGAGCGGACCACGGAAGGGGGCCTCGACGCGATCGGCGGCCACAACCACCTGAAACCCTACGTCGACGAATTGACGGCCGCCGGCATCCGCGTGTCGCTGTTCATCGAGCCCGACCCGGCGCAGTTGGACGCCGCCGTCGCCTTGGGCGCGCCGGTGGTCGAACTGCACACGGGCGCCTATTGCGACGCCCGCCAGGTCGAGCGGCGCGATCATCTGGCCCGCATCGTCGCCGCCGCCGATCACGCCGAACGCGTCGGCCTCGAATGCCACGCCGGCCACGGCCTGACCTTCGACACGGTGACCCCGGTGGCCGCCATCCCGAGCATCGTCGAACTCAACATCGGGCACTTCCTGGTCGGCGAGGCGATCTTCGGCGGGCTGGAAAGCGCCATCAAGCGGATGCGCGCGCTGATGGATCAGGCGCGGGCCGAGACGGGCGGCGCCAAGAGCGCCTGAACGGAACCCGGCGCTCCGACATGATCCTCGGCATCGGCACCGATCTCTGCGACATCCGCCGCATCGAGAAGACCCTGGAGCGCTTCGGCGAACGGTTCCTGAACCGCCTGTTCTCGGAGAGCGAGCGGGCCAAGGCGTTCCGCCGCCAAAACCCCGCCGCTTCGCTGGCCCAGAGCTTCGCCGCCAAGGAGGCCTGCGCGAAGGCGCTGGGCACCGGTTTCCGCCAGGGCGTGTTCTGGCGCGACATGGTCGTCGCCAACCTGCCGACCGGCCAGCCCTACATGAAGATCACCGGCGGCGCGCTGGCCCGCCTCGAGAGCCTGACGCCCGACGGCATGACCGCCGAGGTCTTCGTCTCGCAGAGCGACGAGTACCCCATGGCCAACGCCGTGGTGATCATCGAAGCCCGCGATGATCCTTGACACTCAACGCCGGTGCTGGCCATATCGGCGGCGATTTCAGCCGGCCCCGGGGGCCGGTTTCTGCTAACCAAGCCGGGAAGGCGCCAGCGCGCATGGCCGAGATCGAAACCGACGTGGACGCCGACAAGGACGAGGCCAATCCCGAGGAAGGCGGCTGGAAGGACACCCTGAAGACGGTGGTCATCGCCGTCGCCATCGCCATGGTCATCCGCACCGTCGCCTACGAGCCGTTCAACATCCCGTCGGGCTCCATGAAGCCGACGCTGTTGGTCGGCGACTACCTGTTCGTCTCCAAGTTCTCCTACGGCTACAGCCGGTATTCGCTGCCGTTCGGGCTGCCGCTGATCCCGGGCCGGGTGTGGTTCTCCGAGCCCGAACGCGGCGACGTCGCGGTGTTCAAGCTGCCAAGCGACAACTCCACCGACTACATCAAGCGCATCGTCGGTCTGCCCGGCGACAAGCTGCAGGTGAAGGGCGGCATCCTCCACGTCAACGGCAAGGCGGTCGGGCGCCGCCACGCCGGCGAGCATGTCGAGCGCAACGAATGGTCGGCGCAGTTCCAGCGCATCCCGCGCTTCATCGAGACCCTGCCGGGCGGGCGCGAGCATTACATCCTGGAGGAAACCGACAGCGGCTACGGCGACAACACGGACGTCTACGTGGTCCCGGAAGGCCACTATTTCGGCATGGGCGACAACCGCGACCGCTCGAAGGACAGCCGCTATCTGGACGACGTCGGCTTCATCCCACGCGAGAACCTGGTCGGGCGCGCCGAGTTCCTGTTCTTCTCCGTCGACGGCGCCGCCTGGAAGTTCTGGGAATGGCCGTCGAGCCTGCGCCTGAGCCGGTTCTTCGAGGGGATCGAATGACGGCGCCCAGGGACCCCGCCCTCGACCGCCTCCAGTCCCTGATCGGGCACCGCTTCGAAAGCCCCGAGATCCTGCGCCAAGCGCTGACCCACGCCTCGATGACGTCCGAGCGCATCCGCTCCAACGAGCGCCTCGAGTTTCTCGGTGACCGGGTGCTCGGCCTGGTCGCCGCCGAGATGCTCTACCAACGCTTTCCCGACGAGCCCGAGGGCGATCTCGGCTACCGGTTCACGGCGCTGGCGCGCCGCGAGACCCTGGTCCGCGTCGCCCAGGAGATCGGCTTGGGCGAGGTCATCATCATGTCCGACGGCGAGCGCGAGACCGGCGGCGCCGAAAAGGACGGCCTCCTCGCCGACGCCTGCGAGGCGCTGATCGCGGCCATGTACCTGGACGGCGGCCTGGCCCCGGCGGCGGCGTTCATCGAGCGGTTCTGGTCGCCGCTCCTCGAGGAAGACCCGGCGCCTCGCAAGGACGCCAAGACGGAACTGCAGGAATGGGCCCAGGCGCGCGGCCTGGCGCTGCCGCGCTACGACACGCTCAGCCGCGAGGGCCCCGACCACGCGCCGGTCTTCACGGTCAGTGCCAGCCTCGCCGAGGCGCCGCCGGAGACCGCCGAGGGGCCGTCGAAACGCGCCGCCGAGCAGGCCGCCGCCGAACAACTGCTGGCGCGGCTGACCGGCAAGGACGGCACCTCGTGAACACCGATACGCCGCGCGCCGGCTTCATCGCCGTCGTCGGCGCGCCCAACGTCGGCAAGTCGACGCTGATCAACCGCCTGGTCGGCACCAAGGTCTCGATCGTCTCGCCGAAGGTGCAGACGACGCGCACCCGGGTGCTGGGCATCGCCCTGGCCGGCGACGCGCAGGTCATCCTCATCGACACGCCGGGGATCTTCAAACCGCGCCGCCGCCTCGACCGGGCCATGGTGGCGGCGGCCTGGGGCGGCGCCGCCGACGCCGATCACGTGCTCATGCTGATCGACGCGACACGCGGCGTCGACGCCAACACGGCGGCGATCATCGGAAAACTGAAGGACGGCGGCCGCGGGGTCATGGCGGCGATCAACAAGATCGATCTGGTGAAGAAGCCCGCGCTCCTCGGCCTCGCGCAGGAACTGCAGTCGACCGGCGTCTTCACCGAGATCTTCATGATCTCGGCGGAGAAGGGCGACGGCGTCGACGAGGTCATGGCGCATGTCGCCGGGCTGATGCCGGAAGGCCCCTGGCTGTTTCCCGACGACCAGGTCTCCGACATGCCCGAGCGCCTGCTCGCCGCCGAGATCACCCGCGAGAAGCTCTACCTCCAGCTTCACCAGGAACTGCCCTACGCGGCGACGGTGGAGACCGAGGAATGGGAGGACAAGGACGACGGCTCAGTTCGCATCGGCCAGGTCGTCTACGTCGAGCGCGCCACCCAGAAGGCGATCGTTCTCGGCAAGGGCGGCCGCCAGGTCAAGGCCATCGGCGCCGCGGCGCGCGCCGAACTGGAAGACATCCTCGGCTGCCGGGTGCACCTGTTCCTGTTCGTCAAGGTCCGCGAGAAGTGGGGCGACGACCCCGACCGCTACCGCGATTGGGACCTCGACTTCAACGCCTAGGGTGTCAGCACTTTCATAACCTCGTCATCACCGGACTTGACACGGGCATGACGGGAAACGTCGATGAGACAAGAGCTACTCCGCCGCGTCGGCATAGGGCGAGGCGAGCCATTCGTCGCCCAGGACGTCGGAAATACTGTCGTCATGCCGCCCCGAGACACGCAGCCGGGCGAATACCCGGATCACCGTGTTGGCCGTGTAGAACGGGAACCACCAGGGAAAGACCGCGTGGACGAGGCCGGCGAGGCCGGCCCAGATGAGCAGCAGGCTGTGACGGAGCGCGAACCAGCCGTGGGCCCAGTAGCCCTGGCCGGCCCGGGTTTCACGGGGGTGGGCGGTAAACGGATTGCGCATGGTCGCACCTCCTATTCGGTGGCACCTCCCCGCAACGTTGTCGGCATTCCCTAAATATATTTGTATTTCAGCACTCTATCACGATGCGTGGGATATTTGCTGTCGAAGGTCGCGGCGATCCAGCCAGAAAAATGCGGCCAAATCCGCGACGGCGCATGGAAATTTCGGGGTCGGGTGCCGCCGTTCCGCAACGCTTGGGTCTCCCAATCCGGCGCCGGTCGGGTAGACTGCGGCCATGGAATGGCATGACGACGGCATCGTCCTGGCGGCCCGCAAGCACGGCGAATCGAGCGCCATCGTGACGCTCTTGACGGCCGAGCATGGACGCCATCTGGGTCTCGTCCGGGGCGGCGCGGGGCGCCGCAAGCGCGGCCTGTTCCAACCCGGCAACCGGGTCCGCGCGACCTGGCGGGCCCGCCTCGCCGAGCACCTGGGCAGTTACGGCTGCGAACTGCTTGAGGCGGTCAGCGCCGAATGGCTGGACGACGCCGACCGGCTCGCCGGACTGAGCGCCGCCTGCGCCGTCGCCGACGTGGCGCTGCCCGAGCGCGAGACGCATCGGCCGGTGTACGACGGTTTCCAGGTGCTGCTCGACGCCATCCGGACCGAGGCCTGGCCGACGGTCTACGTGAAGTGGGAGCTGGGGCTCTTGCAGGAACTGGGGTTCGGACTCGACTTCCGCTGCTGCGCCGCGACCGGCGCCACCGAGGACCTGACCCACGTGTCGCCGAAATCGGGCCGCGCCGTCTCGGCGGCCGCCGCCGAACCCTACCGGCAGTCGCTGCTCGCGCTGCCGCCGTTCCTTTTGGAAAGCGGCGCCACCGGCGGCCCCGGCGAGATCGCCGAGGCGCTCAAGCTGACTGGCTACTTCCTGGACCGCCACGTCTTCGCCCAGACCAAGTCGGGGCTGGCTCCGGCGGCGCGGCAGCGTTGGCTGGAACGGGCGCGCCGCCGAAGCGGCGCCAGGGCAGGGCGGGAGCCGGCCGCCTAGGCGGCCTGTACGGGTCCGCCGTCGGCCGGCGCACAGGGCGGTTCGTCGGCCTCGTCGGTGTCGTCTGCGGCGTCCGCCTTTTCGGTCTGCCCGGCCTCGGCGGCCTCGGCGGCCGTGTCGCCATCTTGCCCGAGGACTTTAAGCTGGTCGGCCATCAGGCGGCCGTCGTCGAGCGGCACCAGCTCGTATTCGAGCCGCTGGCCTTCGTCGAGCCCGGCCAAGCCGGCCCGCTTCACCGCGCTGATGTGCACGAAGGCGTCCTTATCGCCGCCTTCGGGCTCGATGAACCCGAAGCCGCGTTTCCGATTGAACCACTTCACCGTACCGACCGTCATGCGTGTTGCCTCCCGTGGCGGCGCTGGCGCCGCGCCAAACGTGTCTCCAGACCGTACCTGGGGATTGCCGCGAGCGATTTCAAGCGCAGAAATCGCCCCCGAAGGCCTCCCATGGATTGACGTGGAGAGCCATGTGGATACTATATCTTGTAGAAAACGTAGAAATTTCCTTCCGACGCAGGACACAGATCATGAGTAAACCGGCCATTGCCGAGGACATCCGCGAGGCCCGGCTCGCCGACGCCTTGAGCGAACGCTACCTCTCCTACGCGCTGTCGACGATCATGGCGCGCTCGCTTCCCGACGTGCGCGACGGCCTGAAGCCCGTGCACCGGCGCCTGCTCTACGCCATGCGCCAGTTGAAGCTCGACCCCGAATCCGGCTTCAAGAAATGCGCCCGCGTCGTCGGCGACGTGATCGGCAAGTACCATCCGCACGGCGATGCCTCGGTCTACGACGCGCTGGTGCGCCTCGCCCAGGAGTTCGCGCAGCGCTATCCGCTGGTCGACGGGCAGGGCAATTTCGGCAACATCGACGGCGACAACGCGGCGGCCATGCGCTACACGGAATCGCGGATGACGGCGGTGGCCAAGGCGCTCCTCGACGGCATCGACCAGAACGCGGTGGATTTCCGCGAGACCTACGACGGCGAGGAGGAGGAACCCGTCGTGCTGCCGGCGCGCTTCCCGAACCTGTTGGCCAATGGCGCGGCCGGAATCGCCGTCGGCATGGCCACCAACATCCCGCCGCACAACGTCGGCGAGCTCTGCGACGCGCTGGCGCACCTGATCAAGTTCCCGAAGGTCACCTTCGACAAGCTCGTCGATATGATTCCGGGACCCGATTTCCCGACCGGCGGCGTCCTGATCGAGCCCCGCGAAGCGATCGTCGAGGCCTACCGGACGGGGCGCGGCAGCTTCCGCATGCGGGCCCGCTGGACCAAGGAGAAGCTGGGCCAGGGCAAGTACCAGATCGTCGTCACCGAGGTGCCCTACCAGGTGCAGAAATCGCGCCTGATCGAGAAGATCGCCGATCTAATCAACGCCCGCAAACTGCCGATGCTGACCGACATCCGCGACGAATCGACGGAAGACGTGCGCATCGTGCTGGAGCCGAAGAACCGCACCGTCGACGCCGAGTTGCTGATGGAGCACCTGTTCAAGCAGACAGACCTGGAATCCCGCTTCGGCCTCAATATGAACGTGCTCGACGCCGACAACACGCCCGGCGTCATGAACCTGCGCGAGGCCCTGCAGGCCTTCCTCGACCACCGCCACGAGGTGCTGATCCGCCAGACCCAGCACCGCCTCGAGAAGATCGAGCACCGCTTGGAGGTGCTGGGCGGCCTGCTCGCGGCGTACCTCAACCTCGACGAGGTGATCCGGATCATCCGCGAGACCGACGAGGCCAAGGCCGAACTGATGAAGGCCTTCGACCTCAGCGAGGTCCAGGCCGAGGCCATCCTCAACATGCGGCTCCGCCAACTGCGCAAGCTCGAGGAGATCGAGATCCAGCGCGAGAACGACGCGCTGAACAAGGAGCGTAAGGACCTGAAGGCACTGCTGAAGGACGAGAAGAAGCGCTGGAAATCGATCGCCGCCGAGATCGCCGAGATCAAGAAGGCCTTCGGCAAGAAGACGGAACTGGGCAAGCGCCGGACCGAGATCGGCGAGCCGCCGACGGCCGTCGTGGTGCCGCTGGAGGCGATGATCGAGAAGGAATCGGTGACCGTCATCTATTCGGAGAAGGGCTGGGTCCGGGCCGCCAAGGGCCACGTCGAGGACACCCAGGGCCTGAAGTTCAAGGAGGGCGACCGGCTCAAGTTCGCGATCCACGCCGAGACCACCGACAAGCTGCTCGCCTTCGCCACCAACGGCCGGTTCTACACGGTCGGCGTCGACAAACTGCCCGGCGGGCGCGGCCACGGCGAACCGATCCGGTTGATGATCGACCTGCCGAACGGCGACGACATCATCGACATGTTCATCTTCCGTGGCGGCCGCAAGATGCTGATCGCGTCGGACGCCGGGCGCGGCTTCGTCGTCGCCGAGGACGACGTCACCGCGCAGACCAAGAACGGCAAGCAGATCCTCAACCTGAAACCGGGTCAGGAGGCGACGGCGCTGGCCTTCGTCGGCGACGGCCACGACCACGCGGCGGTGATCGGCACCAAGCGCAAGCTGCTTATCTTCTCGCTCGACGAGCTGCCGGAAATGAGCCGGGGCGCCGGGGTGATCTTGCAGAAATACAGCCAGGGCGGCCTGGCCGACGTGACCACGCTCAACCTCAAGGAGGGGCTGTCGTGGCAGACCGGCGCCGGGACGCGCTCGGAGGCCGCGATCGCCACCTGGGTCGGCAAGCGCGCCCAGGCCGGTCAGTTGCCGTTCAAGGGATTCCCGAAGGCCAGCCGGTTCAAGTGACGGCCGGCCCTCGCCATAGATAGGGGACCACGGAAGAGGGGCGGCCCGGCGTTCGGACCGCCCCTCGAAACGTTTCGAACCGCGAAGGTCCGTCCGGCTGGGTCAGCCGGCCATGGCCTTCTCGATGGCTTCGTTCAGCTTGCCCTGCTCGCAGAGCTTCACGGCCTCGGCCGGCGGCTTGCCGCCGGTCATCTC